>JAFYFI010000139.1 GCA_017543785.1 Alloprevotella sp.
AGAGCGTTCGTGCCCAATGAAGTATCAACAAGTTAATGGCAAACGACACGTATGTAAAATGCAAACGACACGTGTGAAGTTTGCTAATTATACGTGTGTTGTTGGCCATTTTAACGTGCTTAGTTGTGACAGTTAACGTGCTGCGATGGACAGTTTAACGTGTATTTTTGTGACAATTGACGTGCCACGAGTGCCGTTTTCGCGTGTTGAAAGCCCTGTTTCGTGCAAAAAAAAACATCCGAAAGAGGTCTTTTGTTTGAATTTTTGCGGCGAGGAAAGATGCGCCAAATAGAGGAAAAAGCATCTGAACGAGGGGTTTCAGTACTTGTTTCGAGGTCTGAAAGAGGCTTTTTTTGAAGTTTTTTGTCACATTTCGAGGCCGGAAATCCTGAGAGCATCAGCCTTACAGGTTCTGTATCTCGTTGTATATCTGCTTTTTAGATGAAATTAAATTGGACATTCATTACAATTACAGTTGTTACAGTTTCTTGTTTTGATGTTACAATTACCCCTTCTTATATATATACTATATTATATTAATTATATATAAAATATATAGGGGTTATTGTCATTCATTTTTTTTAATTGTAATAACTGTAATTGTAATAGACACAGCCTTTCTTCACTCACTCATGTTCTCTTCTATGAGGCCAAAGAGCTTGACTTCAACCAAGGGTGTGTCAGCCGTAGTGAAAGGCAAGTTAAAATTCTGAGAATTTTAAATTCTCGTTTCAAGCCCCGTTGAGCGCTTCTTTTTGCCTCGGAGGCGTGAATTACGTCAAGGGCATTTGAAGCACCCGTTTTCGCTTCCTGTCTATAAGTTACTTTTCTACTTTCCTACTTTCTCACCCGCGCCCCCCAAAAAACTGCATTTTTGTATGAAAATAATTACCAAATTGCTTGCATAATTCAAGATTTTTTTCGTATGCTATGCACCGTAGCTGAGAGATAGAAAACTTGGCCATGGATGAGGGCAGGGACGGGCAGGCTGGCGAGCCAAACAGACACGTCTAAGAGGGCAATTCGACACGTCTAAGTAGGCCATTTGACAGTTTTAACTGCGCAATTAGACACGCCTGCCATATCATTATTTATATTGGTGTTCGGTAAAATCACAGAGCACATTCGAAACATGAAGTCTATTCATACAGAAGGTATTTCTGCCTCTTCTGCTTGAACTCCTCTACTTCGTCGTGCCAGCGGGCTCGGATTTCTGCTTCGTTGCGTCCCGCTTCAATCATTTCACGGACGTAGGTGCGGCCCAGCAGCTTGTCGAAGAATGAGGTGAAGAAGCCGTCTGCCTTGCCCTCAGCCTTCAGACACCGATAGGCATCTATGACATAGGCCAGACTCATCTGGCTGCGCCAAATAGAATCATAGGGAATGGCAGAGAGGTCACGTCCGTAGCACTTCTCCCCAAGTAGCGTAGGACGTGTGGCTCCTGGCATGCTTTGCGGGGTAAAGGAGTAGGTATGGCACGCTTGCATCCCAGGATGACCATACTGCTGGAAAGGCTTGTCCGTGCCGCGTCCCATGCTGACCACAGTTCCTTCGAACGGGCAGAGGGAAGGGTAGAGGTAGATGGACTGCATGTTGGGCAGGTTGGGCGACGGCGCTACAGGCAGGGCATAGTGCGTCTGGTGAGTATAGTTCAGGCAGGGGATTACCGTCAGCCTGCACTCATTTCCCTCGTTCAGCCACTTCTCTCCAACAGCCATGCGTGCCAGTTCGCCAAGCGTCATGCCGTGCACGACGGGGATAGGCAAGTATCCCACTCCGCTGCGCAGCGACATATCCAGGATTGGGCCGTCCACATAGTGCCCGTTGGGGTTGGGGCGGTCCAGTATGATGACCTCTCGTCCGTACTTCGCGCAAGCATCCATCAGGTGGCACATCGTCACGTAGTACGTATAATAGCGCAGACCAACATCTTGAATGTCAACAAGTAGCACGTCGAACATGCTCATGGCTTCCTCGCCGAGGTGTTTCTTTCGGTTCTGCCCGTAGAGCGAAAGGATGGGGATACCAGTCTGCCCGTCCACCTCGTCGGCCACTACTGCTCCCGCATCGGCATGGCCTCGGAAGCCGTGTTCGGGCGAGAAAATGGCCGTCATCCTCACACCCTTTTCCACAAGCACGTCGAGCACATGACGGTGGTCTGGCCCTACGAGTCCGGTCTGGTTGCTGTACAGCGCCACGCGTTTCCCTTCGACAAGAGGCAGATAGAGTTCAGTCCGTTCGTCGCCCGTCACAACACGCTCAGCCTTTACGTCCTGGTTGTCCGGGACTTGCTGACAGTCCTGACAGCTTTGCCAATCGCAGCTCCAAAGGTAGCTGTATGCCGGCAGGAGAAATAATAAGGCGGCGCTCAGTATAAGTCTTTTCATATATATTTCGATAGGCTGCAAATAGGTAGTTCTTCCACCCGAGATTACCTGCAAAGGTACAAGTATTTTGTTAATCTGCTCCTATGGTGAATAAACTTTTCTTAATTCTTATTAATTATTTTCCTTTCACTTTTCACTTTTCATACTTTTTCGTATCTTTGCAGACAAAACCGTATAATAATAAAGGTATGGACAAGAAAACAAAGATAATCCTCAGCCTGGTGGCGTTGCTGGTGGCAGGTGTCATCGGCTTCCTCCTATATACTATGCGCCAGCAGAAGCTCGAAAGCAAGCAGATGCTCGAGCTGGCTGAGATGGACAAACTCGAGATGGAGAACGAGTACGAGCAGTTCGCCATGCAGTACAACGAAATGAAGATGCAAATCAACAACGACTCGCTCGTGGCTCAGCTCGAGATTGAACAGAAGCGAACCGAGGAACTACTGGAGGAGCTGCGGCGCGTGAAGAGCAGCGACGCGGCAGAAATCATGCGACTGAAGAAGGAGCTCGCCACTCTGCGCGAAGTGTTGCGCAGCTACGTCCTGCAAATCGACTCGCTCAACCGCATGAACGAGGCGCTTGAGCGCGAGAACACGAACCTCAAGACGCAGAACGAGCAGGCACGCCGCCACATCTCAAACCTCTCGACCGAGAACGAGTCGCTCTCCGACAAGGTGGCCATCGCCAGCCAACTCGACGCAACGGGCATCTATGCCGTTGGCCATAACAAAAAGGGCAAGGCTGCGAAGAAGATAAAGGACGTGAAGAAGTTCGTCATCGGCTTCTCGATAGCCCGCAACGTCACGACCTCGACAGGCATTCGCAGCATCTATGTCCGCATCACGACTCCCACGGGCGACGTCCTCACCAAGGGCGGCACCTTTGCCTACGAGAACCGCCAGCTCGAGTACAGCATCCGAAAGGACATCGAGTACACGGGCGAGGAGCAGAGCGTGACGGTTTACTGGGATGTGGCTGAAGCCTTGAGTGCCGGCAACTACCGCGTCGATATCTTTGCCGACGGGCACAACATAGGGACCACGCACTTCACGTTCGAGAAATAAATGAGCAAAGGAAAGCTTGCCAAGTTCGCCGAGATGGCGGCGAACCCGCTGGTGGTGGAATGCCCGATGGCTGCCCACATGCAGGAGGACTTCCCCCTGCGTGGCCGGTGGCACAAGGACTTCTTCCATAGCTGCAATCCCATCGTGCTGGAGCTTGGCTGCGGGCGGGGCGAATACACCGTGGGGCTTGGAAAGCTGATGC
>JAFYFI010000140.1 GCA_017543785.1 Alloprevotella sp.
AAGAACAACAAGATGAAGAGCACTCTCGATGAAATGGTGAAAAACTTTGAGGCACAGATGGCTGAGAAGGATGTGCAGATAGGCGAGCTGCAGAAACAACTGCAACAGCGCGACATTCGCATCGCTGAGCAGGACAAACAAATCACCTCGCTCAACGAGAACGTAAACACCCTGGCTCAAAGCAACGAGCAAAAGACAAAGACCATAGAGAAAAACACTCAGACCATAGACCAGCAGGACAAGGCTATCCACACTGCCTACTACGTCTTTGGCACAAAGAAAGAACTGCGTGAACAGAACATCCTGCAACATGGCGACGTTCTGAAATCAGGCAACTTCAACCGCGACTACTTCACACGCATAGACTACCGCGTGAAGAAGGTGATACCACTCTATTCCAAGAGTGCCAAGGTGCTTACAAACCACCCTGCAGGAACCTATAGCCTCGACAAAGATGCCAGCGGACAATACACTCTGCGCGTCTCCGACCCGGAGCGTTTCTGGAGCATAAGCAAATACTTGGTCGTTCAGGTAAAATAAGCCTGGACAAGCCTAAAAACACAGAATCATGAAGAAAGGTGTGATACTTCTCCTCTGCTGCACAATGACCCTATGCAGCTGCACCTCCAGCCAGTTTGGAGCCGCGGCTACCGGCAGCGGTCTGGGCGGAATGTTCGGCTCGGCGATAGGAGGTATTCTAGGCGGTCACCGCGGCTCGCGCATCGGTGCTGCCGTGGGCATGGTTCTCGGAGGTGCCGGCGGCGCTGCCATAGGGGCAGAGATGGACAAGAAAGATGCACAAAACAACGGTTCCATCGAGAAAAACCGACATCAGGGCATGGAGGATGACGATGACATAACGTACCGCAAGACGCGCAAGACATCGCCTGCTGCCAACAACCGCTGGATAGACCTCGAAGTGGAACATGTCGTCATAAGCGACGAAAACGATAACCACGGCATCGATGCCGGCGAGGAACTGTATATTTCATTTGAGATATACAACCGCGGAGAGAAAACACTCTTCGACGTAGCACCGCTCATAACGTCGGACAGCAAATACATAAAAATCTCTCCAGCAGCCACCATCACAGCCATCGAGCCGGGACAGGGCATCAGATACCGCGCCATGGTGCGAGCATCATCGAAGCTTAAGGACGGCAAGACAATCTTCAAAATTATCTTTGGCAACAAATACACAGCTAAAGTTTTCAGTATAGATACTCATAACTGAAAAAAACGTAAAGGAAAAAGAAAAGCGGTTTCACCGGAAAAAATCCGATTAAACCGCTTCTTTTATAGTTCCCAGTGAGAGCGAAACCCTATGGCGTAGGCTCACTGGATTATCGTCGGGAGAACTTCCTGAACTTAGAACAGCTCGGAGAGTTCGATTACTTTGTTGAGTGCAGCCTCCAAGCCGCTGCTGTCCTTTCCGCCTGCAGTGGCAAAGTGAGGAGCACCGCCGCCTCCGCCCTTGATGAGCTTAGCAGCTTCTCTTACTATCTGCCCGGCGTTAAGGTCGTGGCTCTGCACAAGATTCTTGCTTATTATCAATGTCAGGCAAGGCTTGCCCTCGAACTGACTACCAAGGACGCAGAACAGATTCTCGGGTATCTCGCCGGAAATCTGGAAAGCCAAGTCCTTGACGGTGCTGCTTTCTTCCTCGCCGGGGAGGACAACAGCTATCAACTTGATTCCGTGGATGGTCTCGGCACTCTTCAGCAAGGCATCTTTTGTCTGCGCGTTGCTCTGCTTGATGAAGGCTTCCACTTCCTTCTTCAAGCCTTCGTTCTCTTCAACCATTTTGCTTATAGCGGCACGAAGGTCCTTGGCATTGTTGAAGAACTGGTTAAGAGAAATGAGCATGTCGGTCATTACATATACGCTTTCCTCTGCCTTGTCGCCCGTGACAGCCTCTATGCGGCGCACACCGGCAGCCACGCTCGACTCGCCGACAATGCGGAACATACCCAGACGTCCGGTACTCCTGGCATGGCATCCGCCACAGAACTCAACGCTCTTGCCGAACTGAACAACACGTACCTTGTCGCCATACTTCTCTCCGAAAAGGGCAATGGCACCCAGTTTCTTTGCCTCGTCCATAGGCACATCGCGGTGGTCCTGCAGGGGGATATCCTCGCGTATGCGGCGGTTGACGATGCGCTCAACCTGACGGATTTCCTCGGGAGTGACTTTCTGGAAATGCGAAAAGTCGAAACGAAGGTAGTCGGGAGACACAAATGAGCCTTTCTGCTCCACGTGCGTACCAAGGACCTCGCGCAGAGCCTGGTCGAGAAGGTGTGTGGCAGTATGGTTTGCCTCGCTGTTACGGCGAGCATTGATATCAACGAGAGCCGTGAAGTTAGCTTCGGGATTGGAAGGAAGTTTCTTCGTCAGATGAACAGCAAGTCCGTTCTCGCTCTTTGTGTCGAAAATCTCAACGGTTTCATCGGCATTCTGCAACTTTCCTGAGTCGCCGACCTGACCACCCATCTCAGCATAGAAGGGAGTCGTTTCGAGAACAAGTTCAAAGAATGCGTGTTTCTTCTGCTCCACGCGGCGGTAGCGCAAAATCCTGGTCTCTGCCTCGGTAGAGTCCCAAGCGACAGAATGGCTCTCGCCTTCAGCCAGGACTACCCAGTCGCCCGTTTCTACCTGAGCGGCGTTGCGGGCACGTTCCTTCTGCTTCTGCATCTCGACATTGAAGCCTGCCTCGTCAACATTCAGACCGGCTTCGGAGCATATCAGCTCCGTGAGGTCGAGCGGGAAACCATAGGTGTCGAAAAGAGTGAAGGCACGTTCGCCAGCCACCGTATCGCTACCAGCCTCCTTTGTCTCACGAATGACACCGTCGAGAAGAGCAATACCCGTGGAAAGTGTGCGGAGGAAGGCGTCTTCCTCTTCCTTCATGACCTTCGTTATGAGTTGCTGCTGCGCTGGCAGTTCGGGATAGGCTCCGCCCATCTCTGCCACCAGCGTGGGTATGAGTTTATAGATAAATGCCTGCTTCTGTCCGAGGAAGGTGTAGGCATATCTCACTGCGCGGCGCAGGATGCGGCGTATCACATATCCTGCCTTAGCATTGGAAGGAAGCTGCCCGTCGGCTATAGAGAAAGAGATGGCACGCAGGTGGTCGGCGATGACGCGCATGGCAACATCAGAATCCTCTGCGGCACCATAGCGTATGCCGGTGAGTTCTTCAATCTTGCGGATGATAGGCTGGAAAACGTCGGTGTCGTAGTTTGACGTCTTGCCCTGCAAAGTCCTGACAAGGCGTTCAAAGCCCATGCCGGTATCGACAGTGCGCTGTGCCAGTGGCTCCAGGCTACCGTCGGCTTTGCGGTTGTATTGCATGAAGACAATGTTCCAAATCTCGATGACCTGAGGGTCATCCTTGTTTACGAGGCTGGCACCGGGGACTTTTGCCTTTTCCTCGGCGCTGCGGCTGTCGATGTGTATTTCCGAGCAAGGACCACAGGGACCTGTATCGCCCATCTCCCAGAAATTGTCGTGCTTATTACCGTTTATGATATGGTCGGCAGGGAAATGGCGTGACCAGATGGCTGCAGCCTCATCGTCGCGCGCAAGACCGTCTTCCTTGGAGCCTTCGAACACTGTTACGTAAAGGTCCTTGGGGTCGATGCCAAGTCGGTCGACAAGATATCCGTATGCCAGGTCGATAGCCTCCTCCTTGAAATAGTCGCCGAAGCTCCAGTTTCCAAGCATTTCGAACATTGTGTGGTGGTAAGTATCGTGTCCCACCTCCTCAAGGTCGTTGTGCTTACCACTGACGCGAAGGCATTTCTGCGAGTCGGTCTGGCGGCGGCTCTTGGGCTCGGCATGGCCAAGAATTACATCCTTGAACTGATTCATGCCTGCATTGGTAAACATGAGAGTGGGGTCGTCCTTGACTACCATGGGAGCCGAAGGAACTACAAGGTGTCCGTGCTCCTTGAAATACTGCTTAAACGATTCTCTAATTTCGTTGGCTGTCATATATGAATTTTTTATTGTTTTTTATTTCGTGCGCAAAGATAGCATAAACCTACAAAAAAGAGAAGCAAAGTGTTTTGCTTCTCTTTTTTGTCATTGTTTTTCGCTCATTAGGCTCACCCATTTCCTGTAGCCTATGATAGCCATAACGGTATAGAAACCATAGAGAATGCCATGGAAGGGCACTCCTTTATATATATAGAGCACACATAATATGGCATCGACGACGAACCACAGCAGCCATTGTTCCACGTACTTGCGCGAGAGCATCCACAGGGCTACGATGGAGAGTGAGTTGGCAAGGCTATCGACGAAGGGGACGGTGCTGTTTGTGAATGTTGTCAACACCCAATACATAGCCCCCCAAATAGCGATGAATACGCCAAAAATGAGCAAGATGCCTTTATGAGGAAAACGCGTTATGGGCAGTTCCTTCTTACGGGAAGAGCCGTTGTCGCCACGTCCGAATATTCCACGCCATACAGCCCACCCATAGATGGCTGCAAGCAGATAGTAGATTGCCATGCCGAAGTCGGCATAGAGACCTGCCTGGAAATAGACAAATATATCTATGGCAGGCATCACCATGCTGACGAGCCACAGCTGTATGCGGGCATTGTACTCAAGATAGAGATAGACAAGCCCGCATATCGTGCCCAGGGCGTCGAGGGTAAGCAACCAGTCCATTAGTGAGAATTGAGTTTAGAAACGAACACTTGCACGCACGATGAAATGTGCCGGAGCCTGGGCAGAGAAAGCCGCGTAGGAATCCCAGTCGGAATTCTGATAGCCCATGACCCCGCCTTTACCGTCGGACTTCAGGCAGGCATAAGCAGAGCCGTTTGCCTCATACTTCATTCCGAACATATTATAGACTGTTGCGCCTATAGTAAGAGACTTGACGCGAGGAATGAAGTCGAAGGTATAGCTGAGGTTGAGGTTTGTAGTGCAAAATGCCTTCAGCATGGTAGATATCTGCTTTCCGTCCTGTTCAAAACTCTTCAGTCCGGTATTCGTCATATATTGCCTGCCGACGTATTGAGTGTGGAGCGACACATCAAGACCTTTCCAATGTGCAGAGAAGATATTGTTGAAGATAAGACTAGGACTATAGGAGATAGGAGTATCGCCCATGTTATATGCCTCGCCGGTGTCGTCGAGCACTACGGTATAGTCCTTGATGCGGTTGCGGCTCCACGTGAGATTGGCATCCCAACGGAAAAACCGTATAGGAGTCCAGGCTGCCGTAAGCTCCACACCGCGGCGATAGGACTTTCCGACGTTCTTGGTGACAAACTCGCCATTCTGGTCCTGCTCGCCAGTCATCACAAACTGGTCTTTATAGTGCATATAGTAGAAGTTGACGCCAAGGGAGAACTTTTTCAACTTCAGATTATAGCCCAGCTCAAAGTCGTTCAGCGTTTCGCTGCGCGGCACTGAAGTGGTCCAGAGAACAGCCTCGTAGTCGTTGCGTGTGGGCTCCTTATGTCCCATGCCATAGGAGAAGAAGACCGTATGGTTGGGGGTTATTCTGTAGAACAATCCAGCCTTGGGGTTGAAGAAACTGAAATTATTGTGGAAATTGAACTTTACGGGGTCGCCAGGACCATACCACTCATCGCTGGGACCGTCGATGTCGTAATCTACATACCTATACTGTAAGTCAACGTAACCCGTCAAGCCTCGTAGGAACTGATAGCTGGCGCGAGCGAAAATGTTAAAGTCTTTCTTGTCCGACTTATTCCTGTAGTATTCGTTCTCAGGCGGCAGACTGCCCTCGTAGCTGCGCACCCACACTACCTTGCCGTAATGCTTTCCCTTATACTCATTCCATCCGCCGCCTATGACTGCGTCAAGACCATTCTTCTTATAGCGCAGATTGAAGACCGTGCCAAAGAAGTCGGCAGAACTGTATTTTCGGCGCACCAAGTCGCTATATTCCTGCGAAGGGAGCGGCTGTATGGCATATTCGTAGAGAGTACGGTCTTTCTTGTATGTTTCGTAATAGCCAAGTCCTTTGGTGTAGTGCAACGAGAGGTTCATGGTCAGCTCTGGCAGGAAGTTTTGAGTCCAATGCAGTTGATAGTGCTGCTGATGATAGTCGTCAATCTGGTCCTTGTAGAATTGCGTATTGCCGTCGTTATCTTTGTACTTGCCACTGGGGTTGTAGGTCCTGCCATATTTCTCCATATCCTCCCTGCTGGCATAGTCCCAAGAAAGGTATGTCCGCTCAGTGCCGTTGAAGGTGATGAACTTCACTATGGTCTTATCGCTGAAATATCCGCCTTGGAGGAAATAGGAATTGAGGCGGGCAGAGGCACGGTCGATATAGCCGTCGGTGCCTATGTTAGAAAGTCTGCCGCTGAAGCCCCAGTGTCCGCCGAGAAGCCCGGTAGAGAAACGTGCCGTTTCCTTATGTGTGGCATAGCTGCCTCCACTCAAGTCAAGCTGAAAATAAGGTTTTGGGGAGATTGTCTCGGTATGCATGCTGACGCTGGCACCGAAGGCACCACTTCCGATGGTGCTTGTCCCCACTCCTCGCTGAACCTGAATGCTGTTGAGCGAAGAAGCAAAGTCGCCCATGTTTACCCAATAGATAGCATTACTCTCAGCATCGTTGAGAGGAATACCATTTGCCGTGATATTTATTCGTGTAGGGTCGGTGCCACGGATTTTAAGATAAGTATAGCCAATACCCGCACCGGCATCGCTTGCCACTGTGACGCTGGGCAAGGTGGATAGCAGAAAAGGAATGTCGCGCCCGGTATTCACCCTTTCTATTTCATCCTTATCCAAATTTGTAAATGCGATGGGAGTACTCTCCTCGGCACGGGTGGCTACGACGATAGCCTCCTGGAGCGTGCTGTCGGGAGTTTGACCTTTGGGATAGTCCAAGACATTTGCGGCATTAGCCTGCATAGGAAATGCCATGGTGCAAATCAGCAGGAATGCACCACAAGGAAAAGAGCTTTTCATTTGGTTTTTAAATTAATTTTTCGCTACGCGGGAATTGTCCCGTTCAGTTAATAAGGGTATAATCTCAGCCGCCGAAATCGGTCAAGCACCCCTAAAATTATTTAAATATAAAGTATGGATAGGTTTAAGTCTGCCTATTATGCCAATTATATATTTATTAGACTAAATTGAACAAAAAACTACGATTTCATCGCAGAATTACGATATTTCACCATAGCGGTACGCAATGCGAAGACGAAGGCAACAACAAATGCCAGAAGTATCAACCCCAGGGCAAGGAATGCGATAGTCTCCGTCATAGATACGCTGGCGGGCTCATATTTCATTTCAACCTTATGGGTACCTGGCTCTACACGTAAGGCACGCAGTATGTAGTTGACGCGTCCCAGCTCGGCAGGCTTACCGTCGACCAAGACATCCCAACCAGGATAGAACACCTCGCTGAATACAGCAACACCACCGCGAGGTGAGCTAACTTCGTAAGAGATGCTGTTTGCCTCGCGAGATTTAAGTTCTACCCTACCGCTATCCAGAGGAGAGCCGTCGAGGACTTCGCGGAACTTCTTGTCTGCCACGGCGGCATGTTTTGTATCAAGAGTCTGCAGAGCCTTCATCTCGGCATCGGCATCATCCACGAAGTCAATTTTGCCAACAAACCACCCGTTGCCATTGGCATAGGGATTTTGCACTACCTGATTTTCGCGACTGCCAAATACGATATACTTTGCATTGAGCATGTTCAGAACTGAGGCGACGCTATCTCCCGGCACTTTAGACATATCTCCTTCGGCATCGTTGATGTATGCTGCAAAGGTCTGCATCTCCTGAGCCACCTTGCGGTCTATCAAATCCTGGAACCTATGAAGCTTTGCCGGATTATAGCCACCTATGCTCTGATGGAAGTATGCCGTCTTATTGCTCGTTTCGTTGAAAGGATTTCCTTCTGCGAAACTGAGTACACGATAGTCTGACTTATCCTTTAATATAACCTGGTCGGCTGCAGTCGGCTGCAGTTGTTTCAGTTGAACTGGGTCGGTGAACGACTGTTCGTTGAGATAACGACGGTTTATGCTCCACATATCAACAGTGCAAATCAAAAGGAGTGCACCACTGAGCAAGGCTCCATAAAAACCGCTGCGCACAGGAGAGTCCTCGCCGCGGCGAGTCCAAACATAAATCATGATGCAGCCAAGACCGAGAACTATGACTAAGAGAGAGCGCCAAGCACTTGCAGAGAGAATAGCATGGTGCATAGAAGTAATGGCACTACGATAGCCAGCAGCGAAATCCATGCCGAACGCCTGCCCTATGGCATCCAGCATCTGAGAGTCTTGCTGAGAGATGCAACTCCCTGCTGCACCGGGGAACAACGCCCAGAGGAGGCATAAACCTGCGGTAAGAGTCAAGGATACGCCGAGCCCTATCCTACCCCGTAGAGAGTGGAGGAGGTCGTTAGGATATTTTATTATTTGCGCTACACATAAGATTGAAAGTAAAGGCATGGCAAATTCTGCCACGACGAGTGCCGAAGATGGAGTACGGAACTTATTGTACAACGGCAGGTGGTCGATACAGAAATTAGTGAACCACGGGTCGTTATGCCCCCATGCGAAGAGGAAGGACAGAATGGTAGAAAAGAGCAACGCCCATTTCATTGGTCCGCGCACAAAGAACAGCCCAAGGATGAAAAGGAAACATACCAAGGCTCCTACATATACAGGCCCTACGGTGAAGGGCTGTTCGCCCCAGTAACGATGAAGCCCAGGTATCTGCACCTGTGCGCCGCTTTCCTGAAGCGCCTGTTGCGTGGAGCCGGCATACTGCATAAATTCGTCATAGCCATCCAAGTCTTCAACTCCAGGATAATCCATCACGCTGGAAGAGCCACCGCCCTTGAAGTCGGGCACGAGAAGCGTAAAGGACTCATCAATGCCGTAGCTCCACTGCGTTATGTAGTCGCGCTCCAAACCTCCATCGGTAGCTTCTGCAGCCTCATTAGGCAGGGGTGTCAGCTCTGCCGGACCACGCATGCTTTGCTTGCTATATTCGTAGGTATGGTAGAGATTGGGCAGATTTGCCATTATACCGATTATTCCAGCCAAAATAATGATGCCTGTTGCCTTTAGCCATGCTATTTTCTTCCTACGTACTATAGCATCCACAAGGTATGCGATGACGACGAAGAGCATGAGGAAAAGGAAATAGTAGGACATCTGCAGATGATTGGAAAAAATCTGCAGTGCCGAAAAAATAGCCGTCACTATTCCTCCCCAGAGATAGTGTCCCCGGTAGCATAGAACCAGTCCGGCTATTGTGGGAGGAATGAAACACAAGGTGAGGACTTTCCATATATGCCCTGCGGCTATGATGATGAAGAAATACGAAGAGAAAGCCCAAAGAACAGAGCCGAGAGTTGCCAACAAAGGACGTATTCCGAATGCGCGCATCAACAGGTAGAAGCCCAAAAGATACAGGAACACGTAAGATACTGCACCAGTAGTGCCTACCTGAAACACTTCTTTTATTGTACTCAGAACCTCTGACGACTTGTAAGACGGAGAAATCTGATATGTAGGCATTCCGCTGAATACGTTGTTCGTCCAACGCGTATATTCGCCTGTTCTCTCATGGAACTCTGTCAGTTCACGTCCTTGCCCTACGCTGGCAGCAATATCGTGGCCGCCGAGTTCCAGCCCTTCGCTAACAGGAGTGATGAAATAAGCAAAACTCAGGATAAGGAAAAAGACAACAGCTGCCACATCTGACAGGATATCAATAGGTCTTACTTTCATAGGTATCTGATTTTTTATATTTGCCTGCAAAAATAAGGATTTAGGCTGAAAAAGGTGGTAAGTTTTTAGGGATTTAAGACTATGGCGAGGGATTTTCGCATGTATGTCCCATGTGAGCATCCTACTATATAAGCCTACGCTTCAATTGTCGGAAGAAGCGTGGAATATATTGAGAACAGAAAATCCTCCAGGGGTGCGTAGAAAGTTCAACACCTTTGACTCCAAAAGTTTGCTCCAACATTCCAGAATCAGTAATAAGGTGTAAGCGTACAGCCATGTGTACGTCGTTGGACCTATTAGAAGTATGCACTATTTCCAGCCACATGGGTTCTTCCTTATTATCGACAATGACGACTTCGTCGTGTGGGACATTCTTCAAATGCGAATGAGCATTAAGTCTGAAGAAGGTCCGTATGTCTTCAGGCTTTTCGTAGTCTTCTACGTAGCTGGCAAAGTGGTTGTAGGTGCAGGGAAGGCTGAGAGCCAACTTCATCCCTGTGAAGTACTGAATGCCGTAGCGATAGCTTATAAAAGTTCCGCTGTCAAGCTGCTTTGCCTTTTGCTGAATCTTTTCCACAAAATCGCAGCTCAGGGCATCGTCATTGTCGAGTGATGTTGTGAGCAGCCTTCCGCCGCGGCAGTCTGCCTCAGATATGGCAACTTCCCTGAATATCCTACGGAACATGCCTGGACTACCCCTACGGACAGAGATAGCCATTATCTGCGGTAAGTCGTCTCGCCAAAGCCTGATTTTTTCCACGAGCCACTCAGGAGTCTCCTCGTCGAAAAGTATTACCCATTTGAAATCTTTACACGTTTGAGCCATAATGCTTGGCAAACAATATGTCTCAAATAAAATGACGCGTTCACGAAGCCATTCATCGGTGAATGTCTGATTGCCATTTTTATCTTCTGCCCATATACGAAGATTGAAGCGTGTCAGGATGAGGTGCAACATTGGAAAAGGCAAAATAAAAAAAGAAAACCTCCGCCACGGCATATAGACGCACGCGGCGGAGGTCAATGAAAAAAGTACAAATCTTTATTTCAGCTTAGCATAGCCATAAGATGCTACATCACCCAACTGCTCCTCGATGCGGATGAGCTGGTTGTACTTAGCCATGCGGTCGGTGCGGCTGAGAGAACCTGTCTTGATCTGACCGCTGTTGGTGGCAACGGCGATGTCGGCAATAGTGGTATCCTCAGTTTCGCCAGAACGGTGGCTGGTAACTGTAGTGTAGCCATGACGATGAGCCATTTCGATAGCTTCAAGAGTCTCTGTGAGAGCGCCAATCTGGTTAACCTTGATCAGAATGCTGTTTGCAGCACCCAGCTGGATACCCTTCTCAAGGAACTTGGTGTTAGTTACGAAGAGGTCGTCGCCTACGAGCTGGCAACGGTCGCCAATGCGCTGTGTGAGCTTAACCCAGTTGTTCCAGTCGTTCTCGTCCAGACCGTCCTCGATGCTGTCGATAGGATATTTCGTGATGAGTTCTTCGAGATATGCAATCTGCTCTTCTGCGCTAAGTTTCTTTCCATTAGGATCTTTCTGCTTGCCATTCTTGAGCTGACGATAGTCGTAGAACCATTCGCCGTTCTCCTGAACAGCAAATTCGCTTGCTGCGCAGTCCATGGCAATCTTCACGTCCTTACCAGGCACGTAGCCGGCAGCCTTGATAGCCTCAACGATAGTATCGAGGGCGTCCTCAATGCCGTTGAAGTTAGGAGCGAAACCACCCTCGTCGCCTACTGCTGTGGAGAGACCGCGAGCCTTGAGGAGCTTAGCGAGGTTGTGGAACACTTCAGCACCCATGCGGATAGCTTCGCGTTCGCAGCAAGCACCAACGGGGCGAATCATAAATTCCTGGAAAGCAATAGGAGCATCGCTATGAGCACCACCATTCACGATGTTCATCATAGGAACGGGGAGTGTGTATGCGTTGCAACCGCCGATGTAGCGATAGAGAGGTATGTTGAGAGCCTTGGCAGCAGCCTGAGCAGCAGCAAGACTAACGCCGAGGATGGCATTAGCGCCGAGCTTAGACTTTGTAGGTGTGCCGTCGAGGGCAAGCATCTTGTAGTCGATGGCGCGCTGGTCAAGAACACAGTCACCCTTGAGTGCGGGAGCGATGATAGTGTTGACGTTCTCTACAGCCTTCAAAGTGCCTTTTCCGAGGTAACGGTTCTTGTCACCATCACGGAGCTCAAGAGCTTCGTTTTCACCAGTACTTGCACCGCTGGGAACAGCAGCACGACCCATAACACCATTTTCAAGTGTTACTTCTACTTCTACCGTGGGGTTGCCACGGCTGTCAAGAATCTCTCTTGCGTGGATTTTCTCGATTTTCATTGTTATTTGATTTATTAAATTGGTTTTTGTTTTTATGCGCGGCAAAAATACAAATATAATTTGAAAACGCAATAAGTTGTTTATTGATTTCGTGTTTTTACTGACGGCGAATCTTGCCCGCTATTTTCAAGTTTGTCGAAGTATTCAAAAAGCCAGTTCCAATTTCCCTCTTATTCCCCACTTACGGCGTTCTGGCAGACCCTCGGTGTAGGTCAGCCTGCGCACATATTCAATGTGAAAGAAACGGAATATATTGTGTAGTCCTATGACAGCCTCTATATATGGCTTGTTGGTCATGGCATGCGACTGGGCAGGGAAGACGAAAAGCCTGTTTGAGGCAGCATTACGTTGAAGGAATGGATTGTTCTTTGAAGTCAAGTCTCCATACAGGACATTGAGCCCTATATACTCGCGCCATTTGAGGCGGCGTATGAGTGGTATGCGGTTGAGAATTTTTCCGTTGATGTCCCAGCTAAGCATCAGCGAGGCGTAGCGGTCGTTGAGAAATTCCATATTGTCGATGAGGCTGAATGTGTTGCGCGACATGAAATAGCTCAGATTTGCCGCTGGTGTTATGAGCAGAGGGAAAGGAACTTTGTTCCATTGTATGCCAGCCTTCACTTGTGCGTCAATCTTTCCCCACGATTGCAGCCAGAAACGTCGTTCGAGAGTGATTTCAGTGAGGTTGTAGTTATATTGCCCTCCCAGGAAGCCCTTGATGCCTGTAGTATGCGAAATGGAATAAACCGGATAGTCGTGTCCCAAAGACCTGCGGTGTTGTTTAGTTTCCACCCACTTTGTTCCCGGACGATAAGCCAGTCCGATGGTGAAGTCGGTAGTCCGCATCTTTTTAAGCACCTCCCCATTGAGCTTTTCATAGCGCAAATCGCCCGTAGGAGTATCGGTTTCGTGGCGGAACTGCAACGTCATGCGCAGATTGTTCTCCCATTCGCGGTCGTAGAGCAACTGAAAGCGCTGGAAATACATCATGTGGCGCACCTTGGTCCACTTAAATGAGGTAAAGGTATTGTCCTTGTCCATTGTAAGGAACTTGTCGGTGGGAGCCTGGATATCGTTTGTATAAGTGAACGTCAGATTATGCACTGGAAATTCGCGTGGCAGGTATTTCTTTTTGTTAAAGCTCCACGTTATCTCCCCCATCCCCTTCACTTTTCTGTCGCGGAAGCCATAGGCTACATATCCACGCAGGAAGAGGTGAGGATTGAGATTGGCTGTAGTCTGAGCCGACGCCCTCATTCGGAAGCCCTCTATATTATTGAAAGAGAGCATACTGCTCACAGGACCTATATCGACCTTGCTCGGTTTGTCGGGACTGGAGGATGTTTCAAGATAGTTTTCGACGAAAGCCTTTCCTATCCACAATAGTGGTTTGAAAAGTTTCATCTTGCCAAGTCCTGCCAAGAAAGTGTCAACGCGGCGCCCCTCCTCAGGCTGCTGACGGTAGTGATTCCAGGAGAAATCCTTTTTTTCCTCCTCTGGTTCAAAGGCATAGTCGGAATAGCGTGTAACGCGCTTCACCATGAATTTCTGCAGGAAATCCACCAGACTAAGTTCCACTACCATGTTAGTCTCTTCGAGCACATGTTCGCCCGAAGGCAGTTGCCGGAAGCTCTGGATGATGCGCATATTATCCACGAAGTTTGCCGACGACTGCGGAGGCACTCCTATATCCACACGCACAACCTGATAGCTGGAGTCGGCTGCGATGTAGAGAGAACCGCTGAACCCAAAATCCTGGGCATTGTTAGGCGTGAAATCTACCTGTATAGCCCGTATCCCATTAACATCGAGAGTATCGGCAATGAAATATCTGTAGAAAGAGATGCCGCTACTGCTGGATAGAGGGCTGTCGAAGGGATGCTGCAAGAGGCGCACCTTATCCTTATAGATATCTACGTCGGTGAAACAGTCCTGCAGTACAGACGTCAAGATTTCGCCAGTGTAGAGAAGGGTGCTTACGCCTCTGGTATCTTTTGCCAGCTGCCTGACGTCATGTTTCTCTGGGTTTCTACTATATGTCTCACGCTCAACAATCTCCTCATCGGAAACGGTGAGAATGAGTTTTCCCGTCTCGTCGCACACTTCTACACAATCCTTCAGAAAGGGCATACGTTTGAAATGGCCTTCTTGAAAGACTTTGTCGGTGACTTCGTTAAAAGCAAACTGTGTGCGCGAATACTTGTCGAACTGATAGTAAGGCAAGCCTTTCAAGCTATTACTATCCTTGCGTGCAATCACCTTGCGCATCAGTGCTACGGCGGGATTGTCCTTGCGCCTGTAGTGTTTCTTGCGCCCAGTGACCACAGTCTCAGTCAGTTCTCCCACTTGCGGCTGCATCTTGACGATGAGTCGCTGGGAGTTGTTCGCAGGGCGTATTGTCTGAGGCTTATAGCCGACGTAGATAAACCGATAGGCATTGCTCTTTTCGGAAATTGAGAAGTTGCCTTCTCCGTCGCAGGTAACAATCTTTCCGCCGTCGAGTTTTATGTTGACATAGGGCAAGCGTTCACCGGAATCGGCATCGAAAACAGTACCAACAAGCTGCTGGGCATAGCCCGTCATGGAGAGCATGCCTAAAAGAACGAGGAATAAGAAGCGCAACTTGTTGAAATACATTGAGAGGAACTTATAGTTTTATGTATCCTCCCTTTATCAGGGATTCAAAGAATTTCAGGTCCTCGGGGAGAGTGATTTTCAGGTTCGACTGCTCTCCTCTGGATATGTAAAGCGGAAACAAGCCCAGCTCGCTCACAAGGGTAAACAGCGACTGGGAAGTATGTATGCCACGCTGCATAGCCAAAACGAAAACTTGCTGCAGACTTCCAAGTGGAAACGTATGAGGCGTCTGCGCCCTGAACAGACCATAGCGAGACTGCATCTCGTTGGACACTATTCCCGTGGGGCTTTTCATGTACGACTCGTAGCTCTCTATGCCTGCTATGGCATTTCCTCGCGCGCCACACACTGACAAAGCATCGGTGATAATATCCTCCGACACTACGGGGCGCACGGCTTCGTGAACTAAGACTATGGACTGTGGCGACAAACCTTTGGCTGTCAGTCCGTCAACGCCATTGTGAAGGGAGTCTATGCTTGTGGCGCCGGCAGGAAATGTTCCTGAGAACTTGCCGTAGCCCAGGGAACGCATCTCAGCGCTTATCCTTTCACTCCATTCGTCGGTACAAACCACATAAAACTCATCTATCTGCTCATGGTGCTGAAAAGCAGCGGCGGTATATGCCAGTATGCTGTGCCCGTCAATCTCTACAAACTGCTTGGGACATTCTGCCTTTGCGCGGCGACCGTAGCCTCCGGCAAGGATAAGGGCTATGTTGCGTTCAGACTTCATGAGAGAGATATTTCTTTTCGATATTTTGACACAGGCGTTCATGCTTGTTTCTCACATAAAAACGCAGAGGCTCCAGAGCGATAATCTCAAAAAGGAAATAAGCCCATGGCACTCCCAGCAGAGTAGTAAGAAAGAGCACCCCTACCCTCGTGTCGAATGTAAGCACGTTGCACCAAGGCATGAGCGGTCGGCTACCGGCACGAAACTCCTCACATAAGTCTGCAGGCAGAGTCGTGCCATATCTTTCCTGAATCTTTCGGTAAAGTTGCTGAAAGGCAGGTGTCATGTTTTCCTGGCTTCGGGTATAGCTCATATAAAAATGCAGATAGAGCTTATGAAACCAATCTTGGCGATTCCATCGCAGATTTTTGTATTCTTCCAGCTGCGATGCACTACTGCCCAGTTCACTTCCCGCACTTCCTTTCTGAAAGAAAAGATGTATATTGCGATAATAGTCTGCCAGCTGGCATTGCTTGGAATGGCAATAGAGCCCGGAAACAGCTGCCAGGAGCCACACCCACACGCCATACTGCGGAGTGAAGCGGAGACATATAAAGAAGTAAATGGAGAAAAACCATACATCGCCTCCAAAACCGTCCAGGATGCGACCTATGAGCGTTGTCTTGCCTGTCATGCGGGCGAGCTGCCCGTCGGCACAGTCAAACCAGTTTGCCCATATCAACAGAAGCATTCCTATCAGGTTCATCCATCGGCTTTCCATGCCGAAGAACCAACCTGCCAAAGCACCTATAACGATGGAAAGGAGTGTGACGGTGATGGGATGAACGCCTAACCACTTAAACAACTGTGCCCACAAATAGCCTGGAGTCCGAGTGACATAGAGTTCGAACGGTCCCTCGGTTTCCTGCGATTTCATCGTGAGTTTTACTTTGTCTATGAGGTGTGACATTATAATTCTATTGTGATAAGTCCTTATATGATTTCAGGGCTTTGTTCTCGGCCGCTTCCATCTGTTCTCGTTCTCCCGGACCTTTGTCATTAAGACCACAGAGGTGGAGTATGCCGTGGATGATGACTCTATGCAGCTCTTCCTCGTAGGTGGCACCTACAAGCTCTGCATTGGAACGTACAGTGTCGAGCGAGATAAACAAATCGCCGCTGATGAAATGTTCGGTGGAATAGCTAAAAGTGATGATGTCTGTGTAGTAGTCGTGCTGAAGGAACTGCCTGTTAACCTCCAGGATTTTTTCGTCGTCGCAAAAGATATATGAAATATCTGCAACCTTCAGCCCATAGTCGGCAGCGACAAGATGTATCCATGCCGAGACCTTTTCCCTGTCTATCTCAGGAATGTCAACATTAACGGAGTTGTACGCTATCATAACCTTCAGTCAAAAAGAGTAGGTTGCATAGTTGCACCTGTATATGGATTTCGTCCCAGGTGCTTGTATGCCAGTTCTGTTACCTCTCTGCCTCGCGGCGTACGCCTGATGAAACCTTCTTTTATGAGGAAAGGTTCATACACTTCCTCCACGGTGCCGGCATCTTCGCCCACAGCTGTTGCAATGGTCGAAATGCCTACAGGTCCGCCTTTGAACTTGTCGATGATAGCCAGTAGAATCTTGTTGTCAATCTCGTCAAGCCCATAGCGGTCTATGTTGAGCGCCTGAAGCGCCGTCTTGGCTATCGACAAGTCTATGCTCCCCGTGCCCTTCACCTGTGCAAAATCTCTGACGCGACGCAGCAACGCATTGGCTATTCGCGGCGTGCCGCGGCTACGACCGGCTATTTCTATGGCAGCCTCGTCGGAGATAGGCACGCCAAGTATTCCAGCACTACGCACCAGAATTTTCTGCAGGGTTTCGGCGTCGTAGTATTCGAGGTGGAGGTTTATGCCAAAACGGGCACGCAGAGGAGCCGTGAGCAGTCCGCTGCGCGTAGTGGCTCCTATGAGAGTGAAAGGATTGAGGTCTATCTGAATGGAACGCGCCGCAGGACCACGGTCTATCATTATGTCTATCCGATAGTCTTCCATTGCGGAGTAGAGATATTCCTCTACGACAGGCTGCAGGCGGTGTATCTCGTCGATGAAGAGCACATCGTTGGGCTCCAGGCTTGTCAGCAGTCCTGCGAGGTCTCCAGGTTTGTCGAGCACTGGTCCGCTGGTGAGCTTGAAACCTACGCCGAGTTCATGGGAGATGATATTTGCCAGCGTCGTCTTGCCCAGTCCCGGAGGTCCGTGGAGAAGAGTGTGGTCAAGGGGCTCTCCCCTGTATTTGGCAGCCTCAACAAAGACGCGAAGATTTTCCACGACATTCTGCTGTCCGCTGAAGTCGTCGAATTCCAAAGGACGCAAAGCCTGTTCAAAGTCGCGCTCTTTCTGCGATGGTGCCGACTGCTCTGCGCGTATGTCGAATGTATCTTCCTGCATATTATCTGTCATTCTATTTGCTGGGAGGCGTTAGGATTTTCTTATACTGCTTGGGAGAACTGAGTATTTCCACTGCTTTTTCTACAGTCTTATCGCCTCTGATAGCATATTCGTTGCTACCTTTCTGGTAGTAGTAATAGCCCACTATACGGCTCTCCACAATCTTGCGCACCTCCGATTCCCAATATTCAAAGTCGTGGTCGAAGTTCTGCTTGAGCTTTTCCTCTATTTCCTTTAGTTCTCCTCCAACGACTTTATCGTAGCCATCAATCTGAGCTACGTCCTTCAGGAGCTTAAACACCGACTGAGTCCTGGTTTCGTAGGTGAAGCCATTCTCTTTCATGTATTTTTTGAATTCCGCATAGTCGGCGTCGGTCAGCTGAAATTCTGCTGCTGAAGGTATCTCTTTATGGGCAGCATGATACTTTGAGCACCAGTCAAGCAACTGGTCGCTGGATTGTAGGTATATGAGAAATTCGGATATGCTGTCGGTAGGAATATTTATGTCGGGCGTGATGCCTCCCCCGTCGTAAACGGTGCGTCCATGGTCAGTAAAAAACATTTTCGCCAAGCTGTCGGGCAAATGCTGGGGCATGCCGTTTTTGTACGAATAAGCCTGAATGCAACGGCCGCTAGGTATGTAGTATTTGCTCGTAGTAACTTTCAGGACAGCATCGTGAGAAATCGACATGGGCCTCTGCACAAGTCCTTTTCCATAGGAGCGCTGACCTATTATGACTGCGCGGTCGTAGTCTTGAAGTGCACCGCAGGTAATCTCGGCAGAAGAAGCTGTCTGAGAATTTATCAACACCGCCAGGGGTATTTTCTCATCCAGAGGTTCCTGCATTGTCCAGTAGTTCTGTTCCTCTGTCTTACCGCGCAGGGAAACGATTTCCTTTCCTCGTGGCAGGAACAAGTTACACACCTCGACTGCCTGGAAAAGCAATCCTCCTGGGTTGTTCCTAAGGTCCAGTATCAATCCTTTTGCGCCTTGTTTCTTGAGTTCCTGCACTGCACGTTTCACGTCGCGGACAGTCGTTTCGGAATAGGCGTCCAGAAGGATGTAGCCAATGGAATTATCGATGATTTTGGCGAGTCCTACGTTGGGCAGTGTTATGGTGCGACGATGCAAGGTCACGGTAAAAGGTTTTTCCTGCCCGGGTCTTTGTACGGTGAGTTTAAACTCCGTGCCCGCTTCTCCGCGAAGCGACTTGCTGACGCGTGCTGTGTAGTCGTTCACCTTACCCTCTTCGGGTGCTCCGTATTCCACACCGTCCTGAGCCAGGATGACGTCTCCGGGCAGCAGTCCTGCCTCGGCGGCAGGCATTCCCTCGTAGGGCTCGGAGATGACGCAGCGCTTCAGCTTCCTGTTGTAGGAAATCACTGAACCTATACCGGCATACTTACCCTTAGTCACCCTATCCAGGTCTTCCGTCTCTTCGCCAATGTAGAGCTCAGTGTAGGGGTCCAGCTGCTCCAGCATGTACGCAGCCGCATTTTTTATGTCGCGCTCCGCGTCGAGGGTATCCACATAGTAGCCGTCGAGTTCTGTGTACATCTCATTGAATATCTCCAGATACTTCGCGAGGGACATGTTGTGCACGCTCTCGGGTGTTTGTGCTGAGAGCGACACACCCGACAGTGCAACAAATATCAATAACAGTATTTTTTTCATACAAAAGAATGATATTTCTAAGAATGAAGGGCTTTGAGGGGAGATACTTCACGACGAATGGCATCCCACACGGGTTCAGGCAGGTCGGTGCCGATTTCTTCTATGACATAGGCTGCCAGAATGGATGCCTTACGCACACATTCCGACAATCTGTCGCCACGGCTGTGGCCATAGAGAAATCCTGCCGCGAAGAAATCGCCTGCTCCAGTGGAGTCGATGACTTTCTCTACGGGACGCGCAGGCACCTTCACAAATTCGCTGCCCTGCTTCGCCATTGCTCCTTCGGGACCAATCTTCACTATTGACGTCTCGCAATAGCGGCTAAGCTCGTCTATTGCCGCGCGCGGACTCTTGCCGCCCGAGATGGCACGTGCCTCGCCTTCGTTGGCAAAGACTATATCCACCGACTTCAGGAGATTAAGGAAATAATCGTAGTCCTCGAGGATGATGTTGTAGCTTGCCAGGTCAAGACATATCTTCATGCTACGCTCGCGCGCCAGCTGTACGATGCGGTCAACGAGGGCATGGTTCTGCACCAGATAGCCTTCTATGTAGAGGTAGTCGTAGTCTTCGAGCCATTCGGGATTGATGTCCTCGGGCTGCAGGTTTGCCGCTGCGCCGAGGCAAGTGCCGAATGTGCGCTGCCCATCGGGAGTGATGAACGTAGAAGCCACCCCTGTGGGCAGCTCATCGCGTAGCAGGAAAGGACGTATGCCATGCGACATGCAGTTGTCGTGGAAGAACTGCCCATAGACGTCGTTGCCTATCTTGCCTATAATGGCAGGCTTAGCGTCCAAATGGCCTAGCGCCAGTATCGTGTTGCAGGCACTGCCACCTGTGGCATATTTATACACGCCCATCGCATCGGGCAGACGGATAGGAGTGTCAACAAGTTGCATGCCCCCTTTGGGCAGGTGTAAGTCTTTCTGAAGCACTTCATCACTAACCTGTGCAAGGGCATCGACAAGGGCATTGCCAATTCCAATAATTCTTTTCATTCGGGAAAATCGTTCTGTGAGAGTGCGAATTTAGACAAAAAACACCACAACGGAATATAAAACCGTAAACATTTAATGCCCTTGACACCTCTTTGAAGAAACTTTAACATAAAGCCTAAAAAAATTAGCAGCAGATATTGTCAGTTTCTAAAACTGTTATTACTTTTGCACCGCATTTGCCCAAAGCACCGCTGCTTGCAGTGGAAGTTTAAGTAACTGCTTCAGTAGCTCAGTTGGTTAGAGCACCTGACTGTTAATCAGGGGGTCGTTGGTTCAAGCCCATCCTGAAGCGCAAAAGCCGAGAGCAAATGCAACCTGCTTCAGTAGCTCAGTTGGTTAGAGCACCTGACTGTTAATCAGGGGGTCGTTGGTTCAAGCCCATCCTGAAGCGCAAAAGCCGAGAGAAATCTCGGCTTTTTTTGTTTTTTGTCCTTACTCATGACTCACATCCTTCGCAGCAGGGCTCTCACTTCGCGCACTATCATGACCAGGGACGAGAGCGAGGTGATGATGAGCCAGTCGGACAGACTCAGGGGTACGGAGTTAAAGAAGGTATTCAGCACGGGCACCTGGACGATGGCTATCTGTCCGAGGAAGATAGTAACGGCAATGATTTCAAAACCGTCGCACCCTCGCAGGTCCAAGCCGCTTCCGCCCGAGGCATAGCCGCGTGTGTTGAAGAGATACCAGAAGTGGGTCATCACAAATATGGTGAAGAGCAATGTCAGTTCGTAGGGCGAGACGTGTCCTTTGGCTCCGAGGCTCAGGTGGAACAAATCGGTTACCTGCGTCACGTCGGAGTGCTGGAATATGTAGAGCAGCACCAGAAGCAGGACAAAGAAGAATATGCCCACGCCGAAGATGTTTTGCCTCATGTTTTTGTTCAGTATGAAGTCTTTCCTGTTGCGCGGCGCATCGTGCATGACGCGCTCAGTGGGCGGCAGTGCAGAGAGTGCAAAGGCGGCGAAGGTGTCCATGATGAGGTTCACCCACAGCATCTGCGTCACGGTGAGCGGCGACTCTGTTCCCATGAACGAGCCAGAGAGCACCAGCAGGCAGGCTGCCACGTTGACGGTGAGCTGGAAAAGGAGGAATCGCTGAATGTTCTGATAGAGCGAACGTCCCCACATCACGGCGCGTGCTATGCTGGCAAAGCTGTTGTCTATGATGGTTATGTCGCTGGCTTCCTTGGCAACGCTGGTGCCGCTGCCCATGGAGAGCCCTACGTGGGCGGCGTTGAGGGCTGGCGCATCGTTTGTGCCGTCGCCGGTGACTGCTACCACTTCGCCCTTTCTTTGGAGAGCCTCCACGAGGCGCTTCTTGTCCATCGGACGGGCACGGGCTATCACTATGAGGTCGTCAACACGGCTGAGGAGCTCTTCATCGGAGAGTGCTTCGAAGTCTCTGCCGTCGATGATGTTGCGACTATCGTGTTTGTCGGTCCATATGCCTATCTGGCGGGCTATCTCGCGTGCTGTGGGCATGGTGTCGCCCGTCACTATCTTTACTTGTATGCCTGCTCCGAGACATTTCCTCACAGCCTCGGGGACGTCGCCTCGCACGGGGTCTTCTATGCCGACGACGCCTGCCAGCGTGAGTCCTTCTGCCACTACCCTGCCCTCGCTTATAGCATGCTCGTCTTCGGACAGCTCCTTATAGGCAAATGCCAGCGTACGCATGGCGCGCGACTGCATATTTGCCAGCGCCCGGGTTACTTCGTCTTTACGACGGCCGCCAAAGACATCCACGCACATGGACATGACTATCTCCGGCGCGCCTTTTACGTAGAGCATGCGCTTGCCTGTGCCTATGCCGGAGACCACCTCTGTAGCCATAAACTTGAGCTCGGTGGAGAACGGCAGCTCAGTCGTCACCCTTGCCCTGCGGCGCAGCTGACGGTAGTCGAGGCCTTTGCCGTAGAGCCACAACAGCAGTGCGCCCTCGGTGGGGTTGCCCACCACGTGGGGTGTGGCTTCAGAGAAGTCGAGGGCAGCGGTAGAATTCACGGCAATGCCTTCCCAGAGCAGTTCGTCGTCCTGGAGCAGCGTCTCCCTCACCTGCATCTGATTGGCAGTCAGAGTGCCCGTCTTGTCGGTACAGATGACGGTGGCGGCACCCATGGTTTCGCAGGCATGCATCTTTCTGACGAGGTTTCCGGTCTTTAGCATGCGGCGCATGGAGTTTGCCAACGACAGCGACACAGCCATGGGGAGCCCTTCGGGAACGGCGACGACGACTAGCGTAACGGCTATCATCACCGTAGTGAGGGCATAGGCGAGGAGGTGGGAGGTCTCTACGGTGGGCATGAGCTCATCGTGGAGCCAGAGCACCATGACGATGAAGACGGCAAAAAGACTTACGACGATGGATAGGCAACGTATGCGTGAATATCGAGGGAAGCGCTTAATGACGAGCCACACGAGCAATGCTGTGGGCAGGAGGATGGTCCAAGCGAGCCACGCCCAGTCGAAATATACCAGCAGGCGCGCCACGATAATCATTCCGGCTATGCTGAAGCTGAGGTTGCTGATGAGTCTGCCCAGTTTGTCGAGTTGTTCGTCGAGAGGCGTGCGTACCTTTCTGGAAATTTTGGTGCGTTCTTGCAGTCTCAGGGCGCGCTGCTGCGTCTCGCTGAGGTTTTCGTCGGCTGATGCAGCGCCGTCCTGCACCTCCAGCCCCAAAAGCGAGAGCATGATGCGCCCGTTCTCGGTGCTGTCGCCCACGGCGGTGACCTCGGCTATGGCATGCCCCTCCACAATCTGCGTGCCTCGGTAGAGGAAGTCGGCAGGATAGGTGGTCTCGCCGCCGCCATGCCCCAGCTCGAGCCCCTTAGGGTGGGCTGGCTCGCCGGTAAGCGAGGACTCATCGACAATGAGGCTGGTGCTCTCCAGAATATGTCCGTCGGCAGGTATCTCGTCGCCAGTGCGCAGGATGAGGATATCGCCCACCACAACGTCGCACTTCTCTATTTCCTGCACATTGCCATTTCGCACCACGCTGACGCGCTCATGGTCGTTCTCTTTGTTGAGTATGGAAAATTCCTTCTGCGCCTTTAGCTCGAAATAGAAGCTAAGCCCCGTGGCAAGGAGTATGGCAACAAAGATGCCTATAGGCTCGAAAAACACGTTGCCGCCCTCGTGGAGAGCAAAGTATTCGTAGCACGACACGCCAATGGCAAAGATGCCTATTACGAGGAGTATGGCAATGAGAGGGTCGCTGAATTTCTCCAGAAACAGTTTCCAGCGCGATGCTTTCACCGGCGGCGAAAGCACGTTGCGCCCATTCTTCTCCCTGCTGAGGAGAACCTGGGCATCGGAAAGTCCTTGATATTGCGAATATGAAGCCATCTGATTCTGGCTTTAGAGTTTTTGCGTTGTATGATGTCTGTGCAACGGCGGGATGAAGGCTACTTGATGCGTACCGAGCGGATGATATCCGTCACCATAGGTTCGTAGAAGCTCTCTTCCATGTCGGAGAAGTAAATTTGTCCGCCCACGTTCCTGCCGTCGGGGCTTACGAGCCAGAAGCGCCACGTGATGACCTTGTCGCCGTCGTCGCTGGCGTGCCAGGTGCGCATCGTTATCAGGTTTCCCTCTATCTGAGGCTCCTCGCAGGTCTCGCCCTTAGCCTCCTCCGAGAGTTTCATCGTGGTGGCTGTCTCCTGCAGCTTGCCGGGAGTGGCTCCGTCGGGCAAGAAGTAGGCGTCGATGTAGGCTGAGCTGGAAAACTCGCTGCCGTCGGCAAGCACATGAACAGTATCGGAGCTGAAACGCACGTTGTCGCTGGTGGCGTCGCTGGTGGTAGCAAACTCCCTGGGGGTGCTTATGGAGAAGTGGGCAAAGTCGTGGGTGACAAAGTCGCCGGTCTCGGCACTGTCGGGTTTTTCGGAATCAGTGGACACATGGGCATTGACATTGCCGCTGCAGCACATGAGCATGAGGCAAAGCAACGAGGCAAACAACAATACAAATAACTTTTTCATATCAGGGCTTTTTATTTGGGTTTTTCAGAGGGCAAAAATACAAAAAAAGATGCTATGTAAGACCACCATGCCATTGTTGATTTTCCTGAAACTTTGGATACGGAATTATTTCCATGGCTTGGAAATCAGTTTTTCATGGCTCGGAAATCCGATTTTCATGGCTCGGAAATTCGATTTTCATGGCTCGGAAATCCGGTTTTCATGGCTCGGATTTTTTTCGGGTACCTACTTATTCGGCAAATACACTGGTCGAACACTGGCTCCAATGTAGCGCAGTGTGGGCAGACAGACATAGTCTTGCCTGTAGGAGCGGGAACAGAAGGAATAGGCATAGGTAGGCTTCTCGGTGTCGAGAGTGCGTGTCCAGTAGTAGCCGGTTTCTCCATCACTGTATGGGGAGGAGAGCGTCATGCGCCCCGCGGCAGGCAAGAAGATGCTCCGCTCGGGGTGCTTGCGGCTCGATATGCGGAAACCCGGGGTGCCGCTGAGCGTGATTTGGCTCCAGTCGCACTCGTCGATGAGGTTTTCCCACTCCTCGCGGCTAGGCATGCGCCAAGAGCTGCCCCACAGCAGCGTGGCGGCATCGTCTTCGGGCATGAGCTCAGTGAGCGGCATTGCGTCGGTATAGCCTTCAAAGCCATAATCGGCTTGTGCGCAGTATTTCGTAAGGCTCTTGTCGTAGCCGTCGCAATAACGGTAGGTGTCCCAGAGGTAAGAGTTTTTGGCAGAAGTCTCTGCCCATGCAAAATATCCGCCTTTCTCCTCGGGACGCGTAGCTCCAAGGTTGGTAGTAGCCCAGAGCACTCCGTCGGAGGTGTCGAGGCTGACGTAGCTGTGAGCAACGGGGCTTTCTCCTCCTTTGTCGGCATCAGCCGCATCGTCCTCGTCGCCGCCACACGAAGAAAGGAGACAAACGCTCACGACGCAGAGCATAAACAGGTTGCACGGAAAGGGTTTCATAAATTTCCAATTTTCAGCAAAAATACTCAAAATTTTCAATAATAATACCTAACTTTGCCATGACATAAACACTGCGCAGCGGCGCAGAAGACATTTTTTAACGAGCGTTTGCTTCGTATTCGGTAGCTTCTAGAACCTAGGAAATTCAAGTAGCAACTAACGGAATAAGGTGCAAGCGTCTGCGTAGTACGTGGACGTTACTTTTCTATAGTTGCATGGTTTCCTAGGACCTTAGAAGCTTAGAAAAGATTTCGTCCACTTTTTTTATTAAACATTAAAAACTCTATTATTATGAAAAAGCTTATGACTATTGCAGTAATTACTGCTACAGTAGCATTGTCTTCTTGTTCTACCTACGATGTAGAATATGATGTAAGTCTTTCTACCATCGAAAGGGTAGAAATTTTAGAAACAACTAATAAAGTCGAAAGAAAAGAACTTGCTACTTCTTCTGATAAAAATCTTTATGAGGATGACTTTATCAAGACAAATTGGAT
>JAFYFI010000141.1 GCA_017543785.1 Alloprevotella sp.
CTATCCGAAAATCCAATAAAGAAATTTTCGGATTACTCAAAGTAATTTCAAAATTCCTCAAAGAAATTCTGAAATTCCTCAAAGAAATTTTCGAGTTTATGAGGCGGAAAATCGCGAAAAAGTGGCTCGGATTTTGAAAAATCAAACGAAAATTTGAGCCTAATTTTTGTATCCGCCTGAAAGTCAGACTTTTCCGCTAAATGCAAAAAACGGGCATTTTTCGGACCAAAAATTTCGGAGATGATTTTTATGCCCGTTTTTTGAGCTCAAAAACAGGGGGTCTGGGATAAAGGATTTTGACAAAGATGCGCTTTTGCTGAATCTCCTTGGGCTTTCAGCTTTCCTAACCACTCCACAAGCATCTTGAAATTGAACAAATCTGCACGGGCAGTGCCATTACGTTAAAAAAAGTATACTCGCGTGGTAGTGCCGAGGAATATTTGTAAATTTGCGCGCTAACTATGTATTTAGGGCGGGTTCGGCACTCCATGCCAGCACTCACCTGTGGTAGGGAAAAGTGAAGAAGATAGCGTTAGTCATCATAAGTCTTGTGTTTGCACTCTGCATCAGCGCAGTGGGCACGAGAACTTCGTCGCAAAGAAGATTGGCGACGCCGGCTGCCGCTTGCGACACACTGCCGCCTGCTGCTGCGCTGCCCGACAGCGCTCCGCCCCTCCACGACATTCTCCTCCCCGACTCAGCCGACATGCTGGCAGGCACAGACACCCTGGTGCTTGCCGCCGACTCCGTGGCACGTCCCGACAGCGTGAAGAAACGTGAGAGCGGGCTGGAGGCGCCTGTGGAATACTCCGCCGCCGACTCCATGGTGTACGACGCCAAGAACAAGCGCATGTACCTCTTCGGCGGTGGCGAAGTGGCGTATCAGGACATGACGCTGACGGCAGGACGCATAGAGATGAGCCTCGACAGCAGTCTGGTGCATGCCACCTACGTTCTGAAAGCCCCTACCGACACCTCGCAAACCGACTCCGTCAAGGACCAGAAACCCGTGTTCCACCAGCGCAACGACGAATACGAGAGCGAGCGCATGAGCTTCAACTTCAAGACTAAGAAGGGCTTCATCAACAATGTGAGTACCACGCAGGGCAACGGCTTCGTCACCAGTGAGCGCTCCAAGCGCACAAACGAGGGTACGGTGTTTCTGGAGAAAGCCACATATACCACCTGCGACGCTCCCCACCCACACTTCTACCTGAAGCTCTCGCGAGCGAAGATGATACCCGGAAAGGAGACCGTCTTCGGTCCGGCATACCTGGTGGTGGAGGACGTGCCACTGCCACTGGGCATTCCCTACGGATTCTTCCCCATCAACAAGAAATACAGCAGCGGTTTCATCATGCCCACCCTCGGCGACGAGACGTCGCGCGGATTCTACCTGCGCGAGGGAGGATACTACTTTGCCATCAACGACTATATCGACCTGAAGCTGCTCGGCGAAATCTACACCAAGGGCTCGTGGGGCGTGAGCCTGGAGTCGAACTACAGGAAGAGGTACAAGTACAACGGCAACTTCTACTTCAGCTTCATAAAGACTGTGGAGGGCGAGCGCAACATGCCCGACTACTCGGTGACAAACAGCCTGAAGGTGCAATGGACCCACACGAAGGAAAACGCCGGCAACAGCAACACCACGTTCAGCGCCCGCGTGAACTTTGCCAGCGAGAACTATGAACGCAAGAACCTGGCGAGCATGTACAACCCACTGAGCTACACGCAGAGCACAAGGGCGAGTGCCATAAGTTTCTCGCACACCTTCCCCAACATAGGACTGACGATAGCCGCCTCTGCCAACCTGACGCAAAACATGCGCGACTCGTCCATCTCCGTGACGCTGCCCGACGTGAGCATCAACCTGCAGCGCTTCTATCCCTTCCGCAGGAAGAAGCAGGCAGGCAAGGAACGGTGGTATGAGAAAATCTCGATAGCCTACAACGGCGAAATCTCCAACCGCATAAGCACTAAGGAGAACAAACTCCTGAAGAGCAACCTGATAAAGGACTGGAAGAACGGCATGCAGCACCGCATTCCCATCGACGCTACTTTCCAGCTGTTCAAGTACATCAACATCTCGCCAAACTTCTCCTTCCGCGACATTATGTACAGCAGCCGAATAATGCGCTCCTGGGACAGGGAAAACCAAGTGGAAAAAAGCGATACGACCTACGGCTTCTATAACCTCTACGACTGGAACGTGGGAGTGTCGATAAACACTACGCTGTATGGTTTCTACAAACCATCGAGAAAACTCTTTGGAGACAAGATTCAGGCCATTCGCCACGTGTTCAAGCCCACCATATCGCTCTCCTACGCCCCCGACTTTACCGTGGAACACTACGGATATGTGCGCTACTACGACAAGGTTGATGCCGACGGCAACGTGAGCCAGGTGCGCTACTCGCCCTACAGCGACGGCAGCTACGGATATCCCTCGGGGCAGAAGCAGGGCTTGCTGACAATGAGCATCTCGAACAATCTGGAGATGAAGATAAAGAGCGACAAGGACTCCACAGGCTTCAAGAAGATAAGTCTCATCGACGAACTGGCGGCGACACTATCCTACAACTTCGCTGCCAAGAAGAAACCCTGGAGCGACCTGAACATGCGACTAAGACTCAAGCTCACCAAGAGCTACACCTTCTCGCTCAATGCCGTCTTTGCCACCTATGCCTACGAATTCAACGACCGCGGACAGGTGGTAGTGGGCGACAGGACGGAGTGGAGCCACGGACGCTTCGGACGCTTCCAGGGAATGAGCCAGAGCTTCTCGTACACTTTCAACAATCAGACATTTAAGAAGCTAAAAGAGAAATTCTCCGGAAAGTCGAGCACCAAGAAGGAAGTTGAGGAGGCGGAAGAAACAGAGACCGACGCCGACGATGCCAACCTCGACCCGGAACTGGCTAAGACCAAGCACATGCGCGCCAAGCAGAAGGTGAAGGCAAAGGTTGACAAGGACGGCTATATGAGCTTCTCCATACCATGGTCGCTGACGCTCTCGTACGGCATAACCATGTATGAAGACCGCACAAAGCCCATACGCGAGAAACGCATGCGCTATCCCTACTCGTTCACCCATAATCTCAATGCGTCGGGCTACATACGCATAGCCGATGGCTGGAACATCAGCTTCACCTCGGGCTACGACTTCAAGATGAAGGAGATATCCATGACTACGGCTTCGCTCTCGCGCGACTTGCACTGCTTCGAGATGACGGCAAGCGTGGTGCTGCGTCCCTATTCCTCGTTCAACTTTACGTTCCGTGCAAGGGCTAACGAACTCATGGACGCCCTGAAGTGGGACAAGCGCAGCTCCTACTCGAGCAACATAGAGTGGTACTGACGCGGAAGCGGAAAAAACACAATAGAAACCTAAACAAAAAACTAGATATTATGAAAAAGTTGTTTTCATGTCTTTTATCTGTGGCAGCAGTGGTGGGCCTGGCATCGTGCAGTGATGCAGGCGACGAATACCACTCTACCTATTTCGACTCCATCGGACTGGGAGGCGTGGAGATATATGCCGACCAAAGCGAGGCACACGTAAACCTCGTGTCGCTCGACACATGGACGGCGCGCGTAGATGCCGAGTGGTTCAGCATCACTCCTACCGAGGCTTATGTGCCAGCAGGCTATCAGCTGACGCAGGACATCAAAATCACTACTACCCCCAACACCAGCGGTATGGTGCGCTCGGGGGCAATACGTGTGCAGGCTTTTGCCGAAGTGGCTACCATCGTGAGACAGCTCCCCTGGCTCAACATACGACGCCCGGTGCAGTACATCACAAAAGGAGAAACCGACAGCGACCCTCTGCAGGTGCGCTGCGAAGTGACTGTGGGCGCCAGCGCTACAGCCCTGCCTCTGGACTTCACAACTTATGCTCCCGAGGCTACCCTGCAGAGCGACCAGCCATGGATAACTATAGAAGAGCCTGCTCTGAAGGCTGGAGACCACGCTATCTCGTTGACACTAGAGCCAAACACCGTTACCGAACCACGCGAGGCTACCCTCACGCTCATCTCTGGCGGTGTGGAGGCTAAGATAAAAGTTACGCAGTCGGGAAAGGTTGTAGAATAAACCTCTTACAATGATAAACTCAAAAATCATAAGCTACATTCTGGGGCAGCTGCTGTTCGTAGTCTCTACAATGCTGACGGCGTGCCTCGGAGTAGGTATTATTTATAGGGAGTCTGTGTGGGTTTCGTTTGGAATTCCCATACTCATCTCTATCTGCCTGGGGCTTATACTGATTTACCTCGGACGCGGGGCAGAGAATGCCATGAGCCGCCGCGACGGGTATCTCATCGTTGCACTGACGTGGACACTCTTCGCAGCAGTGGGCTCTCTGCCATTCCTCTTCAGCGGGGCGGAGCCGCGCATCTCGGCAGCATTCTTCGAGAGCATGTCGGGATTTACCACTACGGGGGCTACGGCTCTAAGCGAGATAGACACCCTGCCGCATGCCCTGCTCTTCTGGCGCTCGCTGATGCACTGGGTGGGCGGTGTAGGAATTATCTTCTTCACCGTTGCCGTTCTGCCGCAGATGAACGTGGGCGAGCAGCGAATGTTCTCCGTGGAGACCACGGGGCTGAAGATGTCTAAGCTGCATCCGCGCATTGCCACCACGGCTCACTGGATTGGCGGACTGTATCTGAGCCTCACCATAGCGTGCGCACTTAGCTACTACCTCTGCGGAATGGGGCTTTTTGATGCCGTGAACCATGCTTTCTCGACTATTTCAACAGGCGGTTTCTCCACTCACACCGACAGCATAGGATGGTTCCATTCTCCCACTCTGGAGTTTGTAGTGATGCTCTTTATGTTCCTGGGAGGATTCAACTTCACACTGCTATACATCCTTGTCGTCAAGCGCCGCTGGCGCCCGCTTTGGGACGATGGCGAACTGCGCACATATATACTGCTCCTCGTAGGCATGGCTGCCCTTTGCGCCACAATGCTTGTGCTGATGCAGGGGAGAGACATCTCAGGCTCTGTGCGCACCGCATTGTTCCACGTAACGTCGTTGATAACAACTACCGGCTTTACTACCGAGGACTTTATGAAGTGGCCCATAGCGCTATGGCTGCCACTGGCGTTCATCACGGCTATCGGTGCGTGTGCAGGGAGCACCACCGGCGGCATAAAGATTGTGCGATTGCTTACCATCTGGAAAGTCACTACGCGCGAATTCCGACATCTCGTACACCCTCGCGCCGTGTTTCCTATACGCGTGAACGGCTCTGTTGTCGATCAGTCGCTCATCCGCACTATCTTCGTCTTTTTCGTTTGCTACTTCTTGCTTGTGTTTGTGGGAACGATTTTGATGATGTCAGTAGGAATACCTCTCCTCGACAGTGTTTCGTGCTGCATCACGGCACTCTCCAACGTGGGGCCAGGCGTAGGCTATATGGTAGGACCACTCGACAGCTATGCCCCCTATCCCGATTTCGCACTCTGGATAAACAGCTTCCTCATGCTTGCAGGGCGCTTGGAAATCTTTGCACTGTTGCTTATCTTCGTGCCGGATTTTTGGAAAGAGAACTGACCTGGCTGCATGTTTTTGGGAAAAATAGAATAGAAAAAAGAAAACCGACCTGAGCATTTAAAACTTAGGTCGGTTTTCTTATGGTGGTGCCTCCAGGAATCGAACCGGGGACACACGGATTTTCAGTCCGATGCTCTACCAACTGAGCTAAGGCACCCCTTTTTGCTTTTGAAAGCGAGTGCAAATTTAGAGTAAATTTTGAATACAGCCAAACTTTGCCTGCTTTTTTTCGGAAAATCTTATCTTTTTATTTATCTCCCTGGTCTTATTAGTAGAATTGCCATGTTTCGGAACGATGTTTTACCACACAGCAGGCTATTGCCACAGAGGACGCTTGATTCAGTTGAATAGTCTTTCTATCTTTTTCAGAGAATTGTCTATGCAGAACGCTACAACGGTATCGCCTGCTTGGATTTGAGTCATACCGTTGATGAGCTGTCCCTTGCCGCCACGCACAAGACCTCCCAGCGTGACGCTCTGAGGCAGTCCGAGGTCTTTTACCACATGGCGCGTTGCCTTGGAGCCCTCCTTGACTACGATTTCTGCCACATCGGCATTTGCCACAGTGAGGTTCTTCACAGTAGTAATGTCTGCCTTCAGCATCATCTGGTATATGTGGCTGGCGGCGAAAGTCTTTTTGTTGAGAATAGTACCTATGTCGAGGCTTTCAGCCATGGAAACATAGTCCAGGTTTTCTATCATCGCCACAGTCTTTCGCACACCGTAGCGTTTAGCCGTGAGACAGCTCAGGATGTTTGTCTCGCTTCCGTCCGTCGTGGCTACAAAAGCTTGCGCCTTCTGGATGCCCTCTTCCAGCAGAAGCTCCAAGTCGCGACCGTCGGCATTGATATACATTATATTCTTTCCGCCGACAACAGCGTCTAGGTTGGCAATGCGTGCAGGGTCTGTCTCAAACACTTTTGCATGCATTCCGTCGGGCATCTTTGCCAAGGCGCGCTCCGTAGTGCTGCCACCGCCGAGGAATACTACGTTCTTCACTTCAGGATAGTCTTGCTTTCCTGCCAGTTCGCGTATGTAATCGACATACTTAGGTGTGGTCATGAAATAAACCACGTCGCGATGCAGCAGGCAGTCGTCGCCATGAGGGATAATAGTATTCTGCTTTCTCTTGATGGCTACTACGTGGAAAGGTGAGTCGGGCGCGGAGAGGTCGCGCAGGGGAATGTTGAGAATCTTGGAACCTGTGCGAACCTTTACGCCTATGACAAGCAAAGCTCCGCCTTGCACCTCAATCCACTGGCGAGTCCAGCTGCGGCGTATGGAGCGCATGATTTCCTCGCCGACCAGCATCTCTGGATAGATGATAGAGCTTATGCCGACACTCTTGAAAAACTCGCGGCTGTCGGGTAGGGTATATTCGTAATTCTCTACTCGTGCAACGGTGCGTTTCGCTCCTATCTTTGCAGCCAGCATACATGCAGTCATGTTGTGAGCCTCGTCGGGAGTGACGCTTATGAAAAGGTCGGCATTGCCCACTTCGGCTTCGCGCAAGCCTTTGATGGACAAAGGCGAAACCTGTAGCGTGAGCAAATCGAAGTTTGCAGCAGGACCATACAGGCGGTTTGCATCTTCGTCAATTAGAGTTATGTCATGGTGCTCACGCGAGAGAAGTTTAGCCAGATGAGTTCCAACGGCTCCAGCACCAGCTATTATGATTTTCATAACTTATGAGATTATATACAAGAGTACGATTAAAATCAAATGTTTTCACCTACAAAGGCATGGCCCACATGTAGGGTTTTCTTTTAAAGTCAGAAATTCTCTATTGCTTTGCGTATGGATTCGGCGTCAATGCCTACGATGCTTTGCAGCTCGGGTACGGTTCCATGTTCTACGAATGTGTCGGGAAGTCCTAGGCGCTTCACTTCGGGCTTATATCCGTGGTCTGCCATCCATTCCAAGACAGCGCTGCCCATGCCACCCATGCGTACGCCATCTTCTACTGTAACGATGCGACTGAAATTTTCGCCTATTTCGTGGAGCATCTCTTCGTCAAGGGGCTTGAGGAAACGCAGGTCATAGTGGGCAACCGACGGCGCACCAGGCTGTTTTGAAAGTGCTTGTATAGCGTCGGCTGCAAGATTGCCGATGGGTCCCAAGGTTACCACAGCTATGTCGCTGCCTTCGCGCATCTTTCGCCCCTTGCCTATGGGTATTTCCTCCAGTGGGCAGCGCCAGTCGGCAATTCTTCCCCTGCCGCGCGGATAGCGAATGACGAAAGTTCCCTTCTCAGGTTTTTGAGCCGTAAACATAAGGCGGCGCAGTTCGCACTCGTCGTAGGGCGAAGCTATGGTAAGGTTTGGAATGCAGCGCAGGGCAGCAATGTCAAAAGCTCCGTGGTGTGTGGCTCCGTCCTCGCCAACAAGACCCGCGCGGTCCAGGCAGATGACGACAGGAAGCCGCAGCAAAGCCGCGTCGTGAATAATGTTGTCGTAAGCTCTCTGGGCAAAGGCTGAGTATATGTTGCAGAAAGGAATGAGACCCTCTTTTGCCATTCCTGCCGAGAACGTCATGGCATGACCTTCGGCAATACCTACGTCGAAAGTCCTTTCTGGCATGGCGTCCATCATTATGTTCATGCTACAGCCTGTAGGCATGGCAGGCGTAACCCCCACAATCTTCTCATTCTTCTGGGCCAGTTCAAGCAGTGTTTCTCCAAAGACATCCTGAAACTTAGGAGGCTCGCCGGCTTGCTTCTCTTGCAGACGTTCTCCGCTCTCAGCGTCAAACTTACCTGGCGCATGCCAAATGGTAGGCGATTTCTCTGCCACGTCGAGACCTTTGCCTTTAGTGGTGTGTATGTGTAGCAGCTTTGGTCCCTCCATGTTTTTTATTCGGAGCAGAGTAGCCACAAGTTCTTTTACGTCGTGTCCGTCAGTAGGTCCGAAGTAGCGTATATTGAGACCTTCGAAAATGTTTTGCTGATTGGTGAGGAACGATTTCAGGGCATTGTTGAAACGTATCACAGCCCTTTTCCTTGAATCGTTTAGCCAGCCCCAGCGATACAGTTGTTTGGCAGCGCCGAAGCGTAGGCGGTTATACGTTCCGCTAGTGTGCAGATGCAGCAGATATTGCTTCATTCCCCCGACGCTGCGGTCTATGCTCATGTCGTTGTCGTTGAGAATTATGAGCATGTTGTTGGGAGTCTCGCTCACATTGTTCAGTCCCTCGAAGGCAAGTCCGCCGCTCATGGCACCGTCGCCAATGACGGCAATGATTTTCCTGTTTTCTTCGCCTTTCTGCATGGCAGCCGTTGCCATTCCCAAAGCCGCAGAGATGCTGTTTGAGGCATGTCCGCAGGCAAACGTGTCGTATTCGCTTTCCAGGGGTGAGGGAAAAGGCATAATGCCGTGTAGTTTGCGGTTGGTAGAGAATTTGTCGCGGCGTCCAGTGAGTATTTTGTGTCCGTAGGCTTGATGTCCCACGTCCCAAACGATGCGGTCGTCGGGAGTTGAGAAAACATAATGCAGCGCAACGGTGAGTTCCACTGTTCCCAGGCTTGAAGCCAAGTGTCCCGGGTTGTGCGAACATTCCTCAATAATGTCCTCGCGCAGTTCTCGGCATACCTCAGTCAGAGCCTCTATAGGAAGTTTTCGAAGGTCTGCAGGAGAATTTATTTTATTTAAGTAATGGAATTCTGGCATGATAGGTTTCTACACCATATATATATCTTTCGTGCGGCGAATATAGTGCAAACCGAGCGCAAAGGAAAGCAAAACCTCGTTTTGTTTTCTTTTCGGAAAAGTACAATAATCTTATTATCTCTCCTTATGTCTGTCGTCAACGTTCCTTTGTCAGTTCTGCCACTCTGAGGCGGCAGTCCTCCATCAGCCATTTAGGTGTAGATGTAGCCCCGCAGATGCCCACGGTCTTGGCATTAGCAAACCATTCAGCATAAATATCGTCGGGCGAGTCCACCATGTGGCTTTGTGGGTTTTGCCTTTTGCAGGCTTCGAAGAGCATGCGTCCGTTTGAGCTTTTCCTTCCGCTCACGAAGATGACGATGTCGTGGCGAGCAGCAAAGTCTCTGATGTGCGGCAGGCGGTTGGCAACTTGTCGGCAGATAGTGTCAAAGAATCTAAACTGCGCCGTAGGGCTAATGTTATTGTTGATATGGTTTATGAGCGAGTGAAAGCCGTCGAGGGGCATTGTAGTTTGCGAGAAGAGGTAGATGTCGCGGTTGAAGTCCAGCTTGTCGGTCTCGTCAACGCTCTGTATGACGATAGCCTTCCCCTGAGTCTGTCCTACGAGTCCCACGACTTCGGCATGCCCCTGTTTTCCGTATATCACCACCTGTGCGTCGGGCGCCTCGATGCAGATGTTTTTGATGCGTCTTTGCAGTTGCAGCACCACCGGGCAGGTAGCGTCCACCAGCGTTATGCCGTTGCGCTCGGCAGTAAGGTAAGTCTCTGGCGGTTCTCCGTGAGCACGCAGCAGAACGCGCACACCGCTGAGCAGAGCAAAGTCTGTGTGGTCCACCGTCTTTAGCCCCATCTGTTGGAGGCGTTCCACCTCGCGCCCGTTGTGCACTATGTCGCCAAGGCAGAACAGTTCTCCCCCGGCTTGCAGCTCAGCCTCAGCCTTGTTGATGGCTGTCGTCACTCCGTGGCAGAAACCTGAACGCTCGTCTATCTCTATCTGCATCAGTGTGTGTATAAATGTTTTCTCAGTGAAATTGAGTTCTCTTCAATCTTCCGTAGCCTTGCGAAAAGCCTTCAGCAGCCATTCGTTCTGTTCTTCGCGCGTCATGTTGCTGTTGTCCAGCAGCAGGGCGTCGTCGGCTTTGCGTAGGGGGCTCACTTCGCGGTGCGAGTCTATGTAGTCGCGTTCCTGCACGTTGCGCAGA
>JAFYFI010000142.1 GCA_017543785.1 Alloprevotella sp.
CAAAAAACGGGCATTTTTCGGACCAAAAATTTCGGAGATGATTTTTATGCCCGTTTTTCGGGCTCAAAAACAGGGGGTAGCGGATAAAGGATTTTGACAATGTGAGGTTTGGTATAATATATTGCCAAAGTTTCGTAGGGTTAAATGTGTTTTGTCGCCTTGTGGAATGGGGGTATATGGCTAAGATATAGCCGAGTAGTTCTTGCTGTCGTCCTTGAGCAGGCTCAGTTGTTTCCACAGGATGCGGTTTTGTGGAAGCGTCTCGTCGGGGTCGAGCTCCAGGACGTTTTCGGCTGCTGTACGCGCTTGCTGCATCAGTGCTGAGTCCTTGACGATGTTTGCTACTTTGAGGTCGAAGGGCATGCCGCTCTGCTGTGTGCCTTCCAGGTCGCCAGGTCCACGCAGCTTGAGGTCTTCCTCGGCTATCTCAAAGCCGTCGTTGCTCTCGGTCATTATCTGTATGCGTCGGCGCGTGTCTTCGGAGAGTTCGGGCTTTGTCACCAGGATGCAATAGGACTGTTCGGCTCCGCGACCCACTCGTCCGCGAAGCTGGTGCAGCTGTGCCAGTCCGAAGCGCTGCGCGTCCCATATAGCCATGACGCTGGCATTGGGAACGTTGACTCCAACCTCGATTACGGTGGTGGAGACTAATATCTGTGTCTCTTTCCTGATGAAAGCCTGCATCTGCTCGTCTTTCTCGGCAGGAGGCATCTTGCCATGTACCTTGCCGACGGAGTATTCGGGAAAGTAGCTGCAGATGTCTTCGTATCCTTCCTCTAGGTTCTGCAGGTCTATCTTCTCGCTTTCCTGTATGAGGGGGTAAACGATGTAAGCCTGTCTGCCAAGTTGTAGCTGATAGCGTATGCCGTCGTAGAGTTTCTGGCGTGCGTCTTGGTAGTAGTGTATGGTCTTGACGGGTTTGCGCCCTGGGGGTAGTTCGTCGATGACGGATACGTCGAGGTCGCCATATACTGTCATCGCCAGTGTGCGCGGTATGGGGGTTGCTGTCATGACGAGTATGTGGGGCGGTTTCACGTTTTTCTGCCAAAGCATGGCTCGCTGCTTCACTCCGAAGCGGTGTTGCTCGTCGATGACCACTAAGCCGAGGTTGTGGAATTTCACCGTAGGCTCTATGAGAGCGTGTGTGCCTACGAGTATTTGTATGCTGCCGTCGGCTATGCCGCTGAGCACTTCGCGGCGCTTTTTGCCCTTCACTATTCCTGTGAGAAGCTCTACCCTGACAGGCATGTCGCCTAGTTGTTGGCGCAGAGTGGCAAGGTGTTGTTCTGCCAAAATCTCTGTGGGTGCCATGATGCAGGCTTGAAAGTCGTTGTCGAGGGCGATGAGGCAGCTCATTAGTGCCACCATCGTCTTGCCGCTGCCTACGTCGCCTTGCAGGAGGCGGTTCATCTGTGTGCCGCTGAAGGTGTCGTGGCGTATCTCTTTTATCACTCTTTTCTGTGCTCCCGTGAGTTCGAAGGGCAGATGCTCGTTGTAGAACTGCATGAAGTTGGTTCCCACGTGCCGGAAGGGCAGTCCGTGGGATTTCAGCCTGCGATTCTTCATGTAGCGCAGGATGTCGAGCTGAAGGTAGAAGAGTTCTTCGAACTTCAGGCGATGTATTGCCGAGGGGAGGTCTTCTGCATTGCGCGGGAAGTGGGCAGCAATGAGTGTTTCGTGAAGAGGGCGGAGGAGGTATTTGGAGATGATGTACTGCGGCAAGGTCTCGTGACGCTCCAGAACTCCATAGTTGAGTTGTTGCTCGTCGGGTAGGGCAGTGGATGCCTGGCGTACTCCGAGGGTTTCAAAGGCGTTGTACATCAGCTGTGTCATTGCACGCGAGGTGAACCCTGCCTTGCGCATCTTCTCGGGTATGGAGTAGATAGGCTGAAACCCCATCTTGCGCTGCACGGAGGCGTTGTCTTCCGCCTTGTCTATTTCGGGATGGGAGAAAGAAAATCTTTGATTGAAGATTGTGGGCTTGCCGAGAAGCAAGTATGTGACGCCCGTCTTGTAGGTGTTTTGTATGTATTTGAGTCCTGCAAACCATACGATGTCGACGTATCCTGTGCCGTCGGTGAATATGGCTGTGAGACGACGTTTGCGACCTACGCCTTCGAGGGCAAAGCTTATAATCTGACCTTTGATTTGGACATAGGGCATGTTTTCCTGCAAATCTCTGATGTGTAGGATTTCGGAGCGGTCTATATATTTATAAGGAAAGGTGTAGAGCAAATCTTGCAGAGTATGAACCTTTAGTTCATCAGCCAGAAGCTTGGCACGCTTGGGACCTACTCCTTTCAGGTATTTTATGTCCTGTGTCAGAATGTTCATTTGGGGTGATGGTTCTTTTTACTCCCCTTAAGTCTTAAGACTTTACAATCATGCCCTCTTTGAGATTCTTTATAAACTCATCTCCGGTGAACCTCGCTGCTATGGCAAAGCCGAAAGCCATGGCAGCCCCAGGTCCGCGACCTGTAATGATATTCCCGTCTTCGACTACGAGTTCCTCGCTCACCTCTGCTCCATGAAGATGTTCTTCAAAGCCAGGGTAGCATGTAGCACGCCTGCCTTCGAGCAGTCCGTTGATGCCGAGTACCATTGGTGCGGCGCAGATGGCGCATGTGAGTTTCTTCAGGCTCTCGTGCTTGATGAGTAGTTCGCGGAGCCCCTCGTGCTCGGCAAGGTTCTTTGCACCGGGCCAGCCTCCGGGTAGTATGAGAGCCTGGCTTTCTGAGAATTCGGTTTCAGAGAACAGCTTGTCGGCTTCTACGCGAAGGTTGTGGGCACTTTCAACTATTTTGTTGTCGGTGACACTCACAAGGCATACGTCCAGACCGCAGCGACGCAGGATGTCTGCCGGCGTCAAGGCTTCTATTTCTTCAAAGCCTGGGGCTAAAAAAATGTGTATCATCTTGGGTTTTGCTTTTTTATGGTTCTTATGGGGAGGCTCTTGACCTTTGAACTTGTTATCTAAGGCAATTCAGGTATTTCCTTATAGTCTCTTCGAGTCCCATATACAAGGCATCGCATATGAGGGCATGGCCTATGCTTACCTCGTCGAGCCAGGGAATTTGTTGGTGTAAGAACGCAAGGTTTTGAAGGCTGAGGTCGTGACCGGCATTGAGCCCGAGCCCCAAGGATTTGACAACCTGGGCAGTCTGCAAAAAAGGTTTTGCGGCTTCTTCGGGACTCTGTGCATAGAGTCGGGCATAGGGCTCGGTGTATAGTTCCACTCTGTCGGCTCCTAAGGAAGCGGCTCCTTGGGCGGCTTCTGCATTGGCATCGATAAAAATGGACACGCGGATGTCGTGCTTGTGGAACTCTGCTACCACGTCGCTCAGGAAAGGAGCGTCTTTGCCGGTATCCCAGCCATGGTCGGAGGTCAGTTGTCCTGGTTTGTCGGGGACGAGAGTAACCTGTGTGGGCTTCACTTCGCAGACAAGGTCGCAGAATTCCTTGGAAGGGAATCCTTCGATGTTGAACTCCGTAGTGAGGCGAGGCTTGAGCTCTCGAACATCACTATATCTGATATGTCTTTCGTCGGGACGAGGGTGTACGGTGATGCCCTGTGCTCCGAAACGCTCGCAGTCGAGGGCTACTGACAGAAGGTTGGGATTGTCGCCGCCACGAGCATTGCGAAGAGTGGCAATCTTGTTTATGTTGACACTGAGTTTGGTCATACTTTCATATTTTTTCGTTTAAGAGAAAGTCCTTTGCAAAGGTTAAAAAATGAGTTTATGTTTTGTCCGATGCTTGTCTTGCCGTATATTTGCAGAGAAAAACTGGCAAATAGGAGTCGGGGCTTCAGCTCAGTTCCTGCAAGCCTGCTAAAGCAGTTGCCTCTCGCCTTGAGGCGGTTTGCACGGAATGCATGGCTGGGAAACCCTATGCAAAAGTATATAAATAGTAGAAATACACGAAAAAGTTTGGAGAAAACATTGTTTGACTCCATATAGAGACCCACTTATGCCAGCGTTGGTGCTTCGGTTTTTTCTTCAAACCCGGGAAACCAACAAACATAGAAACCTCAAACCCCATATTGGAGATGCGCAGGGTATTACTTTTTGGAAATAACAATCAGCTCAGCAAGAGTGCATATATTGGACAGGTGGTGGATTGCCTCCAGCAGCTATCCTTTGAAATTCTTTATGAGAAAGGATTTGCCGAGTTCCTTTGTCATGAACTCGGTATGCAGATATGTGCCGATGCAATACTGGAAAGGGTGGAGCAGGGCAGTGCAGACCTTATCGTGTCGCTCGGCGGTGATGGTACGTTCCTGCAGGCAGCAGCCTTTGTGGGCGACAAGGGGATACCCATTCTTGGCATAAACACGGGACATCTGGGCTTCTTGGCTGACGTCTCGCCAGAGCATATAGAATCGGCTTTGAAGAATGTGGCACAAGGTAGGTTTATCGTAGAGCCCCGTAGTCTGATTTCTGTGGAAAGTGTCGGTACGCAGCTAAGTCAGTCGGCTTATGCTCTGAATGAAGTTGCCATACTGAAGCACGACAACTCTTCGCTGATAAAGGTGCGCACCTATATCGACGGACAACTTCTTGTCGATTATGTGGCAGACGGATTGATAGTCTGTACCCCGACGGGTTCGACGGGTTATTCCCTGAGCGTAAACGGTCCTATCATATCGCCGCTATCAGCCTCGTTCTGTATTTCCGCCGTAGCACCCCACAGCCTCAATGTACGCCCCGTCGTGGTTACTGACGACGTCAGCATCACGCTGGAAGTGTTTAGCCGTTCGGGCAAATACCTGCTTTCCATAGATGGACGCAGCGAGACATTGGACGACAGCATAAGTCTGAAACTACATCGTGCTCCATATAAAATAGGTGTGGTAAAGGTAGAACACAAGAACTTCTTTGACACCTTGAGAGACAAAATGCTCTGGGGAATGGACCAGAGATAATGGAAAAAGGGGGAGTAGAGATAATGTAAAAATAAAGGGATTTCACCAACCCAAAAACTACGACGCATGCACTTTCTAAAGAAAATACTGCCAAAACGGTTTCGTCAGACTCGCATGGGTAGTGATGGCACAGAGCTACAATCGTACTGGTCACTCTCTGCATGGCTCTGGCGCACGTGGAAAGGCTATCGCACCCAAGCCATTATAAATGCCAGCATAGGAACTCTCCTCGTGCTAGCCGACCTCGCCTTTGTGTATGCCACAAAAGTGGCAGTCGATATAGCCACCGACGTGCGCAATGACATCACACTGAGAAGTGCTATATGGTGCTTGGCAGGCATCGTGTGCCTGCAGGTGTTGCTAGGGATATTGTCGCGCTGGGTGAGGGCAACACTTGGAGTAAAGGCTCTGAACTCCATGCAGCGCAAACTCTTTGAGCGATTAATGCGTTGTCGTTGGAAGGATTTGAAGAAATTCCATACCGGAGACCTTATTAATAGAATAGAACGCGACGTTCACGACGTAATACTCTTCCTCACAGAAAGCATTCCAGCCTTCCTGACTACGGTAGTACAATTTTCGGGAGCCTTTGTCTTCTTGTTTCTCATGGACTGGCAACTGGCTATCATCGTCGTTCTCATCCTGCCGTTCTTTGTGATAAGCAGCAAACTCTATGTGAAGAAAATGCGACATCTGACGCATAAAGTGCGCACCTCAGAAAGCCGCATACAGGCTATCATACAAGAAAGCCTGCAACACACTCTCGTCATAAAAACCCTGGAACACATCAGTGTTACACTGACAAAACTATCAGGACAACAGCAGCAGTTGGCAGGCCACATTGTGACAAAGACGAAATACTCGACTATCTCCTCTGGTCTTATGAACCTTGGCTTTGCTGCCGGATACCTCATAGCCTTTACATGGGGAACGGTAAGCCTACACCGCGGACTAATAACCTACGGTGCCTTGATAGCCTTTGTACAGCTCGTGTCCCAGATACAAGGCCCTGTCAGGCAGCTCACGCACTTCATCCCAATATTTATCGGCTCATTCACCGCAACAGAACGACTTATTGAACTCGAGGAAGTGCCGTTGGAACGCGAAGACAAAGAAAAACCTCTTACCGGGGCTGGCGGCATAGAAATACGCAATCTCACATGCTCCTACAACAAAGAGGCTCCACTCATATTCAAAGATTTCAACTACGACTTTCCACCTGGCAGCATAACAGCCATACTGGGTGAGACGGGAGCCGGAAAGACCACTCTGATACGCCTGTTGCTGTCGCTCATACATGCACAAGAGGGGAGCATACGCCTATATGATTCCAACAGGAAAAGTTTTTGGGCATCGCCTGGTACGCGCTGCAACTTTTCCTATGTGCCACAGGGCAACACACTGCTCAGCGGCACCATTCGTAGCAACCTGCTCATGGCTGCCCCCGACGCCTCAGAGGAACAGCTGCGGGAGGCTTTGCGGCTCTCGGCGGCAAACTTTGTCGAGAAACTCCCCTTAGGACTCGATACGCCATGCGGAGAAATGGGCGACGGCCTTTCGGAAGGGCAGGCACAGCGCATAGCCATTGCAAGGGCACTGCTGAAGGATTCGCCTTTCCTCCTGCTTGACGAAGCAACTTCGGCACTCGACTCTGAGACGGAACGTCGAGTGATATCTAATATAATAGGACGTTTCAGCGGGCGCACCATAATCTTTGTCACCCATCGCCCCGAAGCCCTGCGACATGCAACGCAAGTGCTGCAACTGGAGCGGCATCGCTGACACGAGAGAAGATACAAAACAAAAAAAGGCTTGATGAAAATTATTCCATCAAGCCTTTTTTGAGCCTCTTGTCGGATTCGAACCAACGACCCCGAGATTACAAATCACGTGCTCTGGCCAACTGAGCTAAAGAGGCAATAGGGAGGGAAAGCTCACTGTATCGCGCCGCTACAACCAACTACCTTTGCTGCGGTCAAGCCCTGGAGGATTCGAAGGGAGCTGGCCGTACAGCACTTTCCCGTAAAATGTATGCGCCACAGCAGTACTAATGCTGTTTTGCGAGTGCAAAAATACATCTTCACTCTATATAAGCAAAATTTTTTCTGAATTTTTTTCATATTTCAACATGAGATGAAAGAAAAGAGAAATAAAATGGGGAGTAACAGTGTAGCGCAGGTGGGACGATATCCTTAATTGGTCTTTAAGTTTTTAGGTGGTCTTAGCTCTCATGGAGCTGAAATGATAACCGTAAAGCCTAATATATAGTATATGACTCACATGAGCAAAGCTAATTAACTCTACTTATAAACTCACTATTTCACTCCCATAAAAGAGAAGGGTATTCAAGAAAAATTAAAGATATAAAACATTTTTTTACATTTTTTCTTGTTTTTAGAAAAAACTGCGTTATATTTGTCGCCGGAAAGTTTACATAAACAGGTGGTACAAGTACCTCCGCAAGTTTAACTTTTAATAACAATACACTATGAAAAAGTTTTTTCTAACTCTGGCTCTTGTCGTAGTAGCTACGGCAGCCAATGCACAGGTATGGATCGGTGGTGAAATAGGCGCATGGCGCGACTATAAAGCCAACATTACTGAGTTCACCCTTCGTCCTGAAGTAGGTTATAACCTTGACAGCAAATGGTCTCTTGGTTTGGCATTCGGATATCAGCATGAATATCTTAATCATCAGGCAATCAACACTGTAGAAATCAATCCTTATGCTCGTTTCTCCTATGCTAAATTTGGTCCTGTGAGCTTGTTCCTCGATGGCGGTTTCGCTTTTGGAGTATCTAAGGTTAAGGACGTTGGCGACGGTAAGAACTGGGAAGTAGGTATCAAGCCAGGTTTCGCAATTACGCTGAACCAGAAATTTGGTTTTGTTTCTCACGTAGGTTTCCTCGGATGGCGTGACCACGAGTATGGAGTTGCTGACAACGGCTTCGGCTTCAAGCTCAGCGGCTACGACGTAACATTCGGTGTTTACTACAACTTCTAAGAATCAGACTTAGTTGATAATAAAAAACGCTCCCGCACAATCATGCGGGAGCTTTTTTTGTATGTGAAGACCGAAATCTCATTCAAAATCGTTTAGATGCAAAAAATCATATTGTTCTGATGCTTCATAAGAAAAAAGACGTATTTTTGCAGTACAAAACAATTAGCCCAGGCGCAATAGCCTGCATTGGGAGGTGGGGAAATATACATAAAGGCGTTTACTTAGACGCTTTGTTCTTGACGTGTAAGAATCTCGAAAATTCACATCTCAGCCAAGACCAAATCAACGGTAGATGTCCCAGTGTGGTATGAATATCAATGCTCCTATATAAATATATGGAGTAAGTATATCATATTGGCGTGGGCTTCTGCGTTGCTCGTTCAGACTGAGATGGGCAATGCGAGAGCCTTTACACGTGGAACGGGCAGACGACAGTTCCACGCTTTTTTGTATAGAGCCGCGCATGTCTAACTAAACTCTATACATTTATGAAACAAAAACTCTTTTTCGTGATTCTTGCCTTCCTTGTTGCTATCACCGCCTGGGCTAACGGCACAAAGATTGACGGCATCTATTACGTGCTTAACAGCAGCACAAAGACTGCCAGCGTCACTTATACTGGTACAGATTGGCCCATTTGGGGTGGGTATGCCAATGGCTACAATGGCAACATGGCAATCCCCCCGTCAGTGACCTATGGTGGCACGACCTAC
>JAFYFI010000143.1 GCA_017543785.1 Alloprevotella sp.
GTATGATACGAAAATTTATCGAAAAATTTTCTCTGTTTTTTAAAAATACAAGGCATTTATCTGCGATTTTTTGTCCCCAAAACGTGAAAATTCCTTTGAGAAATTTCATAATTTCTTTGTTGGATTTTGAAATTTCTTTGAGTAATCCGAAAATTTCTTTATTGTATTTTCACAGAGTCAAAATCTTTGCAGAAATTCCTCAATTTTGCTCTCTATTTTGCCAAAAAATCCGTGTCAAAACTTTTTACTTTTTCGTCAAGAATATTTACCTTTGTGAAAAACGGCGCATGTCTGCGGCGTTTTTTTACTCTTGTAACTAAATGCTGTTGCAAAAAATAAGTTCTTAGTTTACCAAGTCAGATTTTATACAAAGACTAGTAAACTAAGAACTTAATTTGTTCTTGGAAAGTTTTTCTTTTATTTACTTGCTGAAAGGTCTATGTGTGCTTTCCATAAATTTGGTATTCCGTATCCATACACTTCATTTGGTTCTGTAGCATAGTGCCCAGCTTTGTGAACTGCATCAATTATTTCTGTTGGTGTAAGTTCTCTGTGCGCTTGCCACAGGCATGCAACTGCTCCAGCCATGATGGGGCATGAAAAACTTGTCCCGTCGGCATTCGAGGCATTGCCGCGTGTGTTTAGTAGTGATACGTTGCCACCCATAGCCATAGCGTCGGGCTTTATGCGATGGTCTGCAGAATATCCTATAGAGGAGAAGGTAGTGTTTATGCTATCGCTATTTACTGCTCCTACGGCAAGGATATTGCGTGCATCTGCTGGGAATCCTATCTTTTTCCAATAATCATCTCCTTCGTTGCCTGCAGAATTCAGAAGCAGAATGCCTCGGCTTGCAGCCATGGATGCCTCGCGGCTATTGATGGCAGTGAGTCCGTCGAGTTCCTTGTATTTATGGCTCATCTCTGCGTGGTCGAATTTGTAGTATCCAAGCGATGCAGTTACGATGTCGCAGCCCAGGGAGTCTGCATATTCCACTCCAGCGCAGTAGTTGTCTTCCTCTACAAGTTGTTCTGAGAGTCCGTCTTCGGTTTGGATGAGGTAGTATTGAGCTTCAGGTGCAGTACCCACCATGGAGTAGGGGACGTTGGCAGCCATACAGGAGAGTACCATTGTTCCATGGCTATCGGTATCGAATACTTCAGCTCCGGGATTTACAAAGTTGCGCGTCCCAAGTATGTTTTGCTGGTTTACGCCCGTTATCAGGTCGGCATTGTAAAAACCTCCGTCGAGAACCCCTATCAGCATGTTTTCGCCATGATATCCCTGTTCGTGCAATTTGTTGAGTGACAGCATCTGCACTTGGTGGGCGGAGTGTCCGTAGTAGCTTTCCAGGGTGTCGCGTTTGTTGCGAATTTTGTCTTTCCTGTTCGAGGCATCCTTGGGTTGCTTTTGCGGGTCAATCCATACCAGACGAGCTCCACGAACAAAGGGTAGCTTACATACTTCAGTGATTTTGTCCTTTGAAGTAGTCTCAACGACAACTGTGTTTTGCCATTTGCTGAAGTTGTGTATTTTAAGTCCCATGTTGCGCAGACATTCCAAATATGCCGGAGAAACGGGCAGGTCGTACTGGTCTATTTTTATGTTATAGCGACTGCGGCGTTCTATTGCACGTTTTGACAAAAAGGCTTCAGGCTGATTAATGCTATAGGGAGAGTTAGCCTTGTCGGCAAGGTATATTCTGTATTTGTAGGCAACGGGTTTGTCTTTTGCATCGTCTTGCGCATACATGGCAGAGAGCGCAAAAGCATACAACGCCAGTAGGAGAAAGATTTTTTTCATAATGTAGTAACCGGCAGGAAGATTCTTGTTTTTGGTGTTTATTTCTTCTTATTGTATTCTTTGTTTAAGCCATCAATCACGTCCTTTGTTATGTTCAGAGTAGAGTCGGCATAAAGAACGTTTAGAGAGGCTTCGCTATTTGTTATAATCATGGAGTAGCGGCCGTCTTTGTTGTATTCCTTAAGGAAAGTATTTATGCGTTTTAGCAACTCTTTCTGATAGTCGCTGGTAGCGTCGGTCATCTCTATGTTGTATTGTTCTTCTTTTTTAGCAATGTCTTGCTGACGACGCTGAAGGCTTGCCTGTTCGTTGCGTGCTTCCTGTTCGCTATTGAACTTACCTTCCTGAATTTTCTTCTGAAAGTTGGCTGCAGCGCTCTCCAAGTCGCGCCCTAGCTTTTGCAAAGCAGATGAATATCCCTCTTGCTTTTTCTTCAGTATTTCCTGCTGGTCTTTGCAGAATTGATATTGAGTAGCCAAACTATCAATCTCTACATAAGCAATAGAACTGCCGGAAGTTTGGTTCTTTGAAACAGCTCCAGCTTTGGGGAGTCCGTTTTCTTTTACCTCTGTGGTTTTAGCCTTGTTGCAACCTACAAGGAGCAGGGTTGAAACTGCGAGAACGAGAATCTTTTTCATGTGAATTTTATGATTTTAATTGTTTGATTTTTAAATTTTTATATATCCATAGCTAAAGTATTGGAACTTTAGCTGTTTGTAGGGTTTTTCTTACACCTTTTTTCTTCAACGCCTTTGTGTTTCTTGTGGCGCTCCATGCGGTCCATTTTCTGTACGCAGTAGATGTCGTGTTGAGCCATGTTATTATTCCCATCAATGTGTGTGTGTACAAATTTCTTTCCGAAAAAAAGTCTCACACTCAGCAATAAGATGCTGATGGTAACAATAAGAGCTACAATTAAAATTGTTTTCAACATTTTTTCTTAATTTTGCCTCGCATTTCCTTTCGTATCCCAGCCTGGCGATGCACCAAAGCCGCATCGGGCTGACTCATGCTGAAATGTTCGGCGAATGTATTTGCCTCGCATTTTTGTTGTCTGACAGACAGTCGAAATGCTTGCAAGCATGATTATTGGTGACAAAATTAGTTAAAAATCAACAAAAAGAATAACTCTCATGGAAAAAGAAACACTTCAGCCGAGTTCTGTATTCGAATGTTTTGCAGAAATCAACAAAATTCCACGTCCTTCAAAGCGTGAGGAAAAGATGATAGATTTCCTCCGTCGTTTTGGTGAAGGCCTTGGACTTCCTACCATTGTAGATGAGACAGGAAATGTTGCAATCTCTAAACTTGCTACTCCAGGCTATGAAGACAGGCCCGCTGTGATACTTCAGAGCCACATGGACATGGTTTGCGAGAAAAATGCTGATGTAGATTTTGATTTCGACAAAGACTCTATCCAGACTTACATTGACGGCGAATGGATGAAGGCAAAAGGTACGACACTTGGTGCTGACGACGGGATAGGTGTTGCCATGGAGATGGCCATACTCAAGGCTACCGATATAGAACATGGTCCTATCCAATGTGTCTTTACACGTGATGAGGAGACTGGACTTTCAGGAGCTGAAGGCATGAAACCCGGCTTTATGGAAGGCGACTACCTCATCAACCTTGACTCAGAGGACGAAGGTGAGATTTTCGTCAGCTGTGCCGGAGGCGCCACAACAATAGCCGAGTACGACTTCCCCAGGGAGTCTGCCCCCGAAGGATATTATACTGCTTGTGTAAAAGTTCGCGGTTTGATGGGCGGACACTCTGGCGATGATATAAATAAGAATAGGGCTAATGCGAACAAAATTCTGCTGCGCTTCCTTTGTGCTGAAATGCAGAAAACCGACTTGAGACTTGCAGACATCCAAAGTGGCGGACTCCATAATGCCATACCACGCGAAGGCTACGCGGTGGTATGCGTACCGGCATCTTTCAGAGACACGTTGAGCGCCGATGCCAATCTGCTGCTTGCTGCCGTACGTGAAGAATTCTCTGCCACAGAGCCCGACGTAAGCATTGAACTTGAGAGTAAGCCTGCTGCGGCAGAAGTATGTTCCAAGGAGTCAGCAGAAAAAATGTTGCTTTCGCTCCTCGCCGTACACAATGGAGTGTATGCCATGAGCCAGAATATAGAAGGATTTGTAGAGACAAGCAGCAACTTAGCCAGCATCAAACTCTGCGGCGAAACCGTGCGTGTAGTCACAAGTCAGCGCAGCAGCATCTTGTCCAACAGGGAGAATATAAGTGCCATAGTGAGAGCAGCATTTATTCTCGGTGGAGCCAAGAAAGTTCAGACTGGAGAAGGGTATCCCGGTTGGGCAACAAATCCCGATAGCGTATTAGTAAAGAAAACCGTAGAGAGCTACGTTCGCCTATTTGGCAAACAACCGGTAGTAAGAGGAATACATGCAGGGCTTGAATGTGGACTCTTCAGCGTCAAGTATCCCCACTTGGACATGGTAAGTTTCGGTCCCACTCTTCGTGGTGTTCATTCACCCGACGAACGTCTCAACATCCCGACAGTACAAATGGTTTGGGACCACCTGCTTGATATTTTGCAGCAAATCTGAGCCACGGCATCTTTCCATACCGTCTGTGCCCGAGGAGCAATAAAAAACTGCCTCATAAAATAATAACTCCACGTTTGTGCCGTTATATTTATATAACTCGCGCGGGTGGAGAGCAGAGGAAGAGCTTGGTCTCAGCTCTGCCGAACCTCAGCAGAACTGGCATGAAATGAAGGTCCTGAAAGAAACCCACATATTCAGAATATATCGTATAGCTACCTGGAGCCTGATGTTCCTCCTGACATTCGGGGTAGCATCATGTCTTGACGACGAAGAGTTTACCTCTTCGCCCGATGTCCGTCTCTCTATATATCGAGACACTGTAAGGCTTGGCACAGTCATTTCGGGCGACTTGGCAGCAACCGACACGGTGAAGATATACAACCACAACAAGAAAGGCGTAAGGATAAACCGAGTCTGGCTGGAACAGGGAGCAGCCTCACCCTTCAGAGTCAATTTCGACGGAAGCTTCCTCTCGGCTGGTCAGGGCGAGAGTTTCGAAGCACTCGGCAACGACAGCCTCTTCGCATTCATCAGTTTTCTGTCACCCGAAACCGACAGTGATGAAGAAGTGGAATACGTTGACCGGCTCTACATAGAACTGGAGTCGGGCAACATAAGCCATGTACCCCTGAAGGCATCAGTGCAAAGCGTAAACAGTCTGAAAGCAGAGCGCATAAGAGCCGACAAAGTCTTCGACAGCCCACGACCATACAGAATCCTCGACAGTCTGGTAGTAGAACAAGGAGCAACCCTGACGCTCGCTGCCGGAGTGCATCTATATTTCCATCCGGGAGCAAGCCTCATAGTTCACGGAAAGCTCGTTTCCGAAGGCACACCGGAGCGAAACGTCATCCTGCGCGGCGACCGACTTGGCAATATGCTCTCACAGGTAAGCTATGACAACATAGCCAATCAGTGGGAGGGCATCAGAATATGCAGCGAGAGCTATGGCAACACACTCAGACACACAGACATCCATAGTGCCAAATTCGGCATACACTGTGACCCGTCAAGCCCTGAAGAGCAAAAACTCGTGCTCGAAAGTTGCAAGCTCCATAACTTCTCAGAGTGGGCATTAAAATCTCAGAACAGCTGGATATATGCAGTGAACACCCAGATAACCAACGCAGCAGCCGGGTGCGTAGAAATCCTCGGAGGAAATGCAAGCTTCGTACATTGCACCATAGCACAGTTCTATGCAGTGCTCTCCGCCGTCGATGGACCAGCACTCCATTTTGCCAACTATCACGACGCTGAACGATTGCCGCTGCTCAATTTGCAGTTCAACAACTGCATCATAACAGGGCGCCACGACGACGACATCATGGGCGAGCAAAACACCAGCTACCCCGAAGACGACTTCAACTACCTCTTCCGCCACTGCCTGTTGAACACACCCAAAGTGGTCAAGGGAGACGGAGCAGCCTTTTTCGAAAATTGCCTCTGGGAAGAAGACGGAGCCGAAGGAGCGCGAGCTGCAGGATTCGAA
>JAFYFI010000144.1 GCA_017543785.1 Alloprevotella sp.
CCTTTGCCCGCAGGATGCTTACCTTGACACCGGGCACAGGCATCCCTGTAGTCTCCTCCATTACATAGGCGAAAACACGGACTTCAAGTTTCTTTTCCTTCTTCTCCTGCGCTTGGGCAGAGGATAGTGCGGAGGTAAGCAGAAGTGCGGACACCACTGCTTTTATTAGAGCTTTCATAAAGCTTTATATTGTTTATTTCTTTTTCAATTGAGAAGTTTCAATTCTCGATGTGATGTCACTTGCGTTTACATCCACACTTTTTGCTGTGCCACTGAACTTGCCGGTAGAAGCACCGCTGCAAATAGCACTGACGGCAGCACAGTCCACCTTGGCATCCATGGTTGAAGCCCCGGAACAAACGGTGCGCAGATTGCCACCCTTGAATGTCAAGTCGCTTTTGCTGGCTCCTGAAAGTATAACCTGCATAAGTCCTGTGGCCTTGGCAGCGACAACGCAATGCGAAGCTCCGCTGATATCCATCTTTACGTTTTCGCACTTACGCATTTGAGACAGATTCAGTTTGCTGGTGCCACCGATGTTCCACTTCACATCCTGAGCAGCCATCTCTTCCACTTCTATCTGGCTCACTCCCCAGACATTGCCATCAATGGATTTGCAATCTATGTTCTTTACCTTGAATGCTGACACACCATCAATGTGAACCTTCAGGACATCAGCCGAGAGACGACTGCTCTCAAAGACAGAGACTCCTTCAAGACAAATATTTTGCAGGCTAGGAGCTGTCAGATGTAGGATAAAGTTGTGTTCTCCATCAGGTTTGTCTTCTTTCCGTACATTACTGAATACTCTGTTTTCTTTTGCGTATACCTTCAGTGTGCCGTTTGTAGCAGAGACATCCATGTAGTCAAGCCAGTCCGTACGGCCCGTAAGTTTCACGCTGTATTTTTCACCCTGCGTATAGATAACTTTCACCACGCTGCTGACATCTATACCCGTAAAATCAGAAAGGTTATAAGTGCGCGTAGAGAAACGATTGTCTATATTCCTTACAGCAGTTACATCGGTAGTCTCGCCCGACGAAGCGCAGGCAATGCCTATAAAACTTGCCAGCACAATTACACAGGCTGTAAAATAGATTTGCTTTTTCATGTTATTATCGATTTTGGTTATTACTTATAGAAAAATCCGTTTTCACTCATAAAGTCTGCCAATGTAAACGTTCCCTCCAATGCAATAATTTTGAGAGAGTTTCTCGCAGAACTAACAATTAGCATTGAAGAACTGCCCGACTGCTCACGAAAAAAGACTTGCTTACTTGTTCCTTTGCTTGCACTTTTCATCACCACGAGTTCATACTTCTCTTTCTTAACAAAAGTTTCTACGTCTGCGAGAATCTTTGCTGAAGCCGATGACACGGATGACAACATCTGTAGAGAAGATATTTTACCCTTCATCTTGGAAAAGTCTTGACTCGGAAGTGAGATTGCTTCCAAATCCATATTGTCAAGAGCGTACTTGGAGATGTAGCTATAGCTGACTCCATCCATGTCCTTAAAATCCTCAAGGAACTCAATTTTTGCGTTGCCGCAAATACTACACGCAAGCAGCATAACCACGGCTGCCATTCTTTTACAATAACTCTGTTTCATCGCTATAAATATTTTTTATTGAATTCTTTGTATCTTGCTCTATCTCTTCAAACAATTCAAAAATTGCATTCAGGTCCATCCTCGCCTGCTTTGCCACGCCGGTAACTTCTTCAAAAGCCACCTCCGTGCATTGCTCAACTTCTTTTGCACATGAAGAAAGGTCATTTTGCGTCTCATTTAAAACAGAAACGACCTCAGGCGCCCCCTGTACCGTAGGCTGCTCCTCCTCAATCGAGGCGAAGTAGCTTTTCTTTTCCTTTATTTTATTAACCATATCTTGCGTAGTTGACGCTGTTTCCTCTCTCTCAGGGGGCGTGCCTACGGCAATGGGGGCGGTATTTGTTTGACGTTCGATGTCTGAGGTTTGATGTTTGATGTTTGTGACTTGAGATTCGAGGTTTGGGGGATTGGTTACTCCGTTGCCCAGCAAGAAGGCAATGGCGATGCACGCTGCCGCAGCTATCGAGGGCCAGAAGATGAGGCGGCGCACCCTGCGGCTACGCTGCTGCTTTAGTGCTGCTTCGTGGAGCTGCTGGGCAAACTCGGCCGGCAACTGCGGCGGGTCGGAATATATGCGGCGCAGTGCTTCGCGGAGGTCAGTGTCTTTGAAAGCGTCCATGATAAATTATTGAGAATTGAGAATTGAACATTGAGCATTAAGTGCTTATCTCCTTTTTATTCTATTATAGAGTTTCCTTCTGATATTGTAGAGTCGTTTGGAGAGCTTTTGTGGAGTGGTGTCCATCATGAGGGCGATGTCGGCGAGTGGCATGGAGTCGAAGTAGTAGAGGGAGAGGAGCATTCGCTCGTCGGGTGGCAGGGTGAGTACTGCCTGCTGCAGCATGGCTATGTTGTCTTCGCTGCCAGTGGACAGGGCTTCGTCTATATTTGAGAGTTGAGAGTTGATATTTGAGAGTTGAGAGTTTCCGGCTTCGATGTCCTCGATGGGGATGGTGACATGCTCTTTGTGTCTTGCAAAGCTGAGGGCTTTGTTGTAGGCTATCTTGCCGATCCACGTGGAGAGACGCGAGAGCTGCGGGTTGAAGCTGTAGATTTTCTGTATGGCTGTGAGCAGAGTGTCTTGCGTCAGTTCCTGCACATCGCGGACATCGCTCACTATCCTCGCTATCATAGCAAAGATCATCTGTCCGTAACGGGCTACCAGCTGGTCATGAGCCTCACGGCTATTTTTCTTTAGTTCCTCGACGAGTGTCTGCTCGCTGTACATCTTTGGTTTATGGTTTGCAGAATAGTCTTACACCTTATTATACGCATATATCGCAGAAATATTCCAGTTATTTCTGCAAAAAATTTTACTGCCACTGCAAACGATTGAGGCGGGAGGTTGCGCTTACATTTCCTTTATTACGGCAAGAAACTCATCAAGGGTGACGAGATTAAGTTGAGGGAAAGGCGTGTGGCGAAGAATACTAAAATGACTGTCCTCTGACACTAAATAGTCGGCTCCTGCAGCAAAGGCACAATCCACAAACTTGTTATCGTCTGGATCAGCAGTGATAATTCCCATGCGGAAATGCGGATCTACTAGTTTCACATTCTTCCGATTGAGAATAAGAAGTACCACGTTCTCGGCTATGGTTGGGGTAATTTGCTGCCCTAGGACTTCCTGATATTCTTCTAATATATCGTTAGAAACACAAAGATCATATCGCCCAGCCAGGAAAGCATCCCAAATCGGGCGATAAGGACTCTTGCGAGCAATAATCTGCAAGAGACAGTTGGTGTCTATGACCACCGGATTCATGGGCTACTTTTTGTAGGGGGTACGAAAGTGAGAGCCGCGCAGTTCTTGCATCCGCTTCTCGTCAAATTGACCATTCTCCCAAAGAGTATCCATCTCTTCATCCACCTGCTTAGCATAGAAAGCTGCAAGTTGTTCACGTAGCTTGTCTAAGCCAAGGGATGACTTGATGTGCGACACGAGATTGAACACGTGTACTTGTGCGGGACTGAAAGTAATTGCTTCCATTGTCTTATCTTTCTTTGTGTTGTTAGGTGCAAAGGTAAAAAGAATTTCTATAACAACAATGTTTTAGTCATGTTTTTCGACATGTTACCCCTTACTCCTTCTTCTTGGGTTTGTCGCTTCGCTCTCACCTCCGCTTTTCGTGCTCCGCTTCGCGACAGCACTGCTTTCAGTACTCTAAGAGAACATTGCTCGAAAGAGCAATTCCTCGCGATGCCTGCGGCATTCGAGAGTTTCCGGATACGGTATCTATAACCTATAACCAATAACCAATAACCTTTCATACCTCATTTCTTCGGCTTCTTTGCAAACTTATAGAAGGCGTGGAGCATTACATAGCGGTGGACGGAGTTGTACCATGTCTCGGTGCGCCCCTGCTCATTGATGGTGCGGCGGATGTCCTTGATGCCGTTGAAGATATCAAAGCCGTCGAGGATCATGGTGAGCTTACCATGGAAGAAACTCCTTGACAGGCGTGCGTTGCAGACGAATGCGGCCTCGTTCATGTTGGGGTCGTTATAGCCTGTGCGCAACGTGGCGGAGAAGTCTGCTGCAAGCTGCATTTTCCACGGCAGAGGGACTACGGCATTAGCTCCTATAATCCAGTTCTCACAGTTGACGGTCTCGAAGTTAGTGCGGTGGCTATGGGCGTTAATCCAGTTTACACCGAATCTGCCTCCAAAGGAATACTGCTTTATCTTGTAGCTCAGGCTTAGCTCTTCGCTGGCGTTGGTGTTGCGCACGCTACTTCTTACCGTATAGGGCTGGTCGGTAGAGACGAGATCGACACTGTTGGCATAGCTGATAGTTGTGGCATTGCTAAGGAAGAGACGTTTGTTCTTATCAAGGGGGCGGTTGAGGCGGTAGTTCGCAGAGATATTCCAATTGCCGTTGACATTGTCAGGCTGGTAAGTGGTGACACCTGTCTGGCTGTCGTATGTGCGGCCCATGGCGATGGCGTTCTGCATTACGCGCCAATCTATGCTTGCAGAAGAGACTCTGTTTGTTTTGTTATTCTTCCACTCTTTCTTCAGAGAGATATTATGGTTATGA
>JAFYFI010000145.1 GCA_017543785.1 Alloprevotella sp.
CTTCCGTAGCAGATGGCATAGAGCCTATAGTAATTTTCACCCTCAAGAGGACTTTCGTCTGTCCAGCTATTCGAGACTACATTCTCTGCAATTTTCACAAAACTCCCATATGCACCACTGCCACTGCGCCATATTTCATAATTTTTGGCATACTCCACTGCGTCCCAAGTCAAGTTTACGCCATCCTCGCTAAAAGCTGCTTTAAAATTGCTGGGAGCCTGTAGTTCAAAGGTAACTTGTGCTGAAGCATAGGGACTGGTACTTCCGTAGCAGATGGCATAGAGCCTATAGTAATTTTTACCCTCAAGCGGACTTTCGTCTGTCCAGCTATTTAAGACTATATTCTCTGCAATTTTCTCAAAACTCCCATATGCACTGCCGCAGCGCCATATTTCATAATTTTGGGCATACTTCACTGCATCCCAAGTCAAGTTTACGCCATCCTCGCTAAAAGCTGCTTTAAAATTGCTGGGAGTCTGTAGTTCAAAGGGTTCGGCATTGGCTGCCACCTGGTCTATGAAGTCGTTGGCATACTGCTGCATACGGCTGAAGTCGCTGCCAAGGGAACTGGAGCAATCGAGCACGAGCACGATGGATGTGCCAGAGTGGGAGACGCTGCGCTTTGTATTGCCGGCAGGAGAAAAATCTGAGTTAACTTGCCATGATGTGGAACCTGGCAGGCGGTAGTAGTGCGTTATGGATGAGGTAGGAACAAGACCATCGCCCGAGAGAGGACGTATTCCCGTAAAGGTATAGGTTACGAATATGCCATTCTGCGTGCCCTGAACAAAAGAACCACTGACGGACTTCATGCCATGATAAGTGACGTCGTAGAGAGAGCGGTCCTGAAGGTTGAAAGTACCCTCGATATACTGGCTGCTATTGGCTGCCGACTTGTCATCAAAGACAAAACGCATCTGGGTGCCGTTGTCGATGCCTGGCACCTTGATGCTGATGCTCTGGCGAGTGCTGACACTTATTATCTGCTTGGCAATGTCCTGCAACTTGGTACGTAAGTCATAAATACTGCTCACCTCAAAAGCCTTGTCGCTGGAGGAAGCCAGACTCTGCAGGTTCTGACTGAACTGGGTGTTATTGCTGACATCGTTTCCACGCAGACCTACGGAATAGGCATTTATGGGGAGGTCGTTAATACGTGTTTCAGCGATGCGCTGACTCATTGCCTCAAGATAAGCACTGGAGCTGCCGTACTTGTCGCTCATCATCATGGACCCCTGGTCCAGTCCGTCGGTAAAAGTAATGAAGTTCACACTGCGCAACGGTGTCTGAATGTTGGCTTTGTCCAACATGTCAAGGGCATTATCTACTGCATAGTAAAGCAACGTTCCATCCTTGCGCGGCAAATTGTTGACGAAAGTCTTGTACTGGCTCGCAGTGGATGAAGATAGAACACCGATATTCTTTACATACAAATCGTCATTGAAACCAACGATACCAATATATGCCAGTGGGTCGCAGCCGACGCTGGTCAGCTTGATGCTGTCAACCTCGGCAGCAGAATAGGTCACTATGACCTCATCGCTCTGCCAAAGGCTGATGATGCGAGGCTCTGTCTCGGTCACACTGATGCTGTCTATCTCATTTGTAGAAAACTGACGGATAATGACATCGTCCTGATATATATTAATGTATTGCTGCGCCTTGCCTTGAAGAACTACAGAAAGAAGGGCAACAAAAAGTATAAATATCTTCTTCATAACTTCTAAGTTTTGGCTGTTACTTCTTTACTACTTTACGGCTGGACTCAGCGCCTTCGCCTTTGACTTTCACCACATAGATACCCTGCGGAATATCACGAAGTGAGACATCGCAACTTAAACCAGAGACAGAAAGGCTAAGCATAGCCACGCCTTGCATGTTGTACACTGAAACAGAAATCAACTCCACGCCGCTACGCACCGTGACAAGACTGCTGCTGCCATCGTAGCCTATACTCAACCTGTTGTCGGAGGCAACTGCCTGATGCAGACCTGTCGGTTGAGATTTCCTTTCACGAAAAGAGATGACACTGATTTTGCCATAGGGATACTCTGTAGGCCAGGCAGTGTTCCAAAACTGTACGCCTTTATCACCGAACGTAATCTTGTCGAGGTCGGCGCACTCATACTTCACTGCATCGCTGCTTGCCGAAGTATAGACGTAGAGCATATCGCCATCGTCATCCAACTGCGCATAGCCAGGCATACAGGATAACGAAATCAAACTCAGGCAAAACAAAGATTTAAAGTTTTTCATCATAATCGAAGTATTATATTTTTATAGTTCCTCTTTATTTATAAATGGACACAAAAAATATCCTTCCCTATATGGCACAAGGTCACATAGGGAAGGATATTTCCTTTGGATTATAGCAATATCAGAGAGAGAAAGAGAGAATATACAAGCCCACCGAACGGCAAAATATCCGCACATTTTCTTTTGCTGTATTTCCTCAAAAACTCTCTGTTTCATAATGCAAAAGTAGGAATTACCAGCTAACAGGCAAAACTTTCTTTTGGTTTTCTCAGAAACTGAGACTTATCATTCCAATATTTCCGTCAAGGTGTCAAAATTGTCGGCGAAGGTCATTATTTCTTCGGGGCGGGCGCGGAGAAGGTTGCGTGAGTGCAGGTCGGCGAGCAGCTTACGCAGTGAGTCGTAGCATCCCTCTACATTGTAGATGACTACGGGCTTTGTCTCGAAACCTATGGCAGAGAGCCCCACGGCGGTAAAGACCTCGTCGAGGGTTCCTATGCCGCCGGGCAAAGCCACGAGTATGTCGCTCTGCTCCACCAGCTGCTCCTTGCGGTCGGTGAGGTCGCGAGTGCGTATAGTCTCGTCGAGCTGAGTATTGTTCCAGCCTCTGTCGAAGAGCACCTGCGGCACTATGCCCACCAACGTGCCGCCAGCGGCTTTCGTGGCTGAGGCTATTTCCTGCATCAGTCCGCGGTTTGACCCGCCAAAGACGAGTGTGCGCCCCGTAGAGCCTATCCAGGTGCCCACCTCACGGGCTGCATCGCGATAGGCCTGCGGAACATCGTTGTTGGCTGAGAGAAATACGCCTATTTTCCGGTATTTGCCTTTCATGTACGTGTCAGTCAAAATATGGTCTGAGCATTTCTGCCACACCTTCGAGCAACCGGAGGTCAGCCATGTTGAAACGCCCAGGTTTTTCGTCGTCGATGTCTATGACACCTGCCACTCGTCCCGACTTGCCATATACAGGCACCACTATCTCCGAGCGCGAGCGGCTGCTGCAGGCTATGTGTCCGGGAAATTGCTCCACGTCGGGAACGATGATGGGGCGCGACTCGTCCCATGCAGTGCCGCACACTCCCCTGCCCTTCTTTATCCTGTAGCAGGCAACGGGGCCCTGGAACGGACCTAGCAGGAGTTCTTCGCCCTCGACGAGGTAGAAGCCCGTCCATAGCGTGGAGAGCATTTCGTGGAGAGCCGCGCTGAGGTTTGCCAGTACGCCCACGAGGTTGTTCTCGCCCTCTATGAGCGCTTGCAGCTCCGCTAGGCGGCGGTTTGTCGGGTCGGCAGTCATTGGGGATTTATTTCAGATAATCGTCAAAGAATCGTGTGATGCGGTCGTGCAGATGCACTCTGTCGTGCCCGTCCATGTTATGCTCCTGGTTGGGATACATGAAAAGGTCGGGCTGTGTGCCGGCGTTGATGCAGGCACGCATAAAGCTGAGCGTGTGCTGCGGCAGGCAAACAGGGTCGTTGTAGCCGATGATTATCTGCAGGCGTCCCTTCAGGTTTTTGGCTTTGTTGAGCAGCGAGGTCTCTTCGTAGCCTTCGGGGTTTTCCTGTGGCGTACTCATATAGCGCTCGCCGTACATGACCTCGTAGAATTTCCAGTCGATGACGGGACCTCCGGCAACGCCCACCTTGAAGACATCGGGGTAGGTGCACATCAGGCTCGTGGTCATGAACCCGCCGAAGCTCCATCCGTGGACGCCGAGGCGGTCGGCATCGACGAAGGGCAGGGACTTCAGGTACTCCACACCTTTCATCTGGTCTTTCATCTCCTCCACACCCAGGTGCTTGTAGGTGGCACTCTCAAAGGCAAAGCCACGGTCGCAGGAGCCGCGGTTGTCGAGGATGAAGAGCAGGTAGCCCCTCTGGGCCATATACGTCTCCCAGCCGCGCGAGGAGTAGTTCCAGCTCTCTTCCACATTCCTCAGTCCGGGACCGCCATAGACATAGACCACCGTAGGATATTTCTTGGCAGGGTCGAAGCCCACGGGTTTCACCATGCGGTAGTAGAGGTCGGTAACTCCGTCGGCAGCCTTCAGCGTGCCGCAGCTCACCTCGGGCAGGTCGTACTCCTGATAGGGCGCCTGGGAAGTGTGCATGTTGACGGGGGCGTTTTTGCCTCGCTTGCCCACCTGAGTAGATAGCACGTCGTATTTTCTATACGTGTCGGGACTTGTCCAGCGGTCCATGAGGAACTTTCCGCTGGCGGAGAGCGACGCAGAATGTATGCCCACGCCGTTGTCAAGCAACGTGCGCTTTCCGCTTTCTATGTCAACGCTGTAGTAATTGTTGCGTATGGGGCTGCTCTCGGTGCTCTTTATGATGACACTCTTGGCAGCAGCGTTGAAGCCCAGGAGTTCAAGCACCACGAAATTGCCCTTGGTGATCTGCTTGATTTCGTTGCCTTGAACGTCAAACAGGTAGAGATGGTTATATCCGTCGCGCTCGCTCTGATAGATGAACTTTGTGTCGTCCCACGGAAGGCAAGTCAGGGGGTGGGTAGGATGAACGTATTTCTCATGCGTCTCCGTATAGAGCACTGCCTTACGCGCACCTGTAGCTACGTCGTAAGCCACGAGCTCAGCCTTTTTCTGCGAACGTGGCAGCTCTATCATATATATGGTCTTCTCGTCGGGCGACCATGTGATGTTGGTGAAATATCTGTCTGTAGGGTCACCAGCCTGCAACCACACGGTCTTGTCGGTTGCGGGGTTGAAGATGCCCACCGTAACCTTGTGGCTCGTCATTCCTGCCATGGGATACTTCTCTGGGGCAGCCTCAGCCACGCGATGTTCTATATCTACCAGCGGATAGTCGGTCACCATGCTCTGATCCATCCTGTAGAAAGCCAGCAGCTTGCCGCTGGGGCTGAAGAAGGTGCCCTTGTGTATGCCGAACTCGTCGCGATGCACACTGGTGCCGTAGAGAAGTTCGCGCGAGCCGTCGGTGCTTATCTGGTGGAGCTTGTCGTCGGCGGTGCGCAGAAAGAGGTTGTAGTTCTTGGTGTAGGCTTCGCTGCGGCTTGCTGCGCAAAATTCGCTGTTGCCCCTACCAGCCTCAAGACTCTGCGACCACACTATCTGCTTCTTCTCCCAGTCGTAGAGGAAACGGCTCTTTGACGTCTGCAGCATCACCAAGGGCTTGTCTGCCTCAGGGAAACTGGCATAGTAGAAGCTCAGTCCGTCGCCGTTGGTGCCATCCTTCACAAGAGGTTTGACTTCGCTGTCGGTCACTACCATTTCGGGATATTTGCTGCGCCCTTTTTGGTCTGTGAGCAGTGAAAAGCAATTATAGTTGAGACCTACGAGGCGGTCGCCCCACCAAGCGGTGTAAAAGCCTTCGGGCTGATGTTTCCAGAAGGACGTGCCTCCCCACATGAGGTCGTCGAGAGTAAGGAGTTCTTTTGTCTGTGCACTCATAAACGGTGTGGCTACAAGAAACAAAACTATTGCCAAAAAGTTTTTCATTGTCTTCATTATATTTACATTTCTCTGTCTTTCCTTCCAAATGCGCGCCTGCCCTTTTGTGCGCCTCTGCTGCCAAAGCCTTCGCCTCGGCGTCCGCGCTGGAAACCACCTTTCTGGTCTCTGCCGAAGCTGCGGCGCGGACGGTCGAAACCGTCTTCCTTGCCGCGCTGCTGGCGACGCTCTCTTTCCTGTCGGCGGGCTTCGGCGCGTTCCTTACCTATGCGGTTGCGCTCAAACTCGTCGTGTTTGCCGCGCAGTATCTCATATTGCTTTTCTTCTTCGGTCAGGGGTTCGCGACGGCGCTCGCGGCTAAAGTCCTCGCGGTTGAGGCGGGAGCGTTTTTTCATGTCCATCTTCTTTCTGTCCTCGGAGGTCTTGATGTCGCCGCCCTCTGAGCGGAACCTGGTCATAGTCCCGTCGAACACCTGGTACTTGCGGAACTCGCAGTCCAGACTGCCGTTGTAGAGTTGCAGCTTGAGACTGGGACGCAGTCCGATGTTGTCGAAGCATTCTTCATTTGAACATATAACCCAGGCATCGCCACCCTTGAACTCGTGCTTCAGGCGCTCGCCGATGGTCTGATATAGTTCTATGATGTTTGAGGGAGTGAGACGTTCGCCATAGGGAGGATTGGTTATGATGATGCTTGGCATCTGGGGCTGCTTGAACTGGTGGAAGTCCTGATGCACAAACTCTATGACGTCGGCTACTCCAGCCGACTGCGCGTTCTGCCTGGCGCCCTCAAGCGTAGGGAGGTTTATGTCGGCTGCAATAATCTTATGGTCAAAGGGGCGCTCCTCGCTGTCGTCATTATATATTCTTTCGAAAAGACTTGCGTCGAAATCGTTCCATTTTTCGAAGGCAAAGGATTTTCTGAACACCCCAGGATAAATGTTGCGGGCTATGAGCGCAGCCTCCACGGCTATGGTTCCGGAGCCGCAGAAGGGGTCAATGAGGTCGCAGTCGGCTTTCCAGCCCGTCAGCTTTATGAGTCCGGCAGCGAGCACTTCGTTGATAGGTGCCTTGCAGCTGGCAACGCGATAGCCGCGCATGTGCAGACTTTCGCCCGAGGAGTCGAGCGAGAGGGTGCAGTCGTAGCCGGCAATATGCATGTTCAGGCGTATGTCGGGCTGCGTTATGCTGATGTTGGGGCGGTCGCCCTGCTTCTCGCGGAAGTAATCCACTATGGCATCCTTTACCTTATACGCCACGAACTTGGAGTGGCGAAACTCTTCGGAATACACCACAGTGTCAACGGCGAAGGTTGTCTGGAGTGAGAGTATGTCTTCCCAGCGAATCTTCTTCACCTCTTCATATACCTCGTCGGGGTTGTGCGCCTTGAAGTGGACAAGAGGTTTCAGTACTCGCGTTGCTGTACGCAGGCAGAAATTAGCCTTGTAGAGCATCTCCTTGTCGCCAGAAAACGACACCATGCGGCGCCCTATCTGAATGTCGTTTGCTCCCAGTTCGGTCAACTCAGCAGCCAAAACTTCTTCCAAGCCCTGGAATGTCTTGGCTATCATTTCAAATTCTTTTGCCATACTTCTGTTCTATGGTAGGTGGGGGAATGGGTATTTGGGGTTCTTTGGTTTTTAGGTTTGGGGCGAAAGAAATAAAGTTCTCTCTTAGATATACATTGCCATGATATCGGCAGACTGATGCCCCTTGGCTTGCTTCATCGTCACACCAGGTTCCACGTCGTGAGTCACCCAAAGGTTACCGCCTATTACAGCCCCACGCCCTATAGTGATGCGCCCAAGGATGGTGGCGTTGGAATATACTATCACTCCATCTTCGAGAATGGGGTGACGGGGTACGTTCTTTATAGGGTTGCCGTCGTCGTCGAGCTGAAAGCTCTTAGCGCCCAGCGTCACTCCCTGATAGAGTTTCACGTGGTCGCCAATGATGCAAGTAGCACCTATCACTACGCCCGTGCCGTGGTCGATGGTGAAGTATTTGCCTATCTGCGCTGCAGGATGTATGTCGATGCCCGTTTCGCTATGTGCCAGTTCGCAAAGTATGCGCGGGATGAGCGGCACGGAGAGCGTATAGAGCTCGTGCGCCAGGCGATAGATGGTGAGTGCCTTTATTGCCGGATAGCAGCTTATCACCTCTCCGTAGTTTTGCGCCGCGGGGTCGCCAAGATAGGCAGCCTCTACGTCGGTAGCCAGCACGCAGCGCAGCTCGGGCAGACGATTGATGAGTGTGCTAGCCACTTCCTTTGCCTTGCCGCGCAGGTCGCCGTCGTTGCAGCCTCTCTCCTGACGGTCGCAGGTGAAGCACAAACCTGCCTCTATCTGCTCCACAAGTAGATTGTAGAGACGTTCCACATCGACGCCGATGCTGAAGCCTATGGTGCCGCTGTCGAGCGAGGACTTGCCGAAATAGCCAGGAAAGAGCACTGCCCTGCATAGCGAGATAATCTCGAGCAGGGCTGGAGTAGAGGGCAAGGGGTCGCCATGGCGGTGCTGATGATAAAGCCCTTGCATGGCTTTGGCGTCCGACAGTTCCTCAACGACTTTTCTAAGCAGTTCGGGGAAGTTTTCTTTCTGATTTTGACTCATTTCTTGAAACTTTTTCGCTCTTTAACGAAAAACACAATCTCTGAAAAGGTCTAGACATTCACAGAAGAATTGTGAAAAAACAAAAAACGGCTGAACCGTACCCGATTCAGCCTTAACTCTTTGGCACGAACGCGCAGCATTATGCAAGCGCGTTTACATGCTTTGCCACACTCGACTTGAGGTTAGCAGCCTTATTCTTATGAATAATGTTACGCTTAGCCAGTTTATCGAGCATCTCCTGCAACTTAGGAAGCATAGCCGTAGCCTGCTCCTTGTCAGAAGTGGCGCGGAGGTCACGCAGTGCGTTACGCATGGTCTTTGCGTAATAGCGGTTGTGTAGGCGGCGTGTCTCCGTCTGACGAATTCTCTTTAAAGATGATTTGTGGTTTGCCATTATCTTAAATTTTTCTTTAGTAGCCTATAGCAGAGTCGAACTGCTCTTTAGAGAATGAAAATCTCTCGTCCTAACCGATAGACGAATAGGCCCCTTGCAACTTCCGCGCTTTGCAACCCCGTTTCAAGGGTGGCGCTTGATTGCGGGTGCAAAAGTACGGCAAAGTTTTTAAACGACAAAGGGTTTTGGATATTTTTTTCAAAATCACATAATTTTTGGACCCTCTTTGAACCCTCGGCATTTTTTTCATCTCTGTCGGCCACAAGCAGCTTATAAAGCAAATAAGATGTTGACCCAGGACAATTCCATATCCTTTACACCCCCTTCGTTACATCATATCACAACGCTAAATGAAAGGACACAAACGTTCAGAATTTATTTATTATCTTTGTCGCAGATGGATCAACAAACATAACCTGCAATACAATGAAAAAATTTCTTCTATTCCTTATGCTGGCAGTAGCAATGCCTGCACTTAAAGCTCAGAAAGTCAATCTGACACCGTGGCCGCAAAGCATAACGGTGTTTGCAGGCAACTTCAAGCTGCCCGACAATGTTACTATAGACGCCTCGGCTGTTGAGACGATAGCCGCCGAAGAGGCAGCACGCCTTGCCACAGAGCTACAGGCTGCCACCGGGCGCAGCGTGAGCGTAGCAGCCAGCTCTGCACCTACCATAAAGCTCATCGCCGGCGACGAGAGCATGGACGAGGAGGGATACAACTTGCGCGTAAAGTCGAAGAGCATAGAGATTACGGCGCGCACGGAGGTGGGATTCTTCTATGCCTTCCAAAGTCTGAAAAAGATGCTTCCAGCCAATGTCGCCGCCGGTGTTGCTGCCGACGTTACAAGCTATTCTCTGCCGTGCTTGCAGATTCAGGATGCACCGCGCTTCAGGTACAGGGGCTTCATGCTCGACGTGAGCCGTCACTTCTTCACTACCGACGAGATAAAGAAGATACTACGCCTGATGGCTCTCTATAAGATGAACGTCTTCCACTGGCACCTCACCGACGACCAGGGCTGGCGCGTAGAGATAAAGAAATATCCCAAGCTCACGACAGTAGCTGCCACGCGCAACAATTCGTGGAACACGGACATGGACAAGGGTCAATACTGGACAAACCAGACCTACGGACCGTATTTCTACACTCAGGAGGAGGTGAAGGACATAGTGGCATACGCTGCCAAGCTGCACATCACCGTAGTTCCCGAGGTGGAGATGCCCGGACACTTTGCTGCTGCACTGACGGCATATCCGGAGTTCAGCTGCAACCCCTCGGGGAGCCACAGCGTGTGGGTGAACGGTGGTATTTCGACCGATGTGCTCAACGTGGCAAACACCGCTGCCGTGCAATTTGCCAAGGACATACTCAGCGAGCTGGCGCCGCTTTTCCCCTCAAAGACCTTTCACATCGGTGGCGACGAAACGCCTACCAACGCCTGGCAAAACAACAAAGAGTGCCAAGACTTGTACAAAGCCGAGGGCATGACGGCATACTACCAGCTGCAGAGCCGCTTCACGAAGGAGATAGCCGCACACCTGAAGACCCTGGGAAAGGAAATCTGTGTGTGGAACGAGGCTATCACGGCTAACGGCGCCGATGTCTCCATGATAGCCGAGACGGGAGCTACTGTCTATTGCTGGAACCCATGTCAGGCTGGGGCTAAGCTGGCTGCGCAGAATGGTCTCAAAGCTATCATAACCAACTGGGGACAGGACGGATGCTACTACATCAACCGCCGCGCCAACTCCACGGACTATGGAGCCGGCAACGGAGGCGACAATCTGCAGAAGACCTACGAGTATGTGCCTCTGCCTGCCAGCATTGATGCAAATCTTCAGAAGTATTTCTATGGCGTGCAGGCATCGTTCTGGACCGAGCACGTCTCGGAGCCTGAGCATCTGGAGCATCTTGCCATTCCTCGCCTCATGGCTGTTGCCGAGGCTGGATGGACTCCGCAGGACAGCAAGGACTTTGGGCAGTTTGTGAACCGTATGAAGCAGGACCGCGAATTCTTCAGTCTTGCAGGATACAGATACCACCCACAGTTTCTCGACTATGAAGGGGCAGAGGCTCCCGTGCCTACCACTCCCCTACCCGAGGTCTCCGAGGTTGGCGGCAAGCGCTACTACTACCGCATAAGTTCGCTCGCCACTACCGGAGAGCGCAGCGGGCGCTGCATAGAACTCCTGCAGGAAGGCAGCCCACTGATAGCCGCCAACAGCAGCCGCGGCGCAGCAGCTAACGTGCTATGGACTAACAGCGCTAAAGAAAACGCTGAGAACCAGCTTTGGGCTATCGAAGCCAACAAGAACTATCCTGGGAAATATGCTCTCGTGAGCCTCTCGAAGCCCGAAGGCTCGCTGAACCCCACCGCCTCGGCAGCAGGAACCTCTGGACGCTGGAGCTACAGCGACTCTCAAAAGCACTACAACTTCATCATTGGCGACAATGCCAGCGGCGAGGACGGCGGAGCTTACTACTACACCATACGCAGCGACAAGTATGACGCGCTATGGATGAACTGCGCCATGTTCTACGGCGTGAACCTCTATGCCAACCCCACCGACGGACAGGGAGGATACTGGAAATTCGAGCCTGTTGACGTGACGCGGATTTCGCCTCTTGCCAACAGAGCAGAGAAAACCGGAAAAACCTATGACCTGCAAGGGCGGCGCATTGACGAAGCTACAGCCAAGGGCATATACATCGTCAACGGGCAAAAGGTTCTCTATTAAAGGTTTTACAAAGATGAACATCAAGAGCCGGGGAATTGTACTGACCACGACCAAGCACTCCGATGAGGGGCAAATAGTCCACATCCTGACGGAAGCCGACGGATGCAGGGCTTTTTTTGTGCGCACCTCTAAGTCGAAGCGCAGCAGCGTAAAGTCGCGACTGTTGCAGCCCCTGAGCCTGATTGACATAGAATGGCAGCAACGCTCGCCTACCCAGGACCTACTAAGCATCAAGACGCTCTCCGCCTATAGCTGGAAGACTATTCCCTTTGACCCTACAAAGTCGAGCATAGCGCTCTTCCTGGCGGAGTTTATGCACAATGCTCTTCGCTCTGAACCTGCCAACGAAATGCTTTTCAGGTATATCGAGCAGTCGCTGGAGTGGTTTGACACCTGTGAGGACAGGCACAAACTGGCTAACTTCCACCTCGTTTTCCTGCTTCGCATGGGGCAGTTCCTGGGTTTCAGCCCAAACCTGGAGGGCTACAAGTGGGGGACGTTCTTCGACATGCAGAGCAGCGACTTCAAAACCAAGCGCCCCGAGCACGACAATTTCCTGAAACCCGACGAGGCGGCACTGCTGCCGAAGCTCATGAGGATGCAGTTTGCCACGATGCACCTGTTCCGCTTCAGCGGAGCACAGCGCAGCCTGCTACTGCAGTTTGCCAGCGACTACTACCGCTTGCACGTGGCAGGTTTCAGTCAGCTGAAGTCGCTCGACGTGCTGCGCGAGGTGTTTGCCTGAACAGGGGCAAGAAAGAGCGGAAGGAAACAGTCCTGAGCAAATATTCCATCGGACAAGAATAAGAGAGATAATTTGTCCAAGGCTTGGAAATTGAATTACCGAGCCTTGGAAAACAGTTTTCCGAGCCTTGAAAATTCAATTTCCAAGGCTCGGACTTTTTTCGGGAATAATTTTTTGAGGCAGCAATAAAAAAGGAGGTCCGGACCTTGTGGTCCGAACCTCCTTTGGATGTATTGTGTCTAAGTGTGTGTGTCTTACTTCGCCAGGGCTTGCTTGCCGTTGATGATGTAGAGACCCTTAGAAGCCTGCTGTACGCGACGGCCCTGAAGGTCGAAGACTGCACGGTTTGCAGACTCGTTTTCTACCTGAACATTCTGGATGCCTGTAGCGTCAACGAGGACAACCTCAACTTCGGTGAGCTGGTTGGTTGCCGTTGCGGTGAATGTCTCAGAGAGGACAGGAGTTGTGGGAGTCCACTTCTTGCTTACCTTAGAGATTTCCTCGGCAGGAGCGCGGAACTTCATGGCAGGTGCAGAAAGCTGCTGACCACTTTCGTCGGTGAGTGCAATGTTGTTGGCAGTCTTAGCGTAGAAGATGATCTGGCCGATAGCCTTGCCGGCAGGAGCCTCGAACTTCATGGTCTGGTCTCTATAGAAGCGGAGAGTTGTCTCGCCGTTGGAACCTGTGAAGAGACGTGGTTTGCCATTTGAAGAGCTGTTGCTTGCATCGAAGGTGAGAGTTACGCCGTTCCATACTACAGGAGCTGTGAAGTTGCCCTGGTCGTTGGCAGCCTGCTTCTCTTCATCAGAAGCATCCTCGGCAGCAGTATAGCTTGGAGACATGTTCCAAGGATTGTTGACGAAGTCGATGTTGACAACGTCGCCGGCAACCTTGCGGTCGATGGTGTAGGTGGCAGAAGCCACGGGGCTGATGGCACCGTCGGTAGGATTGACGGCGATAGCCTTGACCGTAGTGGTCTCGGTGATGACGAAGGGCTCTTCGTAGAGCTGTGAGTCAACAGTAGGCTCTGAGCCGGCGAGGGTGTAGCGGATTACCATGCCGTCAGCAGCTGCGATGGTTACCTCTACGTCGTCATCGTATGTGCCGGCAGCAGGAGTGAAGGTAGGAGCTGTCATGACGATAGAACCGCCATTGTCTGCTACGCTAACGCCGAAGATCACCCATGTGCCTGCGCTGGAGCTTGTGCTGGTGTACTTGAAGCCAACCTGAACAGATTTGCCTGCGAAGTCGTTGAGGCTTACCTGAACTGGAGTTACGGCTGAATAGGTGTTTGTGCCTTCTACTGCAGGATGGCTGAAGGGCAGCTGTACCCAATCGCCGGCTGCTACGGCAGATACCTCGCGCACCCATACGGTAGCCTCTTCATCGGCATTTGAGAAGTGCTTGCTGACTTCGTCCTTGACGGTCATGGTAGCACCCTGTACGTTAGTAAGGTCGATAGCGGGAGAGATGAGCCATGCCTCGGATTCTACATTTGCCTGGTTGATGTAGCCGCTTGCACGCATACCCTTATCGCCGTTGAATACGGTAGTACTCCAGATAGCTACTTCGCCTTCCTGAAGGCTGAAGGAACCTGCACCATTGTCAAATTCCTCATCGAAGGGGAGAGGATAGCCGCTTGCGGACGACTGAGTGATGGTGAACTCAGCTGTTACAATTTCGCTGGCTTCGAAATCAGTGTCGTAAGCAATAGCCTTGACTACCGTATTCTCAGAAACAGTGAATGGTGCTGTGTATTCTTCGCTGTCTAAGTCGGGGTCGGAGCCGTCGGTGGTATAGAATATCAAACCGCTGCCTGAGATGGTAACCTCAACTGGACCATTGAACGTACCACCATTAGGAGTGATGACGGGAGCGGGAACGATGTATACGCCTTCCTGAACTGCAATGGGAGCAATCTCGGCGCGACCCTGGTAGATATTGTTGAACACAGCTGTTACGTTGTAGTTCTGACCGTTGGCGTAGCCTGAAACGTCGATACCCTTGTAGAGCTGAACCTTCTTGCCATTCTGGTTGGCATAGTAGTTAGTGCCTTCTGCGGTGATAGTTACGTTGTTGAGAATCACGTAGTCGGCAACGTGGTTGAGAGCCAGAATTTCTTCAACTGTAGCAGGTGTGGGAACCACGTCAACAGCTTCGCCGACAACGGTTACATTGTCGAGGTTAGAAGAAGTGTTGTCTTTCATCTCGGGGATGCCATAGTAGTAGGAGAAGTCGCCGGCGATAGTACCGCTGAGCACGTCGCCTACGTTGAAGGCAAGCTTAGTGTCGAAGAAGATGATAGCCTTGCCATCCTCACGGATGTAAACATCGTTACCACCATTGTTGTTCTTAGCTGTGCAAGGAGCAGAATATACTACTTGTGCATTGGTGAGCTTGAGGTTAACGTTTGCCTTGTTGGCAGTAAGTGTGTTCAGACTTGCGATAGTTACCTCTTCAGCAACAACGGGATCGGGATCAGGGTCGGGGGTCACTGGACCTGCTTCACCGTCGATGGTAACAACCATTTTCAGCAGGCGTACCTGATTGGAATTGCTGAATTTTACAGAAGTTGAACTACCTGTCCATGTTGCCGTTGCTGCGTTAGATTCGGTAGTCAGAGCAGCACCATTGTAAGTAAGGTAGTTTGCTGTGTAGTACTTACCACTGATGGGGGTACTAAGAGCTGTAAACTCAATTTTTGTAATGTTTCCGCTTGCAGAAATGGTCATTTCGTTGCTCTTGTAGAAACGGAAACCATTAGCATACATCTTTGACTGCGTTGTGCTCGAGGCCTTATCAACAGCTACAGTAACTCCATCCTGTGAGAAGCTTGTCACTTCCACACCAGCACTAGAACCACCATAGGCTGTACCGTTGTTCTCGAAATCAAAGGTCACAACGCTTTCTGCTGACATGAATCCGAACATTGCTGCGAAGAGCACTGTCAGAAACAGTCTGAAAGAGTAAGTTTTTTTCATAGTGTTATGGTTTAAAAATTAATATAATTATGTTTGACAGTTCCTTTTTCTAAAGGACAAAAGCCTACTTTGCGACAAAGGTAAGAAATTCTATTTATAATGATAAAATAAAAGGAGAACAAAATATAAAATATTTTTTCTCCCATGCTATAAATTGTTCTGTAACAACTCTTTTTCGAAGTTGTGCATCTCGCGGTCTAACTGGCGGGCGCGGCTCGTGGTGTAGCTGTCGAGCAAAGCCCAGAAACGAGGTCCGTGGTTCATCTCGCTGAGGTGGCATAGCTCATGCAGCAGGACATAGTCGATGAGGTGTGGCGGGGCAAGCATAAGCCAGAGGCTCAGGTTGATGTGGCGGCGCGAGGAGCAGCTGCCCCAGCGCGTGGCGATATTTTTTATCGTGACGCCTTCTACGGCTACGCCATGGCGCGACGCCAGCTCTGCAAGCCGCTGGGGAAGGTATCGGCGGGCACAGAGGCGAAGCTCCTCGGCGACGACACTGTGCAGCCATGCCTTCTGCCGCGGCGATAAGGCTCCGCTCCACTTGCCGAGGGGCAATGTTATCTGCACGGTGCCTGCTGAGCGCAGGATAGTGGCTTGCTCAACATCTGCCAAACGAAAACTCAGATGTAGGAGTTCGGTGCTGACGCAAAACCGAGGGGTTATCACTATTCTTAATCCTGCCATGGCTTATAGCGCTTGGATAGACCTTGACTTTTGTCTTGTCAGAAAAAAGGATGCCCTGCAAAAAAGCAAGACATCCAACTAACCACTTATTACTAACCTAAAACATTTGTTGTCCTGCTCCGACTCGAACGGGGACTGAAGGTACCAAAAACCTTAGTGCTAACCATTACACCACAGGACAAAACCGCGCTCTCGTGAAAGAGCGGTGCAAAAGTAGTGCTTTCTTGTGGATAGGCAAAATTTTTTTCCTTTTTTTGACTCATACGGAAAGGCTCTGGATTTCCGCGAGCTGTGAAGAGAGAATCTGCGAGCCGTGAAAAATGTTTCTGCAGCCATGAAGAAAAGTGGGCGAGCCTTGTGAGCGGGCAACAGTAGCCCTCCGGGAGCCTCCCCGGGGATAGGAAAGGCAGCGGCAGACCTCATAGCCACAAAAAAGCCGCATCTGGAAATTTATCCAAACGCGGCTATGGGTTTCTTTTCTAAGGTAAGGCTAATTATGCCTCCTGGCGCTGCATCTGACGAGCATAAGCGGAGCGCTCTTTCTGCAGACGCTTCAACACTGAGGGCTTGTCAAACTGCTGACGGCGACGGAGTTCCTTCACAACGCCTGTCTTCTCAAATTTTCTCTTGAACTTCTTGAGAGCGCGCTCAATGTTCTCACCTTCTTTAACAGGTACAATAATCATTTCGGTTTATGTTTTTTTATTTTTGTTATTATTCCTAAAATTACGGGCTGCAAAATTATGCATTAATTTTATTTTCAGCAAACTTTATCCGAAATTTCTTATCCTCCTTCCTATTTTTCGCCTTCCACAGTGCGTCAGTCTTTGACGATATGGAGCGTTTGTGTGTTGAATGGTATGCTTAGCTCTGCATCGGATTGCAGGGCGTTGTAGAACTTCTCGTTCATGCCGTGATATGCCTTCCAGTAGTTCTCAGCCTTGACGTATGCACGCACTGTGAGCTGGATGCTGCTATCCCCCATTGCCGACACGCCGATGTATATTGGCACTAAGGGCTGACCATCGTCGCCCTTGGGCTCCGTGAGTATCAGGCTGTCGCCCTGCAGGCACGACGTGAGTAGCTGGCGAGCCCTCTCGACGTCGTTGCCATAGGAGATGTTGACAGTCCAGATGGCTCTGCGCTGCCCCATACGATTGACGTTGACAACAGCCGTGGTTGACATCACTCCATTGGGGGCATAGACGAGGCGCTGGTCGAGGGTTTCAATTATGGTGTGGAATATCTGTATCTCCTTGACAATGCCCGAATATTTCTCCGTTTCTATAAAATCGCCTACGCGATAGGGTTTGAAGAGCAATATGACTATGCCTCCGGCGAAATTTTGCAGGTTGCCCGACAGCGCCATGCCAACAGCTACGCCTACGGAGGCTAGCAATGCGGCAAAGGATGTGGTGTTGATGCCAAGGGCTCCTATCACACTGATGACGAGGAGCACCGTAAGGACCACGTTGACCAGGCTGCGGAGAAAGGTCTGTACGCTGGGGTCGAGCGTGCCTCGGCTCAACAGGCGGGCAAAAAGACTGTTGAGAATCTTGACTACGTAGCGTCCTACAATGAAGATGGCAGCGGCGACGAGGATATTCTTGCCCAGACTGATGCCCATGTCGGTGAGCTGCTGCAAGAGCGTGTCGGGGCTTACCTTGCCGAAGTCTATTCCAGATACTTGCAGTATGGTCATAATTGCTTTATGATCTATTTTAGCTCTATGCTGCCGTCATCGCCTATCTTCAAGGCGGCATCGGGGACATCCGCCTCGGTGAGCATTTTTATCTCACGTGCCGGAGCGTTGCTCTCATCTTTACGCGGTCCCACTCCGCGCTGCTGCACGAAACTGTGGATTTTTCCTTCTAGGAAATTGCCGCGTTCATCGATTTTTACCTCTATCACAGGGGCATAGGCGTTTACTCCTCCGAGCGACATGCCATAGGGCGTACAGAAATTTCCGAGGCTATAGGCTATGAAGCGCCCTTTATAGATATCCACGGCGCGCGTAACATGGGGACCATGACCGTAAACAAGGTCGGCACCAGCGTCAATGCATACTCGTGCAAAGGCTCGCAAATCGCCTCTGTCTTCGCCAAGGAAGGTTTCCTTGCCGCGCGGCAGGTGTTTGTACCTGGCACCTTCAGCACCGCCATGAAAGGACACAATGACAATGTCGCAGCTATCGGCAAGAGTCTTGACAATGCGCTGTACGGTGGCTATATCCTGTGTGCGCAGGGTGTACTGATTATGCCCAAAGGCACAGAAACCATAGCGCACACCGTTGATTTCCTTTATGGCATATTCCTGATGTCCCTTGATACCGGCAAAACCGATGTTCTGCTCACGCAGGCAACGCTCGGTAGAGGCAATGCCCTGGGCTCCGAAGTCATTGGCATGATTGTTTGCCATGCTCAGAAAGTCGAAGCCTGCAGACGTAAGCAACGGAGCAAAGCTGGTGGGCATACGGAAAGAATAGCTGTTTGCACCGCCGCGCTTCGTGCTGTTGCCACCATCCGCCATAGCGCCTTCGAGATTGCCGCAGGCTACATCGGCAGCAGAGAGAACTGGCGTCACATCGCTGAAGATATCAGCGCCGCCGTTGGCAGGCAACTGCACCGTAGGGTAGGTTGTGCCCATCATTATATCGCCACACACAGCAATGGTCAGGACTCTGGGAGAGTCTGTCTCACTGAGAACAGCATCAGTATTCTCTACCGACAAAGCCTGCTCGTCCGTGGAGGCAGGCTTTTGCTGTGGGCTACATGCTGATATTGCTATCGACGCAGCGCCTAAAACTATGCTAAGAAAGGTATTCATCAGTCTGTTGTCAGAATACGTCGTGCACCGATATAGCGGCGGCTGTAGTAGGAAGATTTACTATTGTCAACCTTCACTCCGGAACAAGCGGCATGGACAAAGTTGAAACTATTGCCATCCTCTGCTACATCCGTGACGATACCTACATGACCTACTGAACGCGTAGATCGCGAACCACCGAAGAATACGAGGTCGCCTCGCTTCAGGTCGGCTATCTTTTTCACTGCCTCGCCCTGGCGATACTGGTCGCGGGAACAGCGCGAAAGCAGGATATTCAGTTTACCAAAGACATAGCTCGTAAAACCTGAGCAGTCGAAAGTCTTGGGACCGGCTGTTCCACGGCGATAGCGCGTACCGAGAAATTTCATGGCGGTCTGAATGATTGTCTCGCTTATAGAAGTACCTGAAGGCACTACCTCGGCGGCAGCATATTCTACACTTGTAAAACTTAATACAAGACTTGCTATGATAACGTAAAATATCTTCTTCAAAACAATTAGTTTTTATGTTTTTCTACGGAAAAAAGGAGTTCGGAACGTCTTTTATGAATATTCCTTGGACTTTTGCAGAATTTTTACAAAGTCACTTTCCGAAACCGTTGCGAAAGTACGAAAAAATGCCCGAATATCCCAATTTTTGCTACCCTAGGGGTGCCAATTTTAAGAATTTTTAAATAAGTTTTTCGTTTGTTTAAAATCTAAGAGCTTTATACAAAAAGGTGGCGCCGACAATTTGACGTCGCCACTTTTTTTTGACAAAGGCATCTTCCTACTATACTATGGCTCTATGACGGCGCGCACAGACAAACCATCGCAGCGGGGACCTTTTTCTAAGGTCGCAGAGTTATAGTTAGTGATTTTATAGGAATTCGCATTAAAAATGAACATCTTTTCATTATAAGTATAGAGTTCACGCGTCCAATAATCACCGCTAACGCCAGCATTTATTAGAAAACTAACGTAATATTCACCTGCTGCTGGAAGGAATATATACTTTGAGTTGTCGTTCTTGTTAGTGAATTTCATACCACGGACTTTAGTGCCCTGAAAGTTCTCCTCCCAAACATGGTCGGTGTTATTATAAAGTTCGTATATCTGATCCTTGCTGGGCATACGCCACTTGCCGCCCCAGTTCACATTTGCGGCATCGTCCTCAAGCAACAGTTCCGTCAGTTCTCTGCCTATCTCAGGATTTGTAGCATCAGTATATCCGTCCTTGCCAAACACTAAGTTTGAGCAATACTTGGTAAGTTCTTCTTTATCTTTGCCGTATTTATATGTGCTCCAAGAGTACTCATCTTTGGATTGCGTCTCGCCCCAGGCAAAGTAGCTGCCATCCTGCTGAGGCTTGCTGGCACCTACATTTCTGTCTGCCCAAAGCGTACCACTGGGCAAACCGAGGTCAACAGCCATCGCCTTGGCACCTTCAGGCGTAAGGGGTTTCTCGGGCGGCGTCGGCGAGCCGCCAGTGTCAGCATCATCATCGTCACCACCACATGCAGTGAGCGATACACACGTCGCAGCCAAAAACATCGCAAAGGCCACAAAACTCAAATACTTTTTCATAAAGGTAAGGGTTTCTTAATTAATGATTTCAATGATTTTCAATAATTATTGTAAAGTTATGAAGAAGTCAGGTAACTGCCAACTTATACTTATCCATTAACATTTATTAACCCTCAACTTAAATACCCGCGACCGAGAATAAACAGTATTTATAAAGCGAATATAAGCTATAGTCATTTACCTTCCGCAAAAGAAGAAAAGCCCAAGACAGCTCTTAGAGGTAGTACAAAAGAAAAGCCCCGCTGGGAATTGCTTCCTTGCAGGGCTCATAAGAAAAAAAAGGTGGCGGCGACCTACTCTCCCGTCTTGTGGAGAAGCACGCCACCATCGGCGCGGCTCGCCGCGGCGCACTCCCATACTTACTCCTATATATACAGATACAAAAAAGCCCCGCAGGGAATTTCTTCCTTGC
>JAFYFI010000146.1 GCA_017543785.1 Alloprevotella sp.
GACAAGTTTATGCATTTCTTTCATAAGTTTCTGAGTAACTTTGCCCAGCTTTTCGCGAGTGTCAGCATGGATTTTTCCTGAAGACTGCTGCGCCTTTTGCAAAATCGTCTGACAGCCGAAGCTAAGAACTTAAAAACCAACACATCATGTCGATACTTCTCAATATCGTCCTTATCGTTCTCGGTGTGGCTCTTGTTATCTGGGGAGCCAATATCTTCACCGATGGCGCCAGCCGCATTGCCACGCTCTTGCGCGTGCCACAGATTGTCATAGGGCTCACTATCGTAGCCTTCGGCACGAGTCTGCCCGAACTGTGCATAAGCCTCTTCTCTGCAATCATGGGAAGCCCCGGCATGGCTGTGGGTAACGTGGTGGGCAGCAACATCTTCAACGCCATGCTCATCGTGGGAATGTCGGCAGCCATCATGCCTATCACCATTCTCCGCTCCACAGTGCGCAAGGACATACCCTTTGCCCTGGCAGCGTCGGTGGCTCTGCTGCTGATGTGCCTGGACAACGACATCTCGCGCCTCGACGCCATACTGCTCCTGTGCGGATTTGCAGGGTTCATGTGGTACACGCTGAGCATTGCCAAAGGAAAGAAAACAGAGAGCGAGGAAAAAGAAAAAACGGCGGATTCATCGCAGAATCTTGGCTCTTTCTGGAAAAACGCCCTCTTCATTGTCGTAGGCATAGGAGCCTTGATTCTGGGCAGCCAGATATTCGTGAGGAGCGCTTCGGAGGTAGCTGCGCAGCTCCACGTGTCCGACGCCGTGATAGGCCTTACCATCGTGGCAGGCGGCACCAGTCTGCCCGAGCTGGCAACGAGCATTGTCAGCGCCCGCAAGGGACAGTCGGCAATAGCCATAGGCAACGTGATAGGCAGCAACGTGTTCAACATCCTACTAATACTCGGCGTCACGGGAGTCATATCGCCCATGAGCGTCTATGGCATCACCACTCTCGACTTCTCCATGCTCGTGGGCAGCATGCTCATTCTCTGGGCTGCCTCCTACACGGAACTGAAGATAGAGCGCTGGGAAGGCATCGGCATGTCGGTGATATTCATTGCCTACATAAGCTGGCTCGTATATGGCGCCATTGCGTGAGCCGGAAAGGCATGAGCTGTTTAGTTGACAGGAACTTCCGGGGGCATGAGCCCATACTGCCCGAATAGGCATGAGGCTCTGGGGGAAATATCCGTCCCCACCCATTATCGGAGAATAACCTGTCAACTAAACAGTTACTCAGCACAGAATTTTATTTTTTTCAAAAAAAATGTGGCATAGCCACATACGCACGAGGCACACCAGTTTTTGCATATATAAATAAGGTGTACCCGTTTTTTTTTATACTTTTGCAGCCAAAATTTGAAAAAAACGTGTCACTGCGCCGGGCTACATGACCATGACGCAATGCCACTGCACACGAAATTAAAGGACAAAAACACAACACTGCCAAGATATGCAGAAAAACCTCGTTATAGTAGAGTCGCCGGCAAAGGCAAAGACGATAGAGAAATTCCTAGGCAAGGACTTCAAGGTGATGTCGAGTTTCGGACACATACGCGACCTGAAGAAAAAGAACTTCGGTGTGAACCTCAAGACATTCAGCCCGGAATACGAAATACCTGCCGACAAGCAGAAAATAGTAAGCGACCTGCGCCAGGAAGCCAAGAAATGCGACACCATCTGGCTGGCGTCCGATGAAGACCGCGAAGGAGAAGCCATCAGCTGGCACCTCGCCGAGGTGCTCCAACTTGACCCCAAGACTTCAAACCGCATCGTATTCCACGAAATAACCAAGCCCGCCATACTCAAAGCCATCGCCGAGCCTCGACGCATAGACCTCAACCTTGTTGATGCGCAGCAGGCGCGCAGAGTGCTCGACCGCCTCGTGGGCTTCAAGCTCTCGCCAGTGCTATGGAGAAAAGTTCGCCCGCAACTGTCGGCAGGCAGAGTGCAGAGCGTAGCAGTGAGACTGGTAGTGGAGCGCGAGCGCGAGATACAGGCGTTCGAGAGCGAGGCTTCCTACCACGTGGAGGCTATCTTCAACGTGGAGACGAGCGAGGGCATTGTGCCTCTGAAGGCAAGCCTGAAAAAGACCCTTGCCACAAAAGCCGAAGCCCAGGAGTTCCTGGAGGCATGCAAGGACGCCAAATTCGTGATTTCCGAAGTCAGCACAAAACCTGCAAAGCGCACGCCAGCCCCGCCTTTCACCACCTCCACCCTGCAGCAAGAAGCAGCCCGCAAGCTGGGATTTCCCGTTGCCACGACGATGAGAGTGGCGCAATCGCTCTACGAAGCAGGTCTCATAACTTATATGCGTACCGACTCCATGAATCTCTCCGACCTCTGCCTGAACTCATGCGGACCTGTCATTGAGAAACTTATGGGCAAGGAATACCACAAACGTCGCCGCTACCACACCAAGGCAAAAGGCGCACAAGAGGCTCACGAAGCCATCCGACCCACCGACATCAACCGCGAAGAGGCTGGCTCGAACTCGCAAGAAAGACGCCTCTACAACCTGATATGGAAACGCACCATAGCCTGCCAAATGGCAGACGCCGTGCTGGAACGCACCTCGGTGGAAATAGACATAGAAGGCGGCAACCCCGCAAAAGCAACGTCGGGACACAGCTTCATGGCAATAGGCGAGGTGATTAAGTTCGACGGATTCCTGAGAGTTTACAAAGAGAGCAACGACAACGACGCAGAGCACGAGGAGGGCAACGGACTCCTGCCGCCGCTATCTGCAGGCATGGCGCTCGAGAGAAAATCGCTCACTGCCCTGGAACGCTACACGCAGCGACCCTTCCGCTACAACGAGGCTTCGCTGGTGCACAAACTGGAAGAACTCGGCATAGGCAGACCTTCGACCTACGCTCCCACCATCTCCACCATACAGCAGCGCGGATACGTGGTGCGCAGGGACAAGACGGGAGAGAAACGCCGCTACAACGTGCTGACGCTGAAGGGAAGCAAAATCTCTGACACCATGAAGACCGAAACCGTGGGAACAGAAAAGAGCAAACTCATACCGACGGACATAGGCATCGTGGTGAACGACTTCCTGCTGGAACACTTTAGCGACATCATGGACTACAACTTTACGGCAAACGTAGAGAAAGACTTTGACGACGTAGCCGAGGGACACACCAACTGGACAGAACTGATACGCAACTTCTACAAGAATTTCAATCCAGAGGTAGAAAAGGCTCTGGAGGAAAAGACTGAGCATAAGGTAGGCGAGCGTCAGCTGGGCGTAGATCCCGAAAGCGGACGCGTCATGAGCGTGAAGATAGGCCGCTATGGTCCTATGGCTCAGTTGGGCACTTCCGACGACAATGAAAAGCCGCGATTTGCTACCCTCAAACCCGGACAAAGCATCGAAAGCATCACCCTCGAGGAAGCCATCGACCTCTTCAAGCTGCCGCGCACTCTGGGACTTTTTGAGGAGCAACCCGTTGTGGTCAACACCGGAAAGTATGGACCGTACGTAAATCACGGCAAGCTGTTTGCCTCCATCCCCAAAGACGAAGACCCTCTCTCGCTGACCATAGAGCGCGCCATAGAACTCATCATGGAACGCCGCAAAGCCGACGCAGAGAAATTCATAAAGTGCTTCGACGAGGATAAAGACCTGCAAGTGCTCAACGGACGCTTCGGACCATACCTCAGCTATAAGAAGAAAAACGTGAAACTTCCGAAGTCTATGGCTGCCCGCGCTGCAGAACTTACTTACGAGGAATGTAAGGCAGTGATAGACGGCGAAGAGAAAAAGCCTGCACGCAGCCGCAGAAAATAGGACTAAAGCGTATGGAGAACAACTCTGCCATTATCCTCCTGGGATATATGTGCGCCGGCAAGACAACAGTAGGACGACAGCTGGCGCAGGAAATGGGATATTTCTTCTACGACCTCGACTGGTACATAGAAGAGAGGTACCACAAAAAGGTCTCTGAGATATTTGCCGAACAGGGCGAGGAGAAATTCCGCGACCTGGAACGACGAATGCTCCACGAAGTTGCAGAGTTCCAGAACGCAGTGGTGAGCCTGGGAGGCGGCACACCATGCTTTTTCGACAACATGGACTACATCAACTCCGTAGCGCGCTCGGTGTATATGAAGGCTACGCCCGAAACACTACTCAGCCACATAGCCATAAGCAAGGGACGCCGACCTCTGCTGGAGGGCAAAAGTCCCGAAGAGCTCGACAGCTTCGTAAGGCAACAACTCCAGGAGAGAGAGCCCTACTACAGCAAAGCGCAGCACATAGTGGACATCAACATACTGGATAGCTACGAGCGCATAAACGAGATAGTGAAAAAAATAAAAGAAGTCGTAGCATAATCACGACTCAGCATATCGCAACAACATTCTTTCACAAGAATTATTTTCCCCTTTTTCTTATTCATAACCCCTACAACTATTCAAAATGAAAAAATGGCGCATTGAAGACTCTGAAGAACTCTACGGAGTAAAGGGTTGGGGTGTCAGCTACTTTGGCATTAACGATAAAGGTCATGCCTACGTGACTCCGCGTAAGGACGGTGTTCAGGTTGACTTGCAGGAAGTGATGGAAGAACTCGAAGAGCGCGACATTACTGCACCTCTGCTGCTACGATTCCCCGACATCTTGAATAATCGTATTGAGAAAACCGCAGAATGTTTTGACCAAGCAGCCAAGACATATAACTATAATGCGGAACACTTCATCATCTACCCCATTAAGGTTAACCAGATGCGCCCCGTCGTTGAGGAAATCATCAGCCACGGAAAGAAATTCAACCTGGGTCTTGAGGCTGGCTCAAAACCAGAACTCCACGCCGTCATTGCCACCAATATGGACAGCGACAGCCTCATCATCTGCAACGGCCACAAAGACACTGGCTACATAGAAATGGCACTGCTGGCGCAGAAGATGGGCAAGCGCATTTTTCTCGTTATAGAAAAACTCCCAGAGCTTGACATCATAGCGCGAACAGCCGAGAAACTGGGCGTGCGTCCAAACCTGGGCATACGCATAAAACTTGCCGCCAGCGGCGCAGGCAAGTGGGAAGAGAGCGGCGGCGACGCTTCAAAGTTTGGACTTAGCTCCAGCGAACTTCTCGAGGCAGTAGAACAACTCGACAAGATAGGCATGCGCGACTGCCTCAAACTCATCCACTTCCACATAGGCAGCCAGATCACAAAGATACGCCGCATCTCCACAGCCCTGCGCGAAGCATCGCAGTTCTACGTTCAGCTACGCTCGCTGGGCTTCGACATTCAGTTTGTCGATTGCGGCGGCGGCTTGGGAGTGGACTACGACGGCACACGCTCCTCAAACTCCGAGAGCTCGGTGAACTACAGCATACAAGAATACGTTAACGACTGCGTATATACCTTTGTAGATGCTGCCGACAAGAATGGCATTCCGCATCCCAACCTCATCACCGAAGGAGGGCGCAGCCTTACAGCCCACCACAGCGTACTCGTAGTTGACGTCATGGAGAGTGTGAGCCCGTCGCGTATGGCTGAGGACTTCGAAGCCTCACCCGACGACCATCAGATGGTGCGCGACCTGTCGGAGATTTGGGACAACCTCAACCAGCGCTCAATGCTCGAGGACTGGCACGACGCTGAGGACATACGCGAGGAAGCTCTCGACCTGTTCCGCATGGGCATCATCGACCTGAAGACTCGCGCACAGATAGAGAGCCTATACTGGAGCGTGACGCACGAAGTAAGCGAGCTGGCCCACCACATGAAGCACGTTCCCGATGAGCTCCGTGACATCGACAAGCGCATGGCAGACAAGTATTTCTGCAACTTTTCCATTTTCCAGTCTCTCCCCGACTCCTGGGGCATAGACCAGATATTCCCCATAATGCCTATAGCCCGCCTCAACGAAAGACCTTCGCGCTCGGCAACCCTTCAGGACATCACCTGCGACAGCGACGGAAAAATTTCGGCTTACGTAAACTCCGGACACCAGACGAGCTATCTGCCGCTCCATGCCATCAAGACAGGTGAGCACTACTATATCGGAGTGTTCCTTGTAGGAGCTTATCAGGAAATACTGGGCAACATGCACAACCTCTTCGGCGACACCAATGCAGTGCATATCTCCGTAGATAAAGATGGCTACAGCATCGACAAGACCATAGACGGCGAGACCATTGCCGACGTTCTGGAATACGTTCAATACGACCCCAAGCGACTTGTGCGCCGACTGGAGACATGGGTAGGCAAGGCTGTGGCAGAGAAGAAAATCACGCCTGAGGAAGGAAAGGAGTTCATCTCCAACTACCGCGCCGGACTCTACGGCTATACTTATCTGGAATAGGCGGCGAGCCCGCGGGGAAAGTCTCCGCCAGAACGTCCTCCACACTTAACGAAGCAGAAAAAACATTAAAGGTTGTGAACGGGCGCTTGCTTATACGGAATATCTTCGTATCTTGCGCCTCGAAAAGGCAAAAACACGGCAGAAACCTGTGAAAAAGATGCATTGGAGCATTAAACCTTTTCCGGACAAAGTTTTCTAAACCGTAGAGACTCACAAACAAAGAAGAAATCAAAACAAACACTATTATGAAAAAGACAAGCCTAATCCTTACGCTCATGGCAGCCATGGTGCTCAGCACAGGCTGCGTCAGCAAGAAACAATTCACAGCCCTGCAGAACGAGAATGCCGTTCTGAAGCAGCAGGGTGAGAATCTCCGCCTACAGTTGGCAGAGTGCAACGCTACGGGCAAGAGTCTTGAGCAGCGCCTGAGCGACGAACAGCAGCGCAACACCGACCTGCGCCGCGACTACAGCCGCCTGCAGCGTTCTCTCGACAAGAGTATCGAGCAGAACACACAGGGCAACGTCAACATAGAAAAGCTCGTTGACGAAATCAACGCTTCAAACAAATACATCAAGCAGCTTGTTGACGCCAAGTCGAAGAGCGACTCGCTCAACATAGCACTTACCAACAAACTCACACGCTCGCTTACTCGCGACGAGCTGCAGGAGGTTGACGTGAAAGTGCTGAAGGGCGTCGTTTATATCTCCCTTGCCGACAACATGCTTTACAAGAGCGGCAGCTACGAAATCAACGAGCGCGGTCAACAGACATTGTCTAAAATTGCAAAAATCATAAAGGACTACAAAGACTATGACGTCCTCGTAGAAGGCAATACCGACCCTGTGCCCATCAAGCGCGAAAATATCCGCAACAACTGGGACCTCTCCTGCCTGCGTGCTGCCAGCGTAGTCATTGCACTTCAGGAGAAATATGGTGTTGACCCGTCAAGGCTCACGGCAGGCGGACGCGGCGAGTACAATCCTATCGCCGACAACGAGACCGAGCTGGGCAAGCAGCGCAACCGCCGCACACAAATCATCGTAACTCCTAAGCTCGACCAGTTTATGGACCTCATCGACAAGGCTCCCGAGACCGAATAAGAGCATATTTATAAATACGGAAAGGCATCTCCTACATGCTTTCCTTAAGAAAACTTACGCTTCCACTTGGCTGTTCCAAGTGGAAGCGTTAATTTTGCAGCCTGAAGAGGATAGATTTGGCTGCTTGCAACCTCTATAATAAATGCTAAAACGAGGCTCAGTCCAGCAACATGTGCTGGCGGGCATGCGGAACGAAGGCGCCACAAGGCGCCTGTTTTTGTTTTATAGCCTCGCAATAGAAGCGCACAAGTAAAACAAAGGAAACTCAAATCAACAATTACACATCTATGTCATACTTATTTACATCAGAATCTATTTCAGAGGGACATCCCGACAAAGTTGCCGACCAGATTTCGGATGCCGTACTCGATGAACTCCTGGCACAAGACCCCAACGCAAAGGTGGCTTGCGAGACTCTCGTCACCACAGGTCAGGTCATCATAGCAGGAGAGGTGAAGGCAGAAGCTTGGGCAGACCTCCCGAAGGTGGCTCGCCGCACCATTGCCCACATAGGATATACCAAAGCCGACTATAAGTTCGACGCCGAAAGCTGCGGCATCCTCAGCGCCATCCACGAGCAGAGCGCCGACATAAACCGCGGCGTGGAACGCCCCGACCCCAAGCTCCAGGGCGCAGGCGACCAAGGCATGATGTTCGGCTATGCCAACGCCGAGACCGACAACTTCATGCCCCTGACGCTTTCACTGGCTCAGGACCTCATGATTACACTTTCCAAGATACGCCGCGAGGGCAAGGTGATGACTTATCTGCGCCCCGACGCCAAGAGTCAGGTCACGGTGGAATATGATGACGACGACCACGCCATAGGCATCAACACCATCGTCGTATCCACTCAGCACGACGAGTTTATCACTGAGCAGCAGGCTGGCTCCCAAGCCGAAGCCGAGCGTCTCATGACGGAGCGCATCAAGGACGACGTGATAAACATCCTCATCCCCCGCACCCTCAAGGACCGTGTCCGCACACCCGAGGTACGCCGCCTTTTCGAAACGAGCAAGATAAACTACCTGGTCAATCCCACGGGCAAGTTTGTCATTGGCGGACCTCACGGCGATACAGGCCTGACGGGACGCAAGATAATAGCCGACACCTATGGCGGTCGCGGAGCCCACGGCGGCGGAGCCTTCAGTGGCAAGGACCCCTCCAAGGTGGACCGCTCTGCAGCCTATGCCGCCCGACATATAGCCAAGAACATGGTGGCTGCCGGCGTTGCCGACGAGATGCTTGTGCAGCTGAGCTACGCCATTGGCGAGGCTAAGCCTGTGAGCATCTATGTCAACACCTACGGCAAGAAACACGTGAGCCAGTCCGACGGAGAAATTGCAGAAATCATCGGCCGCCTCTTCGACCTCACGCCCTATGCCATAGAGCGCGACCTGTGCCTGCGCAACCCTATCTACGAGGAGACGGCACGCTTCGGACACATGGGCCACAACCCACGCTTCAAGGAGAAAGTCTTTGAGCGCCCCGACGGCACCACGATGACGCTCAACGTAGAACTCTTTACATGGGAAAAGCTCAACCGCGTTGAGGATATAAAGAAAGTTTTTGCATTATAACCCTCAGCAACGACAGCCACGATGAACATAACAGTATATGGAGCTTCGAGCGGACAGGTTGACGAGGTGTTTGTCAGCGCGGCGCAACGCCTGGGCGAGGTGATAGCCCAGCGCAGCCACACCCTGGTCAACGGCGCCGGACGCCTCGGGCTCATGGCAGCCTCGGCAAACGCCTGCATGCAGGCTGGCGGCAAAGCCATCGGTGTCATTCCCAAGTTTATGGTGGAACAAAACTGGCAGCACAACGGCATGAGCCAACTCATCGTCACGGAGGATATGCACGAGCGCAAACAGCGCATGGCAGACCTCTCAGGAGCCTGCATTGCCCTGCCCGGCGGAGTAGGCACCATGGAGGAACTGCTTGAGATTATCACCTGGAAACAGCTTGGAATATATCTCAAGCCTGTCATCGTGCTCAACACCGAGGACTACTATACGCCGCTGCTGCAACAACTCAGCCGTGCCGTAGAGCACCGCTTCATGCGCGAGCAGCATGCTCTCATCTGGCAGGTGGCATCTACGCCCGAAGAGGCTGTGCGCCTTGCCGAGACAACGCCGCTTTGGGATAAGTCTGTCAGAAAATACGCAGCCCTATGATTACACCAGCCGACAACATAGACCTCACGCATCTGCTCCTTGCCGGGAAGCAGCAAGTCTGCGACACCGCAGCATGGAGTGTTGTCGGCAGCAAACCCGACAGTCTCGGACCGCAGCTCTCCAAGGCTCTCTCCCTGCCCGCCCCTGCCCGCACAGCCACCCTCCTCGACGGCATTCCGGGCGAGCCACTGCCCTACCAGCAGGAGAACGACATCATCGCCGTGGGGCTTTGGATGCTGGCGCTCTTCGCACTCACAGCCACATTTCTGCGTTTTCGCAGTTTGCTGCACGCTGGCTGGTGGCAGGCGGTGAATGCCCCTGACACCGAGGTGCCCTCGCTCTCGCTCCACTGGTGGGACTATCTCTTCACCTTCCTTGCCGCGTCCATAACGCTCATCTTTGTAGGCTACTCCGCCTCAGGTCTCGGCTCCAGCCTCTCCCCCGCTGAGCCCCGCTCATGGCTCACGATAGCCATAGCCATAGGCGCCGTCTTCGTCGTCCTGTTTGTACGCCTGCTGCTCCAGTCGTTCATAAACGCCATCTTCTGGAGCTCCGAAGCCGTGAAGCAGTGGAGGGCATCTTTCCTACTTGCCACAGCCACAGCGGCAATACTCTTTTTCTTCGCCGGCTTGGCAAAAGTATATTACTACGAGGTCCATTCCTACATACCATATATCCTGCTTGGCATATACGGATTGTTCAAAATTTTCCTGCTTTTTAACGAAATTCGCATATTTTCAGCATTTAAGACCTCATTTTCCCACATATTTTTGTACATTTGCACCCTAGAAATTCTGCCGCTCTTCTTTTTGTGGAAAGGCATAGAATTTTTAAGTTCAAACACAACACTAACAGACATTTTTTAGAGACTGCTCCGTCCGCAAAGAAAGATGAAGAAGATCTTAATTTCTCAACCCGCCCCCACATCAGAAAAATCCCCCTATTTTGACATTGAGAAAAACCACGACGTAGAACTCATCTTCCACCCTTTCATCAAGGTGGAAGGCATCACTGCACAAGAGTTCCGCAAGCAGAAAGTCCAGATACTGGACCACACCGCCGTCGTGTTCAACTCTCGCCATGCCATAGACCATTTCTTCACCCTCTGCAAGGCACTTCGCGTCAACGTCCCCGACGACATGAAGTATTTCGGCATTTCTGAAACTGTGGCACTCTACATTCAGAAATACATACAGTACAGAAAGCGCAAAGTATTCTTTTCCAACACGGGCAAATGGCCTGAGCTCATTCAGCTCATGGCTAAGCACAAGACGGAGAAATTCCTCATTCCGCAAAGCGACGTTCACAGTGGCGAAAACTCCAAACTTCTCGACGAGAAAGGCATCATGTACACCGACTGTGTCATGTATCGCACTGTGAGCAACGAAATGCCCCGCTCTCTGCGCGGCTACGACATGATAGTGCTCTTCACCCCAAGCGGCGTAGAGTCGCTGCTGCAACACTACCCCAAGTTCCGCCAGGGCAAGCTCAAGATAGCCTGCTGGGGCAAGACCACGGCAAAGGCCATACACGACGCCGGACTGCGTCTCGACCTGGAGGCTCCCTCTGCCGAAGCGCCTTCCATCACGGGTTCTTTGGATCTTTATCTGAAAAAGTTAGAAAGCCAAACGTGAAGATATTCACATTCCCAAAGGCGGAGCACCTCTGTCTCCGTTCCGACATAGAAGCACTTTTCGCCGCACCAACAAAGTCAGCGGCTGTCTATCCGCTGCGCGCCGTAGGGCGCGTAGTTGCTTTCACACCCAATGACAAAAAGGCGCGCGTAAAGGTACTGCTGAGCGTGCCAAAGCGCAAGCTGCACCATGCCGTGGACCGCAACCGCGCCAAACGACAACTGCGCGAGGCTTACAGGACAAGGAAATTTCTGCTCGAAAATGCCCTGCCCGAGGGAAAGGGTCTGCACCTGGCTTTCCTCTGGCTCGCCGACAAGCCCATACCCTCACAACGTGTTGACGAATCCATGCGACGTCTGCTCATGCAGTTTTCCGAGAGTCTTCCTTCTTTAGTAAAATAGCTCCTTTCCCCATACCTTTCTGCACCATGTCGCTACTCTCCCGCATACTCATCGCCCCCATACGCTTCTACCAGCGCGCCATTTCGCCGCTCACGCCGCCGGCATGTCGCTTCACGCCCACATGCTCGCAGTATGCCATCGAGGCTCTGCAAAAGCACGGTGCACTGAAAGGCTCCTGGCTCGCCATAAAGCGCATACTCCGCTGCCACCCCTGGGGAGGTAGCGGTTACGACCCCGTACCATAGGTCAGTATATGTTCGATTTCCACACCCACAACCTCAACGCCCCTGCCGGCACAGCCATCATAAACCTGCCGCGCGAGGCTATGCTCCAGCCCGAAGGCTTCGCCTGGCGAGAGGGAGCACTCTACTCTGCCGGCATACACCCATGGTGGACCGACGATGCCGAGGCTTGCCGCACGATGCTGGCAAACCTGCGCGCCATAGCCACCTTGCCGCAGGTAGTAGCCATAGGCGAATGTGGTTTCGACCGCCTGCGCGGCGACATCTACCTGCAGGAGACACTCTTTACCGAACAAATCGCCATCTCCGAAGACGTCCACAAACCCGTCACCATCCACTGCGTACGCGCCTTCGACAAGCTTCTGGCTGCCTACAAGGAGCAGCGACCCACTCAGAAGTGGACCGTCCACGGCTTTCGCGGACGCCCGGCACTGGCGCAGCAGCTGCTCGACGCGGGCCTCGACCTGAGCTACGGCTCACACTACAACGCGGAGAGCCTGGCACAGACACCGCCCGACCGCCTGCATCGCGAAACCGACGAGGACTTCTGACCACGACAGGAGTGATGTTTTCTGCGATTAATCCGCCTTTTTTGTTACTGATAAGCGTTCTCCATGGCGTGAGACTATCAAAAATAACAGTGAAATGTTTGCGGATATGGAATATTGTTTCTATATTTGTGGTAAGAAAAGACGATATAAACTATGACTATTGAATTTTTCCTTTACATAATTCTGCCTATCCTAATACTTCTGGCCATAGGTGGCTTTTACTATGAGTCCATGACTCCCGAAGAGAAGAAGAAGTGGGAGAAGGAACAGAAGTTAAAGCGTCTTGATAGAGAACTGAAAGGAAAATGGTACCAAAGGTGGTTCGACCCCAGTGACCCGGGAGGAGGACCAGCCGGCCCATTGATTAGACGTTGAACGTCTTTTCTACATACAGAAGGAGTATTTTACTTTGCACGAAGAAAGTAAAATACTCCTTTTATTATGAACGCTACCGAC
>JAFYFI010000016.1 GCA_017543785.1 Alloprevotella sp.
AAAAAAGACTCGTGCCGACTTGCATCTTGCTTGCCGGCACGAGTTTTTTATGTGCGTTGGTTTGTTGGGGGGTAGTGTCCTGTGCGGGGAGAGTATTTCGATGCTCAGGTAAAAAATCTTGACGAAAAAGTAAAAAGTTTTGACACGCGATTTTTTGCAAAATAGAACGCAGATTTGAGAAATTTTTGCAAAGATTTTGACTCCGCGAAAATCCGCCAAAGAAATTTTCAGATTACTCAAAGTAATTTCGGAATTACTTAAAGTAATTTCAGAATTTCTCAAAGGAATGAGCGCATTTTTTAGCGGAAAAATCGCAGAAAAGTGGCTCGGATTTCCAGAAATCAAACGAAAATCCGAGCTAAAATTTTGTATCGAGTTAAAAATCAAAGACTTCCGCTATTTGCAAAAAACGGGGGTTTTTCGCGCCTTTTTTCGCGTTGATGATTTTGTAGCGATTCTAGACCCACTTAAATCAGGGGGTCGCAGATAAAGAATTTTGACTAATCGCTTTTTTTATCTGCAACCCCAGCCACCTTTGACCTGCGCCCAAAGGGGCTGACGTGTTGCAAAAGCGCTCAGCGAAATGATTGATTTTGACTAAGCGCTTTTTTATCTGCAACCCCAGCCACCTTTGACCTGCGCCCAAAGGGGCTGACGTGTTGCAAAAGCGCTTAGCGAAATGATTGATTTTGACAAAGCGCTTTTTTATTCTTTTCTCTGACGTCGCAAGAAAACGTATTAGCCCTTTGAGTAAATTTTCAGATTGCGGTAGAACGACGAGCGGGAGGAATAGCCCGAGAGTTCGGCTATATGTGCTTTGTCCCACTCCGGGTGTTCCTTCATGAGCTGCCGCGCGTAGTCGATGCGAAGGCGGTTTACGTATTCCGAAAAAGTCTGCCCCGCTTCCTGTTTCAGTGCCTCAAGGAGATATGTGCGGTTGGTGGATAATTCCTGAGCAACATACTGCAGTTTAAGGTCGGGCTTGCGAAACGCCTCTTGCTGTTTCATCCATACGTCCAGAGTCTGCATTATGTCTTTGAGTGCTTCGTGACGCACATTGCTGGAAGAGACGATTTCTCCAGTTTCCTCGGGCATCTGCACAGCTTCAGTGTGTCGCCCCACGTAGCCGATGAGAAACAGGAGAGCCGAGAAGAGAAGTGACACAAGTGGAAGGAATGTTTTGTTGGCGAAGAAGAAGGAAACGCCCAAAGCATTGGCTGCTATGGATGCTAATGCTGTCACTCCCATGAGAACCAGAAGCTTGCGTATGTGGCTGAGGCTGTAGGCATCGTCGTCGGCATAGTAGAACTTGAGTTTTCTGTCGTAGTCCATAAGCATGCGGTAGCACAGTGTTAACACTATGATGATTTGCACTACGTTTACCACGCGGCATATCAGAGTGACGCATGAAGCTGTGAGTGCTGCTCCCGTGAGCTCTGCCTGAAAGTCGCCATAGAGGAAGCGTTCGTAGAAGGCAGATGCTTCGCTCTCCGACATCCACGCAGGCAGTATTAACAAAAATACCCCCCCCATCACTGGGGGCACGAGCGCAGCCGACAACGTCGCAGGGTGCCGAGTGAGAGAGACGTTGCCGGTGAGCCTGCCGATGTAGAACAGGAATAGCGGATAGATGCTCAGATTGCAGAAAGTATAGACGACATGCCGCCATACCCTTGCCGCGTCGATGTGGAAGAAGTAGAGCGCGTGGCAGGCGTAGAGCACCATAGAGGCAACTGCCCACAGCAGCAGGCATTGCTTTGCTGCGTTGCGCCTGCTGAGTAGCAATTCTATCGCTATGAAACTGCATACGAAAAACGGTGCGAGAGAGGAGATGGAATGTATCATAGATGTGCAAAAGTACAAAATGCAACATAGTCGAAATGCGGCGCTACATGCCATTTTTACGGCCTTTGCAAATGTGGGACAAAGTTTTGCAAAAATGAAAGACGAGTTGGGCGGAGCCATGGTATTTTTGCAGGCGTAACACAGTTAAAACAATAAATTATAAAGTTTTATGAAAAAGAAATTTCACTTAATTTGTGCTCTGCTGTTCGTGGCGGTCACGTCGATGGCGCAGCAGACTTTCACCGTGGACAACTTTGTCTATACGGTGACGGACGATGTCAGCAAGACCGTTTCCGTGAAGCAGGTGTCTTCTTCTACAGAGTATGGAGAAATAGTCATTCCCGAATCGGTAGAGTGGGAAGGCACTACCTACACCGTGACGTCAGTGGCGAGTATGGGTTTCCAGAATAATAATAGCCTGACTGCAGTGACGTTGCCCTCGACGATGCGCACGCTGGGCGCGGAGTCGTTTGAATACTGCGGCAACCTGAGCTGGATAGTCCTCAACGAGGGACTGGAGACGATAGAAGAGTGGGCTTTCTATGTGAATCCTTCAGCCAGCAACAATATGGATTACATCACAATTCCCGCATCAGTTACGAGCATAGGAAAGGGCGCATTCGAGTATCGCTCAAACCTTACGGCTGCAGTTTTTCTAGGAGCAGAAGATGCCGCTCCGCTGACGCTCGACAATTCACGTATCATCTTTGAAGGTTGCGGCAGTGCTGCAGGATACTTTGATGTAGTGCTGTACAGAAATATCGTGGGCGTCACCGATTCGCCCTTCCCCCCCATCACAACAAGTTTGGAGGTGAACGAATGCGTCAGCAGTTTCCCGGAAGGCTTGTTCAAGAACTGCAGCAATCTGTCAACCATTCGCGGAAATTTGGATAACTTAGAGACCATGGGCGACTACTGCTTCCAGGGCACAGCCATCGGACAACCAGTAATAGGCGGAAAGATGACTGAGATACCAGAGTATGCCTTCGCATCATGTATGAATCTCACGGAAGCCACTATTCCTGCGAGAATTACAACCCTTCACGCTACGGCATTCTGGTATCTTAACTCAGAGGCCTCCATCTTCGTCAGGATAGAAGACAGCGAAACGCCGCTGACCATCTACGACAGCGGTTCTTCGGGTAGCGACGATATGCCTTTCTATAATGTTGCGTCAATTTGGGATGCATATATAGGTCGTGATATTATCAGGACGGCAAGAGAGGGAAACACATCCTTCCTTACGGCATCGATGTTCAACAAAAAGGTGCAATATCTAACTTTCGGACCATACGTAACGACCATTGGAGAGGGCGAATATGAGAATTCCACCAATCTTGTCAGTGTTTCGTTTGCTGAACCGAGCAGACTTACGAGCATCGGGGCAAAAGCATTTTCAGGATGTAGCAGTCTGGCGAGCTCTCTTGAGTTGCCGAGTGGTGTGACCAGTATAGGCGACGAAGCCTTCAAGGGCACAGCCATAACCAGTGTCAGCCTCAACGAGGGCCTTATAACCATTGGCAAGAGCGCTTTTGAAAACTGCGATAATCTTGGAGGAGTGACTATCCCCGCCAGTGTGCAGAGCATAGGCCACTATGCCTTCACAAACATCAATAGCGACTTGTTTAGCCTGAGGATAGAGGACGCAGAGACTCCCATTACCTTTGTCTGCGACAATAGCTGGCCTCAGTTCTGCGACATGAACAACGTTGAGGTTTACCAGGGTCGCAACATTACCATGGGCGGCACCCAGAACCTCTCTACACCTTTCTATAATAATGTAACAAAGATAGAGTTTGGTCCTAAAGTTACGGCCATACCCGATGTAAGCAACCTCTCGAGTCTTACGCTTGTCAAGACACATCAAGTAGCCCCGATAGCCATTGCCGACAATGCCTTCAACTCCAGTGCTTACGCAAATGCCGAGCTCAGCATTCCCGGAGGCTCCACTGCCGACTATCAGGAAGCAACAGGCTGGCGCAACTTCTCGAACGTAACAACGTGGTCGTATGTCGTTACCTACACTGTCAACGGACAAGGTTCGATGGACGTTAACGGAGAAACAGCTGGTGCAGGAGAAACGAAGAAAGTGCTGATTCCGTTGGGCGGAGATTTCACGGCAAGCGTTGCTGCCGAGGAAGGCTACGAACTGACCAGTCTGCTATGGGCCATTGAAGATGAAGAACCCATTGAAATGGTTGGTCCCGACTTTGTCAACCCATTCACCGCAGGTGGCTATTATAATCTGAATTATATAGCAACTTTCATACCTATAAGTTATGCTATCACTTACAACCTGGCAGGCGGAACGGCAACTGCAGCCAACCCTGAAACCTACACCATCGAGAGCGAAGCCATCACCCTGAACAACCCCACACGCACAGGCTACGACTTTGCAGGCTGGACGGAATCGGGGCTTAGCGAAGCAACTATCAATGTCACAATACCCGCGGGCTCAATTGGCGAACGCACTTACACGGCTACATGGACCCCCATCAACTATGCCATCACTTACGACTTGGCAGGCGGAACGGTGGCTACAGCCAACCCTGAGACCTACAACATAGAAAGCGCTGCCATCACCCTGAACAACCCCACACGCACAGGCTACGACTTTGCAGGCTGGACGGGAACGGGGCTTAGCGAAACAACAGCCAATGTCACAATACCCGCGGGCTCAATTGGCGAACGCACTTACACGGCTACATGGACACCTATAGTATATAGCATATCCTATGAGCTCGCTGGCGGCAGCCCGGCAGAAGGCCTGACCAACCCCGAGACCTACACCATCGAGAGCGAAGCCTTCACCCTGAACAATCCCACACGCACAGGCTATACCTTCATGGGCTGGACGGGCGCAGACCTACCCGCTGCAGCTACCGAGGTGACCGTCTCCACAGGCAGCACCGGCAACCGCACATATACTGCAACGTGGCAGATAAACCAATACACCTTCACGTTCGACAGCAATGGCGGAACGGACGTTGCTCCCATCACTCTCGACTATCAAGCTGCCGTCACAGCACCCGAAGCCCCCACACGCACAGGCTACGACTTTGCTGGTTGGGACAAAGAAATTCCTGCTGTGATGCCCAACGAAGATATCACGTTCACCGCTCAGTGGACTCCAACGGTTTACACCATCACCTACAACCTCGACGGTGGCAGCCTGACGACCGACAATCCTACTACCTACACCATCGAGAGCAGCGACATAGCGCTCAATAATCCTACTAAGGAACACTACGTCTTTGCCGGTTGGACGGGAACAGGTCTTCCTGCCGCCTCCGACGCCGTGGTGATAGCCACTGGCAGCACCGGCAACCGCACATATACAGCAACGTGGGAGAAGGAAACCTATACCGTAAGCATCACAGGCGGCGGCGTCACAGCCGACAACTACAACCCACAGTATGGCGACAACGTGGTGCTCACCATTACCGACGACCCCGATGCCGTGCTCTCCTCACTCGTAGTTGACGGCATTGACGTTACGGCAAGTGTTGCCGGCGGAAGCTACACCATAGTTAACGTCAGCGGCAACGTAAATGTCGTAGCAACATTTACCTCTACCAAGGAGTTTATCACCCTTGCCAACGAACAGGCCACCTTCAGCTGCGACCAGGACCTCGACTTCACAGGCAGCGAAGTACGTGCATATATCGCAGCAGGCTTCAACAAGAGCACCAACGTCGTGCTGCTGCTCCGCGTTTATGATGTTCCTGCCGGCACCGGTCTGCTCCTGAAGGGCACACCTGGCGACACCTATAAGATTCCTTATGCCAGCTCTTCTTCCTACTACGTGAACATGCTCAAAGCCAACCTCACGGCAGGGCCACTGCCAAAGACCGAAGGCGACATGAGCAACTTCGTACTGGCCAAGGAAGGCGACGACTTTATGTTCAAGGTGCTGAGCGAAGGCTCCACCCTTGCCGCAAAGCGTGCCTACCTGCAGGTGCCCACCGATATGCTCAGCTTCGGCGCACGCCAGCTTGGCATAGCTTTCGCCGACGACCCGACGACGAATATCAACGAGTATGAAATCTTCACAAACGTGAAGGACAGCGGACTCATCTACAACCTGCAAGGTCAGCGCGTCAGCCAGCCCAGCCGCGGCATCGTCATAAAGAACGGCAAGAAAGTACTCATCACAAAATGAAAAGATAAGCCCTATGAAAGGTAAAAGAAAGTATATAACCCCTGTCCTCGAGGCCCACTGCCTCGAGGCACAGGCTCCTTTCCTGAAAGACTCCTATAATGTAGAGGGGGAGGGAGGCAATACTGGAGGTATAGGCTCTGGCGAAGTTGACGGCGGACTGATGCGTGGACGCGACTATTGGGGCAGTATAGATGAAGATTGGGAGTAACTCTCCCCCGTCTCTGCCCCAAGAACGAGACCATAGCCAACATAGCCGCCTCAACCGCGAGTTTATCAAGGCCAAAGTTGACTGATTAAACTATTCTAAAAATCCCCGGCGACATTCTTCCAAAACAGAAGAGTGTCGTCGGGGATATTTTTTGTAAGTATTTTATTGCTGTACGCAAAAAAGCAGCCTGTGCGCCAGTTGCCTAAAGCACCTATTTCCCTCCTACGATGCGTTTGATTTCTCCCAGTTTGTTGAGAGCCTCAAGCGGTGTGAGGTTGTTGATGTCGAGGTTGAGTATCTCGTCGCGTATTTGCTGCAGTATGGGGTCGTCTAGTTGGAAGAAACTTAGCTGCATACCCTTGTCGGCTCCCACCGTGGCAAGCTGTTCCATCTTGGCAGGAGCTCCCTTGTCGGTGTTCTTCTCAAGTTCTTTCAGTATCTGCTCCGAGCGTTTCACTATGCTCCCTGGCATACCAGCCAGGCGTGCCACGTGTATGCCGAAGGAGTGTTCCGAACCACCGCGCTGCAGTTTTCTCAGGAACACCACGCGTCCGTTGGCTTCGCGCACCGATACGTTCCAGTTCTTTATGCGCGGAAAGAGTTTTTCCATCTCGTTGAGTTCATGGTAGTGTGTGGCAAAGAGTGTCCTCGCCCTGTGTCCCTCTACCTCGTGCAGATGTTCCACTATAGCCCATGCTATGGAGATGCCGTCGTATGTTGACGTGCCGCGTCCCAGTTCGTCGAAGAGCACCAGTGAGCGGTCTGTGAGGTTGTTCATGATGTTTGCCGCCTCGGTCATTTCCACCATGAAGGTGCTCTCGCCCATGGAAATGTTGTCGCTGGCTCCTACGCGGGTGAATATCTTGTCCACGATGCCGATGTGTGCGCTCTCGGCAGGTACGAAGGAACCCATTTGTGCCATCAGCGTGATGAGTGCCGTCTGTCGCAGCAGCGCACTCTTACCAGCCATGTTGGGACCAGTGATGATTACGATTTGCTGATTGTCGTGGTCGAGCAGAATGTCGTTGGGCACATATTCTTCGCCTGCCGGCATGAGTGTCTCTATGACGGGATGGCGCCCAGCCTTGATGTCGATGGTCAGGCTGTCGTCTATGATGGGTCTTACGTAGTTGTTCTTCTTTGCCACGTTTGCCAGCGAGAGCAGGCAGTCGAGTGTGGCGAGTATGCCTGCGGCAGTCTGCAGCGGTTTGATGAATAGCGCAGCGAAAGCCACCAGCTCATTGTATCGCTGAGCCTCCAGCGACAATATGCGGTCCTCGGCGCCCAGGATTTTCTCTTCGTAGTCCTTCAGTTCCTGGGTGATGTAGCGCTCTGCCTGCGTCAGGGTCTGTTTCCTTATCCACTCCTGCGGCACGAGGTCTTTGTAGGTGTTGCGCACCTCCATGTAGTAGCCGAAGACATTGTTGTAGCCAATCTTCAGGCTCTGAATGCCCGTGGCCTCTATCACGCGCTGTTGCATCTGCAGCAGATAGCTTTTCCCTGAGTAGGCAATGTTGCGCAGGTCGTCGAGTTCGGAGTTCACTCCAGCGGCTATGACGTTGCCCTTTGCCACAAGCGCAGGCGGGTCGGGCAGCAAGTCGTGGAGTATGCGGTCGCGCAGGTCCTGGCAGGGGTCTAGCCTGTCGCCGAGCTGACGCATATTCTTGTCGTCGAGAGCCTTGCATGCGTCGCGTAGCCTTGCCACGCTCTCCAGTGCAATGCGCAGCTGCTGCATCTCGCGAGGTGTAACCCTCCCTACGGAAATCTTTGAAACGATGCGTTCCATGTCGCCGATGCGCGAGAGTTCCAGTTCGCAAAGCTCGCGGAAGTTCGGTTGGCGGAAGAACACCTCCACGCTGTCGTGGCGCGCCTGTATGTCCTGAATGCTCCTCAGCGGGAACAGAATCCACCTGTGCAGCAGTCGGGCTCCCATGGGCGTCAGTGTATGGTCGGTCACGCTGAGCAGCGAAGCCCCGTCGGGCGCCATTGACTCGGTGAGCTCAAGGTTTCTTATGGTGAAGCGGTCCAGCCTGACGTATTTATCCTCCTCGATGCGTGAGAGGCGGCTGATGTGAGCCGTTTGCATGTGCTGCGTCAGTTCGAGGTAGCACATGATGGCTCCCGCTGCCACGATGGCGCTCTTCAGGTGGTCCACGCCGAAGCCCTTCAGGTTTTTCACCTTGAAGTGGCTGTTCAGCTTTTCCTTTGCCGTCTGTGGGGAGAAAGCCCAGTCGTCGAGTTCGAACACAAAATATTTCACGCCGAACATTTCCTGAAAGCGGTCTTTCTTGCCTCTCATCACCAGTACCTCCTTCGGCGCGAAACCTGCCAGGAGTTTGTCGATGTATTCTGCCGTTCCCTCAGCCACCAGAAATTCTCCTGTAGAGATGTCCAGCAGCGAGAGTCCCAGCGAAGCCTTGCCATACTCCAGCGCAGCCAGAAAGTTGTTCTCGCGAGTAGTAAGCACGTTGTCGCCCAGAGCTACGCCGGGAGTGACGAGCTCGGTGATGCCGCGCTTCACGAGTTTCTTGGTGAGTTTAGGGTCTTCCAGCTGGTCGCAGATAGCCACTCGGTAGCCAGCCCTGATGAGTCGTGGCAGATATGTGTCGAGCGCGTGGTGCGGAAAGCCAGCCATCTCGGTTTCCGTGGCTCCGTTCTTGCCGTTATTGCGCCTCGTCAGCGTTATGCCGAGCACACGCGAAGCTACTAAGGCGTCCTTCGAATAGGTCTCGTAGAAGTCGCCGCAGCGGAAGAGCAGTATGGCATCGGGATGCTTCGACTTGAGGTCGAAAAACTGCTTCATCATCGGTGTTAGCTCGTCTTTAGCCATAGGGTAGTGTGGGGGGAGTGATGTAGTGTATATGTTCTTGTGGGGAGTTTCTATTCTTCCTTGCGCATGACGACCTTCTCTTCCTTCAAGCTACCGTCGAGCGAAGGAAACTTTTGGGAGAAGATGAGGAGGTTGTCGGCAACAACGACGTTTCTCAGTACAATCTCTCCTTTGCCGGCACCAAATTGGCCAAACATCTTTTCTTTGTTGGCACTCACCATCGACTCTATCTGCGCACCTATGGCATTGTTCGAGCCGTTATACTTCACGCTGATGCTGTTAGGGTCGATAACTTGCACAATGCTGTCGCTCTCGGCGCGCCATGTGCCGCTGGATTTTATGATTATGGAGCCTTGCAGTTGCGATGCGTTGAGCTCTATGCGAGACTCCATCTTGCCATGTTTTGCATAGGTCATCTCCACCAAAGCCATGTCCTTTTTGGTAGTCCATGTGCCTAGCAAGGCTTTAGTGTCTATTTCCACCTGCGCCGATGCAGGTAGGCAGGCTGCAAAGAGCAGCAACGTAGAGAGGATAAGGTGTTTCATTTTGGGTTAGTTTTTTTGAGTCTTTAGTTTTTTGCGTTTGTTGGTTTTTTTAGGTTTTTTGAGTGCGTAGTCATTCTTCTATTCCACGACCCCAAGAACCTATATCTCAATTTTTTTATCTTTAAAGTCTTTTGGCACCAGTTCTTTGTGTTTCCATCGCTTGTGGCTCCAGAGCCAGAGCTCAGGCTGGCGCTGTATGGATTGCTCCATCAGGCGCATATATTCCTCCGTGAGTTGCCAGTTGGGCATGCTTGTGGCGTCGTCGGTCATGCGTACGAGTTTGCAGTGGTAGTGTCCGCGTTTCAAGCGTGTCACGTCGGCGTAGTACACCGCGCAGTTCATCTTCTTGGCTATGCGTTCTGCACCGGTGAATACGGGAGTAGGCTGATTGAGGAACATCACCCAGTCGTGGATGCTCTGAGGCTTTGGCGACTGGTCGGAGATGAAGCCGATGAGTGTTTTCTTGTTCTCAGCCTTGTATTTCACTATGCGTCTGAGTGCATCGTCCTTCGGAATGTTCTCTCCTCCGAAGCGCGAGCGAAGTTTGTAGAAGATAGAGTCGAACCCCGCGTTTCTCAGGGGTTTGTATAGCTGAGCCGTATTTATTTCACCTGTCCATAGCCTTATGGTGCTTATCCATTCCCAGTTGCCGAAGTGTCCCAGGTAGAGAATGGCCAAGTCGTGGTTGTCGAAGGATTTTTTCATCTCTTCTATACCCTCGAACGTCATGCGGCGCATGATGTTCTTTTTCGATATAGTAACCAGTTTGCACGTCTCAACGATGTAGTCGCAGAAGAAACCATAGAAACGCCGTTCTATCTGGCTCAACTCCCATTTCGACTTTTCCGGGAAAGAGGCTCTGAGGTTTTCGCGCACTGTCTTTCTCCTGTAGCGCACCACCCAGTAGAGTATGGGAAACATCAGAGTGGAGAGGATGTAGTGGAACCACATGGGGAGCAAGGATGAGCAGTGGAAGAAGTATTCCACAGACTTTATCCATATTTTCTGCCAGTCTATTTTCATCAATAAAGTATTGTCAAGGTTAGAGTGTGTGTTCTTTTTTTTGTGCGATAAGGCTTCTTTGCCGTTATCTCTCTTTCAGCCTTTGCGCCAGGCTCTCTATGCTCTCGCCGTCGAGGGACAGCAGAGGGGCAATCTCTGCGAACGGTTCCATGACGAAGAGCCTTTCTTTCATTCTGGGATGTGGCAGTGTGAGTAAAGGAGAATCCACTGTTTCGTCCGATTTCCACAGTAAGTCAATGTCTATGCTGCGGTCGTGGTAAATCCCATCCCGGCTCTTTTGCCGTCTGCCCAGCTCGCGCTCTATCTCCTGGCTTATCCCGAGTATCTTGCTGGCTTTGAGGCTTGTCTCATAAGCGGCGGCGGCGTTCATGAAGAGATTTTCCGAAACGAATCCCTCAGGCTCAGTCTCGTAGAGCGCAGAGAGTTTGATGAGCCTTCCTATGCGCTCGCCCAGCCTCTGGGCAGCCTGTGCTATGAGTTGTTCCCTGTTGCCCTCGTTGGAGCCGAAAGCCACGTAGAGCAGAGCCTTGTCATTTTCGTTGCCCTTCGGGGGCTGAGTCTTATGGCGGGGAGCGTTTTTCTGCACAGTCGTATCAGTCAACGATGAGCAGGGCGTCGCCGAAGGGACCGAACTTATAGTCATTCTTCAGAGCCTCTTCGTAGGCAGCCATAGTGTAGTCATATCCTCCGAAGGCAGCTGTGAGCATCAGCATGACGCTATAGGGCAAGTGGAAGTTTGCCAGCATTGATGTTGCCACGTTGAAGTCATAAGGCGGGAAGATGAATTTGTTTGTCCAGCCTTCGTACTCCTTGATGTGTCCGTCGGGACCTACGCAAACCTCCAGCGCACGCTGCACCGTGGTGCCTACGGCGAGTATCTGCCTTCCCTCGTCCACGGCGCGGTTCACCGTCTTGCAACACTCTTCGCCTACCATCATCTGCTCGCTCTCCATCTTGTGCTTTGTCAGGTCCTCCACGTCGGTCTGGCGGAAGTTGCCGAGGCCGCAGTGCAGGGTGATGAAAGCCGTGTCGATGTCCTGTATCTCCATACGCTTCATCGTCACTTTTGAGAAGTGCATGCCTGCCGTAGGAGCCGTGACGGCGCCTTCGTTCTTGGCGAAGATACACTGGAAAGCCTCTAGGTCCTCTGGCTCGCTGCCCCGACCCACGAAGCGAGGTATGGGAGCCTCGCCGAGGGCGTAGAGTGAGCGTTTAAACTCTTCGTGGTCGCCGTCGTAGAGGAAGCGCAGTGTGCGTCCGCGGCTTGTAGTGTTGTCGATGACCTCAGCCACAATGCTGTTGTCCTCGCCGAAATAGAGCTTGTTTCCTATGCGTATCTTTCGTGCAGGATCTACCAGCACGTCCCAGAGGCGAAGCTCGCGGTTCAGTTCTCTGAGCAGAAACACCTCGATGGTGGCTCCCGTCTTTTCCTTGTTGCCGTAGAGGCGTGCCGGAAACACCTTCGTGTCGTTGAACACAAAGAGGTCGTGAGGGTTGAAGTAGCTCAGCAAGTCATCAAATTTCTTGTGCTCTATCTCGCCGGTCTTGCGGTGAAGGACCATCATCTTGCAGTCATCGCGCACGTATGAGGGGTATTTGGCGATTTGGTCCTGCTCAAGTTTAAAGTTGAATTGTGAAAGTTTCATCTTATAGTTTTTTCAGTTTTCTTTCTTTACCATGGGATATTCCTTGGGGCGTGGTCCCTCGGGCGGAGTGGAGTCTATTTGCTGTTTCTCTATCCAGTTCTCAAATTCTTCCATTGTCCAGCACTGCTCCACGCTGATGCTGCCCACACGTGTGCGCCGCAGCGACAGCAGGTGTGCTCCGCTGCCCAGTGCCTCGCCTATGTCGCGAGCCAGGGAGCGTATGTAGGTCCCCTTGCCGCACTGTATGCGCAGGCGTACATAGTCGGGCAGCCGCAGCTCCTCTATCTCTATGTTCTCTATGTGTATGGGCTTAGCCTGCAGCTTCACTTCGCGTCCTTTGCGTGCCAGTTCGTAGGCGCGTTTGCCGTCGATGTTGCAGGCAGAGAATGCCGGCGGCACCTGCATGATGTTGCCCGTGAAGCCTGCGAGCACCTCGCGCAGCAGCTGTTCTGTGATGTGCTCCGTGGGGTAAGTCTTGTCCACGGGGTGTTCCATGGCTGTTGTACATCAGACCCGAACCCTTGTCGCTGCACAGCGCGCAGCGCAGCGTG
>JAFYFI010000147.1 GCA_017543785.1 Alloprevotella sp.
GAGCCACTTTTCCCCGATTTTTCGGCTGAAAAACATGAAAATTTCTTTGAGGAATTTCAGAATTTCTTTGTTGGATTCCAGAATTACTTTGAGTAATCTGAAAATTTCTTTATTGGATTTTCCGAGAGTCAAAATCTTTGCAAAAATTCCTCAAATCTGCGTTCTATTTTGAAGAAAATCCCGTGTCAAAACTTTTTACTTTTTAGTCAAAATCTTTCGCAAAAATCGCTGGCTGACTTTTCCGGCATTTTCCTTCTTTTTCGTTTCAGCCGGCAGCAATGAGTTTTCATGTGGCTCGGAGGGTTAAACTTCTTTTCGGCGTTGATAGTTGAATTTATATTGGTGGGAGATAGTGGAGTTTCAAAACTTTATTGTATTTTTGCACGCGCATTTTGTACGGATAATTCCAAAAATAAAAAATACACATTAGAACTATGAACTTTACCTTATTTGTCACTACCATTGTGACGGGTCTGGCATTCGTAGGAGTTGTGTGGGTGTTGGCAAAGTTGCTCGCCCCGCGCTCATATAATGCTCAGAAGGAGGAGGCCTTCGAATGTGGTATTCCTACTCGTGGCTCGGCTTACATGCAGTTCCGCGTGGGATACTATCTCTTCGCCATCCTTTTCCTTATGTTCGACGTTGAGACAATGTTCCTCTTCCCTTGGGCAGTGGTGATGCGAAGCCTCGGTCCTGCAGGGTTGCTGAGCGTTGTCTTTTTTCTTTTCATTCTAATTCTGGGCTTGGCTTATGCCTGGAGGAAAGGAGCGTTGAGATGGCAATGAAACTGAAAAGACCCAAAATCAAGAGTATTCCCTACGAGGAATTCAACGACAACGAAACGTATGAAAAGCTCGTAAAGGAGCTAAACGAGAATGGCGTGAACGTCATCGTGAAGAAACTTGACGACCTCTTCGACTGGGGACGTTCCAACTCGCTCTGGCCACTGACATTTGCCACAAGTTGCTGTGGCATCGAGTTTATGGCTGTTTGTGCTGCACGCTACGACATCGCCCGCTTTGGCTTCGAGGTGACGAGAAACTCGCCCCGACAGGCTGACGTGATACTGGTGAACGGTACTATCACAAACAAGATGGCTCCAGTGCTGAAGCGTCTCTATGACCAGATGGCAGACCCGAAGTATGTGGTGGCTATTGGCGGATGTGCCATTGCCGGCGGACCCTTCACGAAGTCCTACCACGTAGTGAAAGGCGTTGACAAGATTATCCCTGTTGACGTGTACGTGCCTGGCTGTCCGCCGCGCCCAGAGAGTTTCCTCTATGGCATGATGCAGTTGCAACGCATCGTCAAGGCGGAGAATTTCTTCGGTACGACAAACCGCAAGGAGAAAGACCCGCAGACGCTCAGCGAGAGTCTGGAGAGTATTAAGGAAGTAGTAGAAAAACAGCAAGAAGCATAATTATGGAAGAGAAAAAAGATTTACAGACTCCCGAAGTGGCTGAGACAAAGAAGGCTGCCGCTGCTCCTGCTGAGACTCCTGCTGCTCCTGAGGCACAGGCAAAACCCGCAGCAGCAAAGCCTGCCGTAACCAAGCCTGCCCCGAAGCCTGAGCTTCCCGGAGAGAACGAGATAAAGCCTCGCCTCGTAGAGCCCGAGGCACTGCACGACGAGATGCTGCGCCTGCGCGACGAAGAGAAGATGGACTTCCTGGAGCTCATCACCGGCGTGGACTGGGGCGAGGAAGGTCTGGGCTGCGTTTATAACCTGTGGTCAACGGCTACGGGAAAGCGCGAATATGTGAAGACCGTCACACCCGACCGCGAAAATCCGTTTATACCCACTGTGAGCGACTTGTGGACTATCGCAGAGGTGTATGAACGCGAAGTGCTTGACTTCTATGGTATCAAATTCTTGGGTCATAAGGACATGCGCCGCATCTTCCTGCGCGAAGACTGGGTGGGCTATCCTTTCAGGAAGGACGACAAGCCCGAAGAGCAGAACCCCCTGAAGATGGAGAACGAGGTGCTTAGCGACACTACCGTGGAATACAATCGCGACGCTGAAGGCAACATTACCGAGACAGAGCATGTGGTGTTTGCTCCAGAGGACTATATGGTGAACATCGGTCCGCAGCATCCCTCTACCCACGGCGTGCTTCACTTCCGCGTAGCGCTGGAAGGCGAGCGCATCAAGAAGATAGACCCAAAACTGGGCTATATACATCGTGGCATAGAGAAGCTGAACGAGAGCTACACCTATCCGCAGACGTTGGCGCTGACCGACCGCATGGACTATCTTGGTGCTATGCAGAGCCGCCATGCACTGTGCATGACAATAGAAAAGGCTGCCAACATTGAGGTGAGCGACCGCGTTCAGGTGGTGCGCACCATCATGGACGAGCTACAGCGTATCGACTCGCACATACTCTTCTTCTCCTGCCTTTGTCAGGACATGGGTGCCACGACGGCGTTCCTCTATGGTTTCCGCGACCGCGAAAAGGTTCTCGACATCTTCGAGGAGACTTGCGGCGGGCGCCTTATCATCAACTACAACATGATAGGTGGTCTGGCTGCCGACATCCATCCTAACTTCCAGAAGCGCGTCAAGGAGTTTATCCCATATATGCGAAAGAACATCAAGGAATACTATGACATCTTCATCAACAACGTCATTGCCCGCAACCGCCTTATCGGAGTGGGTAACCTGACGCTGGAGCAGGTTGTCAGCGGTGGCTGCACAGGTCCTTCAGGACGCGCAAGCGGATGGCACAATGATGTGCGTAAGCGTCAGCCCTACGCAGCCTACGACAGGGTGGACTTCAAAGAGATAGTCCGCACCGAGGGCGACAGCTACGCCCGACTACTCTGCCGCATGGACGAGATAGAGCAAAGCCTCTGCATCATAGAGCAGCTGATAGATAATATTCCAGAGGGTCCGTTCCAGACTAAGACGAAGCCCATCATCAAGGTTCCTGCAGGCAAGTATTACAGTTGCGTAGAGGGAAGCCGCGGTGAGTTTGGCGTGTACCTTGAAAGCACAGGCGACAAGAGCCCCTACAGGCTACACTACCGCTCTACGGGATTGCCGCTCGTGTGGATAATGGATGCAGCATGCCGCGGCGAACTCATAGCCGACATGATGGCAATCAATGGAACTCTGGATTATGTTGTTCCCGATATTGACAGATAAACTAAAACCAAAAATCTCATTTCAAGATAATGTTTAATTTACAATCCTGGACTTCGGCAATCCATGCATGGATGTTGGGAATGATGCCCGAGTGGGCAGCAATCCTGATAGAATGTGTTGTGGTGGCTCTGCTCATCATCACGCTCTATGCAGTCTTTGCCATAGTCCTTATTTATATGGAACGCAAGGTCTGCGCTTTCTTCCAATGCCGACTCGGTCCGAACCGCGTTGGTAAATGGGGCTTGCTGCAGGTGTTTAGCGACGTCTTCAAGATGTTGCAGAAGGAGATTATCAACATGCGCAAGAGCGACATGTTCCTCCACGACCTTGCTCCCTTCCTCGTGGTGACGGCTTCAATGCTGACTTTCGCCTGCCTGCCTTGGAACAAGGGCGGACACATCATCGACTTCAACGTCGGACTGTTCTTTATGGTCGCCGTCAGCTCCATCGGTGTGGTAGGTATCCTGCTTGCCGGACTGGGCTCCAACAGTAAGTACCCAATGATAGGCTCCATGCGTGCCGGCGCTCAGCTGATAAGCTATGAGATTTCCATAGGAATCACGATGCTCACGGTAGTTGCCCTGAGCGGCACGATGCAGATTAGCGAGATAGTTCAGCAGCAGGCTGACAACGGTTGGAACATCGTTCGCGGACATGTGCCTGCCGTGATAGCTTTCCTCATCTATCTTATAGCCGGAAATGCTGAGTGCAACCGCGGACCGTTCGACTTGCCGGAGGGCGAGAGCGAACTGACTGCCGGATACCATACAGAGTATTCGGGCATGCACTTCGGATTCTTCTATCTGGCAGAGTACCTCAACCTCTTTATTGCCGCAGGTATTGCCACGACACTGTTCCTTGGCGGTTGGGCTCCGTTGCACATAGCAGGGCTTGACGGCTTCAACGGCGTCATGGATGCCATACCTGGTGCAGTATGGTTCATAGGTAAGACTTTCTTCGTTATTTTCCTGCTGATGTGGGAGCGTTGGACATTCCCCCGTCTCCGCATAGATCACATCCTCTCCCTGGAGTGGAAGTATCTGATGCCTATCAGCCTGTTAAACCTCCTGCTCATGGCACTCGTCGTAGTGTTCGGACTGGGAATAAACGTGTAGAGCTATGGCAGAAATGAATTATTTTGAAGGCTTGGCAGCCGGACTGAAGACTCTCTGCGTGGGACTGAAGACCACCATGCGAGAACTGTTTACAAAAAAGATTACGGAGCAATATCCTGAAAACCGTAAGGAGCTCAAGATGTTCGACCGTTTCCGCGGCAGCCTCGTGATGCCTCACAACGAGAACAACGAACATAAATGTATTGCCTGCGGTCTTTGCATGACGAACTGCCCCAACGGCACCATTACGGTGACGAGCCAGATGGTGGAGACCGAGGACGGAAAGAAAAAGAAAGTACTCGACAAGTACATCTACGACCAGGGCATCTGCATGTATTGTGAAATCTGTGTGCGCGTATGCCCGCAGAATGCCATCACATTCGACCAAAGCTTTGAGACAGCCGTGTTCGATCGTGCAAAACTCGTTAAGCAACTGAATAAGCCTGGCAGTAAGTGTGAGGAGCGTAAGCCTGTGGCTCGACCTGCAGCTGCCCCAAAGCCTGCAGCGCCGAAACCGGAGACTGCAAACGCCGCAGAAGCTGCTAAGGAAGAGAAACCTCAGGAAAACAATAAAACCGAATAAAGCTATGGATGCATATAATATAATGTTCGTCATATTGGCGGTAATGATAGCGCTATCCTCCTTTGCCACAGTCTTGGCAAAGAGCGTGTTGCGTGCTGCCGCCTACTTGTTCTTCGCCCTCTTGGGCGTGGCAGGTATGTATTTCCTGCTTGGATACACGTTCCTGGGCAGCGTTCAGGTGATGGTATATTGCGGAGGTATCGTTGTGCTTTATGTTTTTGCCATACTCCTCACACGAGGTGCAAAGGATAAACTCAGCGAGAACACCCGTACCAAAATCTTTGCTTCAGCATTGCTCTCGCTTACTGGCCTCGGCGCATTCATCTATGCCATTGTGAAAGCTAAATTCCTCAATAGCATGTTCATGACTCCAGGAGCGCTCACAGCACCTACAGAGGGCAGTATGATAAGTATTAACAACGTAGGTCAGCACATGCTTTCGACTGGCGAAAACGGATACCTGCTTCCCTTTGAGGCTGTCTCCGTTCTGCTGCTCGCATGCATCGTAGCCGCACTAGTAATTGCAAGAAAGAGATAAAGCCATGATACAACTGAACTATATTCTTATCCTCTCCGCAGTGATGATGTTCGCCGGCATTTTCGGCTTCCTCACACGTAGGAGCACCTTGGCAATACTCCTCAGCATCGAACTCATGCTCAATGCTACCGACCTCAACTTCGCAGTGTTCAACAGAATGCTGTGGCAAGACGGACACGAGGGGTACTTCTTCGCACTCTTCTCTATTGCCATTACGGCGGCGGAAAGTGCAATAGCCATCGCAATTATGATAAATGTCTATCGCCAGCTCAAGGATATTTCCGTAGGCAAGTTGGAGAAGATGAAATTTTAAAATGAGCAAAAGAGTAGGCTAGATGAGGCTCTGCATTCTCGGAAATACTGCTTCGGGATAATTGCCTCATAGAAAAGTCTCCTTAAAGTTCGACAACTAAAACTGATTATGTTTACATATACAATTTTAATTCTGCTCCTGCCTTTCCTATCGTTCCTCTTGTTGGGACTCTTCGGGAATAAGCTGAGCCATAAGCTTGCAGGACTGATAGGTACATTCAGTCTGGGAGTAGTCTTCCTGCTCTCCTGCTACACGGCATACGAGTATTTCGTTACCGTAGGGCGTGGAGCGTCGGGAGTCTATGAAGCTTTCGTGCCATACAACATTACTTGGCTGCCGCTTGGCTCACTGCATTTTGACATGGGCATATTGCTCGACCCCATAAGTGTCATCATGCTCATAGTCATCAGCACAGTTTCGTTTATGGTGCATATATATTCTTTCGGCTATATGCACGGCGAACGCGGCTTCCAGCGCTACTATGCTTTCCTTAGTTTATTTACGATGTCCATGCTCGGACTCGTCGTGGCAACAAACATTTTCCAGATGTACCTTTTCTGGGAACTCGTAGGTGTAAGCTCCTATCTGCTCATAGGTTTCTACTATACGCAGAAGGCTGCCATTGCCGCTTCTAAGAAAGCATTCATCGTAACACGTTTTGCTGACATGTTCTTCCTCATAGGAATCCTGATTTTCGGCTACTACACAGGCTCTTTCAGCTTCTCCTTCGTCAACGAGCTGAAGCTTGCCGACGGCGTTGCCGCATTCATTCCAGCTGATGCTTCACGAGCCATGGCAGCAGGAAGTTTCATCCTGCCCACAGCCCTGACGCTGATGTTTATTGGTGGTGCAGGTAAGAGTGCCATGTTCCCGTTGCACATCTGGCTGCCCGACGCCATGGAAGGTCCTACGCCCGTCAGCGCGCTCATCCATGCCGCAACCATGGTCGTGGCTGGTGTATATCAGGTAGCTCGCATGTTTCCTATGTGGATAGAATATGCTCCGCAGGCAATGAGCATCATAGTTTGGGTAGGAGTACTTACAGCCTTCTACGCCGCAGCCGTGGCAATGGCGCAGAGCGACATCAAGCGCGTGCTGGCATTCTCTACTATCTCGCAGATAGCCTTTATGATGGTAGCCCTCGGAGTTTGCTTGCCCGGACATGAAACCGTGCTCGACAACCATGCCCAGCTGGGCTATATGGCTGGAATGTTCCATCTTTTCACCCATGCCATGTTCAAGGCTTGCCTCTTCCTTGGCGCAGGATGTATCATACATGCTGTCCACAGCAATGAGATGAGAGAGATGGGCGGACTGAGGAAATATATGCCTGTGACCCATTTCACGTTCCTTTTCTCATGCCTTGCCATAAGCGGCATACCGCCATTCAGCGGTTTCTTCTCTAAAGACGAAATCATTACGGCTTGCTTCCAGTATAGCCCCGTAGTTGGCTGGGTTATGACAGGTATTGCAGCCATGACGGCATTCTATATGTTCCGCTTGTACTACGGCATCTTCTGGGGTACAGAGAACAAAGAGGCTCATGCTCACCATACGCCTCACGAGGCACCTTGGACCATGACTATTCCTCTTATCTTCCTCACGTTCATCACCATGACGTGCGGCTGGATTGTAAACTTCGGCTCATTCATCAGTGCCAGCGGTCTGGACTATCCTATCCACCTCGATACAAAGATAGCTATAACCTCTACCGTCATAGCTGTCGTGAGCATATGTATTGCTACCTATATATATAAAGGAGAGAAGCAACCCGTTGCCGACAAGCTGCAGGCAGCCATGCCACGTCTGCATCAGTGGGCATACAAGCGTTTCTATCTTGACGAGGTTTATCAGTACATCACACACCGCATCATCTTCAAGCACATTTCTAAGCCCATAGCATGGTTCGACCGCCATATCATCGATGGCTTCTTCAATTTCCTTGCATGGGGAACGCACGAGCTTGGCTTCCAGATACGAGGTTTCCAGAGCGGTGCCATTCAGAAATATGCTTTCATATTCCTACTTGGTGCACTAATCCTAATGTTAATAATGATCCTATAATACGACACAGCTATGAATTTCCTATCTATATTCGTTGCAGTACCACTGCTCATGTTGTTAGGCCTCTGGCTTGTTAAGGGTCAGAATGGCATTCGTGCGGTCATGGTTGCAGGTAGCACAATTCTGCTCATAGCAGCTGCAGTGCTGACCGTAATGTTCCTTCAGGAGCGCGCCGTGAACGATGCAGAGATGCTCTTCACCGCCTCTTTCGACTGGATTAAGCCACTACATATCAAATACTCGGTAGGTGTCGATGGCATCTCTGTGGCAATGCTGCTGCTCTCTGCCGTCATCGTCTTCACCGGAACCTTCGTATCCTGGGACATGAACAAGGAGTATTTCCTTTGGTTCACGCTGCTCAGCGCCGGAGTGTTCGGCTTCTTCATAAGCATCGACATGTTCACCATGTTTATGTTCTACGAAGTAGCTCTTATCCCTATGTACCTCCTCATCGGAGTATGGGGCACAGGCAAGAAGGAATATGCCGCCATGAAGCTCACCTTGATGCTCATGGGTGGTTCTGCCTTCCTTATGTGCGGCATCTTCGGCATCTTCTATGGAGCTGGTGGCGAAACGATGAACATTGTCGATATAGCCAACCAAACTAACGGAGCCCACGCCATTCCTGTTGAGGTGCAGCATATATGGTTCCCCCTCACGTTTGCAGGTTTCGGCGTGCTTGGCGCTTTGTTCCCGTTCCACACATGGAGCCCCGACGGTCATGCCTCTGCGCCAACAGCCGTTTCCATGCTCCATGCCGGTGTGCTTATGAAGCTCGGAGGCTATGGCTGTTTCCGCATCGCTATGTATCTGATGCCTCAGGGAGCGCAAGACCTTGGCTGGATTTTCCTTATCCTCACTGGTATCAGCGTAGTCTATGGTGCATTCTCAGCCTGCGTCCAGACCGACCTTAAATATATCAATGCCTACAGCTCTGTGTCCCACTGCGGACTTGTACTCTTCGGCATACTTATGGTCAATCAGGTAGCAGCCACGGGTGCAGTCATCCAGATGCTCTCCCACGGTCTGACGACAGCCCTCTTCTTTGCGCTTATCGGTATGATATACGGTCGCACCCATACTCGCGATATTCGTGAGATGTCCGGACTTATGCGCATCATGCCATTCCTGGCAGTATGCTATGTCATAGCCGGTCTTGCCAACCTGGGCTTGCCTGGTTTCAGCGGTTTCGTGGCAGAGATGACCATTTTTGTAGGAGCTTTCGAACACGCCGACACCTTCCACCGCTTCCTCACCATAGCGGGCTGCACCAGCATAGTCATCACGGCAGTCTATATTCTGCGCTTGGTGGGCAAGGTCCTCTATGGCACAGCCACCAACGAGCACCATCTGCATCTGACGGATGCTCGCTGGGAAGAGCGCTTTGCTGTCATTTGCCTCATCTTCTGCATAGCAGCCCTCGGTACTGCTCCGCTATGGGTGAGCAATATGATCGGCACAGGAGTGGCTCCCATTGTTGACCACATAAGTTCATTTGCAACTAATGCATCGTTCAATCCCTTCTTCTAAATAATTGAAAAGAATATGGATTATAGTCAATTCTTATTTATGCGTGAAGAACTGTCCTTGTTGGCAGTTATCCTCATAATTTTCATTGCCGACCTCTTCATGAGCAAGGAGCCGCGCGATGGGAAACCCGCTCAGGGCAGCAGCATCGGCATAGTTGCATGCATACTTCTGGGTATTCACACACTAGCTAACCTCGTGCCTTTCTGCGAAGATATGAAGATAGAGCAGACAGCCTTTGGCGGCATGTATGTCCATACGGCAATGATGACCATCGTTAAGTCTGTCCTCAACGTTGGTACTCTCGTTGTCTTTCTAATGGCAAACGGCTGGCTTCAGCGCGCCGAAAACCGTGTGAAGCAAGGTGAGTTCTACATCATCACGCTCTTCACCGTTCTCGGCATGTATTTCATGATATCGAGCGGCCACTTCCTGATGTTCTTCATCGGACTGGAGTTGGCAAGCGTGCCCCTGGCAGCCCTCATCGCCTTCGACAAGTGGCGCTACGAGAGTGCCGAGGCAGGAGCTAAGTTCATTCTCCTCGCCCTCTTCTCCAGTGCATTGCTTCTCTACGGCGTTTCGCTCATCTATGGCATAACTGGCACGCTCTATTTCGGCCAGATAGGCGCCATCCTCACCGGACTTTCCGACAACTTGCTCCTTGCAGTTCTGGGGCTTACGCTCTTCATCGCCGGCATGGGCTTCAAGATTTCGCTTGTGCCCTTCCACCTCTGGACAGCCGACACCTACGAAGGTGCCCCCACGGTGGTGACAGGCTACCTCAGCGTTGTCTCCAAGGGTTCTGCAGCTTTCGTGCTGATGACGGTCTTGATGAAAGCCTTTGCCGACACCACTCTCTCTTCTCAGTGGAACATAGGGCTCTTCTGGCTTATCGTTGCCAGCATCACCATAGCCAACATCTTCGCCATACAGCAGAAAAACCTTAAGCGCTTCATGGCTTTCAGTGCCATCTCGCAGGCAGGCTATCTTGTCCTCGCCGTCATGGGAGGCACGGCACAAGGCATGACGGCACTCGTTTATTATCTGCTCGTCTATATGGTGGCAGACCTTGGAGTGTTTGCTATACTTAATGTCGTAGAGCAAAAGAGCGGGAAGATTTGCATGGACGACTACAACGGACTTTATGAGACCAACCCCAAGCTGGCGTTCCTCATGACGCTCTGCCTCTTCTCTCTGGCTGGCATACCGCCTTTCGCCGGAATGTTCTCTAAGTTCTTCGTCTTCATGGCAGCCTTCAACGCAGGCTACCAGTGGCTCGTACTCATAGCCTTGGTCAACACGGTTATCTCTCTCTACTACTACTTGCTCATCGTCAAGGCAATGTATATCAACAAGAGCGACAGCCCCGTGCCTGCCTTCAAGAGCGATGCCTACACCAAGATAGCCCTCGTCATCTGTATCGCAGGCGTTGTACTTGCCGGTATCATAGGTGTTGCCTACAACTACATCGACACCTTCGCCTACGGCATGGAATAACCCCTAGAGAAGAAAACTAACCCTATACTGGGCAGACAACCGCGTCTCTCATCGTCAGAGCGCGTTGCCTGCCCAGTTTTCGTTTTAGGGGAGAACTTAAAATAGCTTAAAGTATATTCTATCTCCAAGTTTATCTTTACTTTTGCCTCAGACCACTTTAAAAATTATCCGTTATGAAACATTTTAAATCATTCTTCGTGGCATTAGTATGCCTTCTCATCCCTGCTGTCAGTATGGCTGACGACACTCCTATTCCCGTTGAGCAACTGCCCGCAGCAGTCAGGACGTTCATCCAGAAGAACTTTAAAGGTGCTAAAATCATTTACGCCGAGAAGGACTGGAACTCCTACGAATGTCGCCTAAGCGATGGTACAAAAGTGGAATTCAACAAGAAAGGCGTCTGGAAAAATATTGACTGCAAGGTGTCTCCAGTGCCGGCAGCACTCATACCGGCTGCTATAGCAAAGTATGTCAAGGCAAACTTCCCCGACTGCATCATTACCGAGATAAGCCAAGAGCGCTATGGCTACGAGGTAGGACTATCCAACGACCTCGACCTGAAATTTTCTAAACAAGGAGCCTTCATCGGAATGGACGACTGACACATTGCCGTTAAGCATAGGCTCAGCTCAAACAAAAGTCCGCACCTGAAGAGAACTTCAGAGTGCGGATTTTTTTGGCTTTTCCACTCAAAAAAATAAAGCCCTGAGCGCTGCTTACAGGGCAGGGTAGAAGACCATAAATTTTCCTCCACACCAAGCAAGCCGTGTAGCTGACCTGCACCGCATTGCCTTAAAATGGTAAAGAATCTTGACGAAAAAGTAAAA
>JAFYFI010000148.1 GCA_017543785.1 Alloprevotella sp.
CATAAGAAAAAGACATTCGAGGACGAATACCAACAGATGCTTGAACAATATGGGCTGAAGTGGTATGAAAATGCGTTAAGTTAGATTATGAAGTTCCTCTTCGAGGCACATATATTCACATCTGGCAAAACACCAAGCGGCACAGGGCAAGCCCTGTTTGCATGGTGCTATAAATAGAATAGGGTCTCCGACCCAATTCCTTGATGTAAGTGCATCGTCAGAAAATCTATTGTATAAAAAATCCCAAGCATTATGTACGCTCCATGATGACCCGACAGCTGCATAAGCGAATATCAGGGAAATAATTCATTAATTGAGATACATTTTATTGACTCAAATAAAGCCTAAACACGCGTCAATGAAGATACTCCAGATAAACAGTGTATGCGACTTCGGCAGCACAGGGCGCACCACGCGCGAGTTGGCAGAGGTACTGGAAGCGGAAGGGCACGACTGCTATGTGGCATACGGGCATCTCAGCTCCACATACCCCAAAAGTTTCAAGATTGGCGGCAAGTGGGAAAACCATTTCCACAACGCCTTCTTCACGCGCCTGCTCGGCCTGCATGGCTACGGCACCCGTTGTGGAACGAAAAAGCTCATCGCATGGATTGAGGAAAACAAGCCCGATGTCGTCCACCTGAGAAATCTCCATGCCAACTATCTGAACTATCCCATGCTGTTTCGTTTCCTGATAAAGGAAAACATCCCAGTGGTCTTCACTCTTCACGACTGTTTCAACTTTACGGGGAAGTGTTCCCACTACACAAGGCAACGCTGCTACAAATGGCAGAAGGAATGTGGCAAATGCCCTCTCCTAAGCCGCACGACAGCACCGAGCCTTTATTTCGACAACTCCAAGAAGATTTTTCGTGAGAAGAAGCGTTTTTACTCCCAGATGCGCAGGATGACCGTTGTGGCAGTGTCCAAGTGGCTCATGCACGAAGCTGAAAAATCCATTCTGGCAGGCAACGGGCATAAAATAACATACATTTATAATTGGATAGACGACAAGAAATTCCACCGTTCTACCCCTGAGCAGATACAACAGTTCCTTGAAAAATACAACCTCAGCAAGGACTACAAATATCTCATCTCTGTGAGCCAGGGCTGGGATAAAAACGCAAGCCGTTTCATCGATGCGGTGAGGTTGGCTGAAGCGTTGCCCGAGGGCTACAGGCTCATCTTAGTGGGTAGCGTTGCCAGTGGCACGGAAATACCCTCCCCCATCATTCATATTCCATATATAAATGGCAGCGAGGAGCTTTCTGCAGCCTACTCTATGGCGGAAGCCTATGTCCATTTCTCTGTTGAAGACACCTTTGGCAAAGTCATTGCGGAGGCTATGTGCTGCGGCACCGTCCCCATCACCTTCGACAGCACCGCATGTGGCGAAGTGCCAGGTCCTTACGGCATCGTCGTCTCTCCCCACGACATCGACGCCATAGTGCGTTCCCTTCCCACAATAGCCTCTTTGCAGGCAAAGCGCGAAGATATGCTACGATACGTCCATGAGAACTACGACTATCGCACCAACGCCGAGAAATATATTGAGATATATAAACAACTGACTGAAAACTAAAAACATAAAAACAACATGATTAACGTCGGAATTATCGGATGTGGCTTCGTTGGCGGAGCCTTGAAAGACTGGTTGGAACACAACAACCCTGAGTGTAAACTGTTCATTAGCGACCCTCCTAAAGGGTATAATGATGACTTGAGCGATATTGACATTGCATTTCTGCAGATACATGTACCTACGGAAGACGACGGCACGCAGGATTTGACTCTCATGAAAGAACTTATCCAGAACCTCCCAAATGTGCCTGTGTTTGTCCGCACAACAATACTTCCGGGTACCAGCGACAAACTTTCACGCGAGACAGGACATAGTGTACACTATATGCCAGAATTCCTCACCGAGCGCACACATATTGAGGATTTCAAGAAGCAGACAATGGTATTCACTGGAGCACACGAGCTACTAGCGAAGATTTTCGTTGGCAAGAAATTCACCATTATGACTCCATTGGAGGCTGAGCTGACAAAGTATATGCACAATGTTTTTGGTGCCTACAAGGTAACCTACTTCAACGCCTGCCGCGAATACTGCGAGCAGATGGGTGCCGACTGGCGCAAGGTGCACACTGGCGTTCTTCTCTCTGGCTACATCAATGACACCCACACCTATGTGCCTGGCCCAGACGGCAAGTTTGGATATGGCGGGAAATGCTTCCCAAAGGATGTCAATGCCTTTGCAAAGATGACCGAGGGTACACCTCTCGGAACACTTTTGGAGCACCTGCACGAGCTTAACGTCCATTTCCGCGGCGTTGAGGAACATATATAAATCCCATTTATCAAAAAAACATAAGGAGCAATAACATGATTTCAGAACTCGTCCACTCCGCCCAATTTTGCTATAGACACAGGCTTAGGTTCCTAGCAACATTGATAGAGAAATTCATGATTGCCACATGCTCCGCCCACATATCAGGAAGAGCGGACATCGCAAAAAATGTAAGCTTTTCTCATGGAGGAATTGGTGTCATTGTCAATCCTGCCTCTTCGATTGGAGAAGGCACTATTATTTCTCCTCATGTAGTCATTGGCAATCGCTTCCCACATAAAGGTTGTCCTCAAATCGGGAAGCATGTCTATGTCGGTGTAGGAGCAAAAATACTGGGGGGGGTAAAAATTGGAGATAATGTTAAAATCGGCGCAAACGCAGTAGTTATTTCTGATATTCCTGCTAATTGCTCAGCCGTGGGTATACCTGCAAAGATATTATATCCGAAAAACGATGTAGTGAAAGCTAAGAAATAACAACCTGTCGCTTCTTAAACATACATGGACAAACGCAAAGACATACCTTGGGTAACACTGGCAAAGTTCCTGGGTCTGTATCTTATGATATTAGGACACATGGAGTTGGTGGAGCCAGAGCATTCTGCCTTCATATACACATTCCACATGCCGCTCTTCTTTATCCTGTCGGGAATGTTTGCTAAAAGGGTTGAAGACAAAAAAACTTTTGCAAAGAAACTTTGGAAAAGACTTCTTATTCCCTTCATGATAATAGCTGCAACATGGTGTGTTATCTATATTGTCCTATGGGTGAAAAATGGCATCTTTGATATTTCATATTGGATAAGCTATATAATTGGTACCTTCATCAGCCCGGGAAAAGACTTTCTCACCTTTCAGACTCTCAGAGGTCCACTATGGTTCCTGCTAGCACTTGCCGAGATAAAATTGCTGAATTTCTGTTGTAAGCAAAAGCTGCATTGGGTAGTAGCTGCTGCTATCAGCGTAATGCTTTTCATCTTGCTAAAGAAAATAAATATCGTCCTTCCGATTGCCCTTGATTCTGCAATGATGGCAATGCCTTTCTATTGCGTCGGTATGTTTTTGAAAGAATATCTTCTCAAGGAAAATTCTGATTTCACAAACATCATATTACTATCTGTCTTTTCCATAATCACATTATTTATTTATAGGCAAAATGGCATTGTTGACATAAACCATTGCCTCTACGGAGATAGCCTTCTACTCTTTTACCTTGGTGGCATAAGCGGCTCGCTCATGATAATTTTCCTCACAAAACTACATTTGCTAAATTTCATCAAATCGGGAGGAGTGATTGTAACTATTACCGCTGGAGCTATGCTAATAATAGGATATAGCCAGACTATTTCCTCTATGATAAGGACACTACTGCCATTTCTGGCTGGAACAACTTGGGGAGGCATGATAATCGGACTGCTGACAATGGCGGTTTCATATCCACTCATCCTCCTTGCAATGAGATATTTCCCAGCCATTCTGGGATATAGAAAATAGCATCAAATGTCAAACATTCCACAGACA
>JAFYFI010000149.1 GCA_017543785.1 Alloprevotella sp.
CTTATGCGTCTCATTTGACCTCCTCGAAGTCGGCGTCTTGGATGTCGTCTTTGGGGTTGGAGGTGTTGTCGGAGCCAGATTGCTGGCTGTTGAAGCCTGCACCGCCTGCGTTGAAACCTTGAGCGGCATCGGGACCGGGCTGGGCTCCGCCTGTCTGCTGGTACATCTGTGCGCTTGCGGCTTGCCATGCTGCATTAAGTTCTGCCGTTGCTGCGTCAATTGCTGCCAGGTCTTGCGCCTTGTGGGCGTCTTTCAGTTTCTGGCATGCAGCCTCAATGGGGGCTTTCTTGTCGGCAGGTATCTTATCGCCAAGTTCCTTTAGCTGGTTTTCTGTCTGGAACACCATTCCGTCGGCTTGGTTAAGTTTCTCAATGCGTTCCTTTTCTTTCTTGTCGGCTTCGGCGTTTGCTTCGGCTTCGGCTTTCATGCGGTCTATTTCTTCTTTGCTTAGGCCGCTGCTTGCCTCGATGCGGATGGCTTGTTCTTTTCCTGTTGCTTTATCCTTTGCGCTTACATTTAGGATACCATTTGCGTCGATGTCGAATGTGACTTCAATTTGTGGTATGCCTCGGCGTGCAGGTGCTATGCCTGCCAGGTTGAAACGACCGATGCTCTTGTTCTGAGCTGCCATGGGACGTTCGCCCTGTAGTACATGGATAGTTACTTCAGGCTGATTGTCTTCGGCAGTGGAGAATACTTGACTCTTCTTGCATGGTATGGTAGAGTTTGCGTCGATGAGGCGCGTCATGACTCCGCCCAGTGTCTCAATGCCAAGTGAAAGCGGTGTTACGTCGAGCAGGACGATGTCTCCCACACCTGATTCGTTGTTCATGATGGCTCCCTGGATGCTTGCGCCTACTGCTACTACTTCGTCAGGATTAACGCCTTTGCTAGGTGTCTTTCCGAAGAACTGTTCTACCATTGTCTGCACAGCAGGGATACGTGTTGAGCCACCTACAAGGATGACTTCGTCTATCTCACTTGCATTAAGTCCGGCGCCCTTCAGTGCTTCGGCACATGGCTGCTTGCAGTCTTCGATGAGCTGATGAGCGAGTTGTTCAAACTTGGCGCGTGTGAGAGTCTTTACTAGGTGTTTGGGCACACCTGCAACAGGCATGATGTAAGGAAGGTTGATCTCTGTGCTCTGTGAGCTTGAGAGTTCTATCTTAGCCTTTTCTGCAGCTTCTTTCAGGCGTTGCATAGCCATGGGGTCGGCAGAGAGGTCTGCTCCTTCGTCATTTTTGAATTCCTGAACCAGCCAGTTGATGATGACCTGGTCGAAGTCGTCGCCGCCGAGGTGAGTGTTACCATTGGTTGAGAGCACTTCAAAGACACCACCGCCAAGTTCCAGGATATAGATATCGAATGTGCCGCCTCCGAGGTCGAACACGGCAATTTTCATGTCTTTCTTAGCCTTATCCAAGCCATAAGCCAGAGCTGCTGCTGTGGGCTCGTTGACAATACGCTTAACTTCCAGTCCTGCAATCTGACCAGCCTCTTTTGTGGCCTGACGCTGTGAGTCGCTGAAGTAGGCAGGCACTGTGATGACAGCCTCTTTCACTTCCTGTCCGAGGTAGTCCTCTGCAGTTTTTTTCATTTTCTGCAGAATCATGGCGCTTATCTCCTGCGGAGTATATTGACGGTCGTCAATCTTAACGCGAGGAGTGTTGTTTTCGCCGCGCACTACTTCGTATGGCATACGTTCTATTTCTTTACCTACCTGGTCGTAGGTCTCACCCATGAAGCGCTTAATGGAGTAAACAGTCTTCTTTGGGTTTGTGATGGCTTGACGCTTAGCAGGGTCGCCCACTTTGCGTTCTCCGCCTTCAACGAATGCTACCACTGATGGTGTGGTGCGCTTACCTTCGCTGTTGGCGATAACCACCGGTTCGTTTCCTTCAAACACACTTACGCAGCTGTTTGTCGTTCCTAAGTCAATTCCAATAATTTTTCCCATTTTCTTATTTTTTTTAATTGTTTATTTTCGTATTTGCTTCATCTCTTCACACTTAGAAGAGCTTTTGCAAGATATACAACAAATGCCGTGCCAAAAGTGGTCACGGCTGGGAAAAACTATATTTTTCCTTTATATATATAATAAATGTGTGTGCTAAAAATCCAGGGGTAAAGTCGCTGTTATCTTTTTCCCTAATGGAAACTCATCTATTGCATACAAGGTGAAAATATCGTTCAAATAAAAAAGCCAAGTGTTTAACTTGGCTGGAATGAGACGCGGTCTCTGAAGGTTAATCCACCTCTCACGTTGCAAAGGTACAAAAAATCCGTTACTCAATCAAAAGTAGCGGATTTTTTCATTCTAAGGCTGTTTTTCTTGCTTTATAGGCTTTTTAGTTGTATTTAATGATGACAAACTTAAAGCCCAGGGCAAAGAGTGCCCGGCTGAAGTGGCTTGTGGCAGCTTTTCTTGCTTCTCTCTTGCGTTCAGGTGTCAGGCTACGCTTCAGCATTGCCGTGTGGGCTTTTTGATATAGCATTTCTCGCTCGGCAGGTGTCCAGCTGCCTTTTTCGTGGAATGGGCGGCTTGAGGCTTCGTCTATAAAGTTTTCTTCTAGCAGGCTGGGGTAGGGTAGCTGTAGCTTTGCCGTGTCTTTAGCCACGGTAATCCAGTCGGGTTTCAACTGCGACATATCTATTCCCAGGCGTATTTTCCCAGGGTAGATGCGTGCCAGGTGCGAAGTGCCCCACAGTCCTGTCTTGCTCATTTCTGCAAGTTCCTCGGTTTCTATCGTCAGGAACTCCAGTTTAGCTACGGGAAATGCAGAGCGCACTTCCTCGGCAGTGATGTCTATCTGCGTGTTATGTTCCACGTGCAGGCTTTCTGACTTGTCTGCTATTCTGTCGTCGCGGCAGCCCCTGAGCCACCAAGCCAGTATAAGCAGAGCGATGAGCAAGAGCCAAAAGCGCCAGTATTTTATCATTGTGTAGAGCAAAAACTGCACTCCGAAGAGCAGTTTGTCTTTTATCTTTTGCCAGTTCATGAGGTGTGTCTTCAGAGATTATTTCATAATAAGAGTGATGTCTTTTTCCTTGAAGTCTTGACGGAACTCCACGCTAGTATTTTCTGGCGAAAAGCCTAGTTTGTGAAGCATTGGCAGAAGAGTGTTGGCTGCGCTGAGTCGGGCATCCTCCACTATCTGGACTTTGTCAAGATGAGCCACAATGCTGTCGCGTCCTTGTCGCGTCATGCCGACCAGTTCCTCGTCGGAGAACGAACTTCGGAATGCGCCTACATATTCCCTTACCGACTTGTTGTCGATTTTTGTTGCGGTGACGGTTATTTCAGGCTCTGGCAGGCTGATACGAATGCCTGTGCCATTGTGGGCAATGTCAGCCTCAGTCAGTTTTGACAGGTCTATCGAAGCCCTAACTGAAACATCTATGGGAACGGCAATTTTCCTGTCGCCGGTAGGCAGTTTCATGTCAACTGGAAAGAAGAGAATTTTGCCTTTCAGTCGTGGTTCGTCTGAGAGCGTTATGATTTTGTGAATCTCGTAGGCATTTGTGTATAGTCTGGCACACTGTCGGGCTCCCTGCAGCACAATCGCTGTGGTGTCTGTCTTATTAGCGTTGGGCTGTTGTTCCGCCTCTTTAGTATCGCTGCTGCACGAGGCAAAAACCAAAGCCAGGGCAGCAGAGAATAGTATGTGCGTAAGCTTGTTCATGGTCTGTATTTGAGTATATATCCGACTGCGAAGTTACTATTTTCGTATTAGAAAAGTGCTTTTCTTTCATTTTTGTTTAATTTAGCCTCGATATTCAGTAATTTATAATGCTATGAAACATTTTTTCCCCCTGTTTAGCTTTTCACTAATGTTAGCCTTGTTCGGGTGCCAGTCGAAGGATGCAGAAAACAAGGCAGAAAGTATAGTTGAAGGTCAGCAGTTAGATGCCGATGCACCTCAGCCTTCCAGTTCCAACCTCCTTAGGTGCGACACAATGACAGTTGCAGGGCATGAATACATAATAACGATAGATCGTAAGACCGATGAAAGCCTTCCCCGCGTGAAAGACGAAAACGACGTAGTCTTCTTTGATAACACCGTCGCTGTAAGTATTACCGACAAGGGGCGGACCATTTACGAAAACACGTTCTCTAAAGCAGATTTTGAGAGTTATGTTTCAGATGCCGACCGTGCCGTTAGTGTATTCCAGGGCATGGCTTTCGACCGCGACAACTCAGCAGCCTCAGCCATTTGTCTTGGCGCACAGCTCGGGCAGCCCGGTCTCGAAGGCGAAGGTCCAGCTTTCAACGTGTTTATTCCTACCTCAGGCGGCAAGGCTAGAATAGAGAAAGTGGCTAATCCATTTACTCCCCTCGACGATATGACCGGCGAGGGCGACTGATGAAAGTAAAACAAACAATTAATTTCAAATACAAAGCATTTATGAAAAACTATTTCGACCTACGTGGCCAAGTTGCAATCGTAACGGGTTGCTCTGGCGGTCTGGGAGTGCAAATGGCAAGGGCTCTTGCCAACCAAGGCTGTAACATAGTCCCCATTGCTCGCCGCATGGAAAAACTTGAAGAAGTAGCTGCAGAGTTGCGCAAAGACTTTGGAGTAGAAGTTCTGCCAATCCGTTGCGACATCACTAGCACGGAGATGGTAGAGAGCGTCGTAAAGCAAACTATGGAACGCTTTGGCCGCATTGACATTCTCATCAACAATGCAGGCACCGGCGCTGTGGCTCCGGCAGAGGATATCACTGACGAACAGTTTGAGGGCGAGCTTCGCATCGACCTCACAGGCACTTTCAAGATGGCACGTGCCGTTGCCAAGCAAGCCATGATTCCAGCCAAGTATGGCCGCATCATAAACATAGCTTCCATGTATGGACTTGTCGGCAACAAGATAGCACCATGTTCTCCCTACCATGCAGCCAAGGGCGGCGTGGTAAATCTCTCCCGCGGGCTTGCAGCAGAGTGGGGCAAATATGGCATCACGGTGAACACCATCTGTCCGGGATATTTCTGGACTCCTCTGACAAAGGATACTCTCGAGACAGAGTGGTTCTCCAACTATGCCAAGGGAGCCATTCCTCAGGAACGCTATGGCAACGAAGGCGAGCTCGACTCAGCAGCAATTTTCCTCGCTTCGCCTGCCTCCAGCTACGTCAACGGTGTCGCTCTGCCCGTTGATGGCGGATACACTTGTGTATAAATATCCCACTATAAAGTCTTAGCCCCTGCCTTACCGACAGTTTTCGGTAGCAGGGGCTTTTTTTTATGTCTTTTTCGCTGAGGGAGATTCTTATGCTAATTTCTTCGTGAGCCACTTTCGCAATGGACGCTCGTAGAAGAACATGAGCAACAGTGCCGTCAGTATGCTCATGCCTGCGGTAAGCAGAGCCTGTTGCCAAACTTCGCCTATTGAGGTTACGGAGCCTCCGATGATGGGAACGTAGAAAAGATACATGAAGGGGTAGTGCACCGCATAGAGAGGATAGGAGATGTCGCCCAGCCACTTCATCGACTTTGTGCCCATGGCAGAGTTCTCCGTTGGCATGGCAGCGGTGTGCGAGCCCATAAACACGATGAGCGGAAACACGGTTATGATGCACGTCACTTCAAAGACACCGTTAAGCCATCCCACCTTGATTTGAGGCACACAGGCTATTAATATAATAAGGAGTGCTGCCGAGAAGAAAAATTTCCGTATGCTCATAGTTCCCTTCTCTTCATTCTTCAAGTGTTTGCCGAGGCTTTTGCGAGCCAAAAGCATTCCCACACAATAGGGGAAGAGCATCCTGACAAGTCCCGTCCACATGCCGCCTTCGTTCATGGTCCAGCCCACGCCCAGTGCTCCGTCGTGCAGGGCTATGCCCGTGAGCAATGCACCAAGCGCCACGGTCAGGGCAGCCAGCCAGCGTGTGGGCAGGCGGCGGAGCAGCAGGGCATAGATGATGTTGCCAATGTATTCAAAGAATAGCGACCATGAAGGACCATTCAGTGGAAACATTTCCCCGTTGCCGCGCACGTCGATGCGTGAGCCCGGTAGGGCAGGGATGAGAAGCATGCCGCAGAACATTGCAAGCATAGTCCACACTGGGCTCACCTCCACGCCGTCCCAACGCAGGCTGCCGCCTACGAGGAAAGCCACGGCGCCCACTATCGCTCCAGCTACCACCATGGGGTGCAGCCGGATGAGTCTGCGAAGGAAAAAAGTTTTCGTCGAGAGTCCCTGGCTCCAGCGGTCGTCATAGGCATAGCCGATGACAAATCCAGAGAGAATGAAGAAAAAATCCACAGCCAGATAGCCATGAGGAACTGGCGACTGCGACTGGTCGAAACATTCGTACACATGGTAGAGCAACACTATGAGAGCTGCCACTCCTCGTAGGGCGTCGAGGCTGACGTAATGGGGCTTCGGACTTGTTGTTGGCATAGGAAAGAATGGTTCGGAGAAATATGGGGCTTTTCCTGATTGATGAGAAATTTCATCTGCAAAAATATAATAAACTTAGAGAACACCTTAAGCTTAAAATGTTTGTCTTTAGAAAAATTAAGCGTAACTTCGCAGAGTCTTAATGTCAAAACAATTTTTAATAAAATATACTACATGAAATTCGAGAAAATCTCAGGGCTCATCGATGCCCCGTTTACACCATTCAAATCCGATGGCGAAGTAAACTATGACATTATCCCAGCCTATGCAAAGATGCTTGCCGACAATGGGCTGAAGGGCGTTTTCATAAATGGCTCGAGCGGCGAGGGCTATATGCTTACTGAAGAAGAGCGTATGCGCCTTGCCGAAGCATGGATGGCAGCAGTGCCTGCAGGCTTCAAGGTCATTGTCCATGTTGGCAGTTGCTGTGTCAAGTCAAGCCGTCAGCTAGCTGCCCATGCCCAGAAAATAGGAGCGTGGGGCATAGGCGCCATGGCAAGCCCTTTCCCCAAGATAGGCAACATACAGGTGCTTCTGGAGTATTGTGAGCAAATAGCATCAGCTGCTCCCGAGCTTCCTTTCTATTTCTACCACATCCCAGCTTTCAACGGAGCCTTCCTCTCAATGTACGATTTTCTGAAGCTTGTTGACGAAAGCGGACGCATCCCCAACTTTGCCGGAATAAAATACACCTTCGAGAGTTTGTATGAGTACAATCGTTGCCGCCGCTACAAGGACGGCAAGTACGACATGCTCCACGGTCAGGACGAGACAATACTCCCCAGCCTTGCCATGGGAGGTGCACAGGGTGGCATCGGTGGCACTACAAACTACAATGGTCGCTGCCTTGTAGGAATCATCGAGGCTTGGAAACAGGGTGACCTGGAAAAGGCCCGCCAGCTGCAAAACTATGCGCAGGATGTCATAGACGTCATCTGTAACTATCGCGGCAACATCGTCGGCGGTAAACGCATCATGAAACTCATCGGGCTCGACCTGGGCAAGAACCGCACTCCTTTCCAGAACATGACCGACGAGGAAGAAGCACGCATGAAGAAGGAACTCGAAGCCATCGACTTCTTCAACCATTGTAATGTGATTTCCTAGATTTTCTAGATTTCCTAGATTCTATAGAAACTATAGAAATTCCCTCTAATGTTATGGATAAGCACCGCATTGTTGTCATTGGAGCCGCAAATGTAGATATTTCAGCCCAAGCGCTGGAGGCTTTCCGTATGCACGATTCCAATCCCAGCATTGTGAGTATTGGCTTTGGCGGTGTGGGTAGGAATATAGCCCACAACCTGTGCCTGCTGGGTGCCGATGTGAGATTTATCTCGCTCTTTTCTGAAGATGCCCTGTCTAAGTCTCTCTATGAAGACTGCAAAAAGCTAGGCATGGTGGTTGAGCCGGCATTGGTATATGACAATGAAGATAACCCACGAGGCAATTACTTCGTATGCATCAATGATGAGAAAGGCGAGATGCAGGCAGGGGCAGCCGACACTGGCTTGATGGACCTTCTGGACCCTAGTAGCTTGCATAGCCTGGAATATCAGAATGATGGTGCTGCCATAGTAGTGGATTGCAATCTGCGGAAGGACACCCTAAGGGAAATAGCCGACACCCACAGCGGCACACTCTACATCGATGCCACTTCGGGTGCAAAGGCAGCAAAGGTGAGAAACATGCTCCTGCTCCGTTCCAACCATACTGCCGACGTCATAGTGAAGGCAAACCTACTCGAAGCTCAGAGAATAGTAAGGATGGATGCCGACGCTCCCACCCTTGCCGAGCACATTATAGCCCTTGGTGCTAAGCGTGTGTATATCACGCTTGGTGCCGAGGGCGTTTTTTGTCATGACGGCAGCCATGGCAAACGCTTTCCTTCCGATGTCTCGCAGATAGTGAACACTACCGGCGCCGGCGATGCCTTCATGGCAGGGGTTGTCATGGGAGAAATGAGCGGACTGCCAGCCTTCGAGGCTACACGGTGGGGCATGCGCGCCGCAAGCCTTGCCCTGCAATGTCGTGAGACTGTAAATCCCGAAATGAACATGGCATTTCTGAGGGGAGAAAATTTGAAGTAAAAAAGAACAAAACCATTATGAACAAACACTTGGAAATATCACCCGAAGTCAGTAAAGCCCTTCAGGAAGGAAAGCCTGTCGTGGCACTCGAATCGACTATCATATCCCACGGCATGCCCTATCCCCAGAACGTGCAGACAGCACTCTCTGTGGAGCAGACCATACGCGACAATGGCGCTGTGCCTGCAACGATAGCCATCATTGGCGGCAAGCTAAAGGCTGGTTGCACGCCTGAGGAAATAGAATATCTCGGCAAGAAGGGACAGGCAGTCACCAAAGCCTCGCGCCGCGACTTGCCAGTGATTGTAGCTCGCGGAGAAGACGGAGCTACCACTGTGGCTACCACTATGATAATAGCCGCCATGGCAGGCATACGCGTCTTTGCCACAGGTGGCATAGGAGGAGTGCACCGCGGTGCAGAGACCACTATGGACATCTCTGCCGACCTCGAAGAACTTGCCCAGACACCCGTCATGGTGATTTGTGCAGGCGCAAAGTCTATTCTCGACCTTGGGCTCACGCTGGAATATCTTGAGACGAAAGGAGTGCCCGTCATAGGTTATGGCACAGAGGAACTCCCTGCCTTCTACACGCGCAAGAGTGGCTTCAAGGTGGACTATCGCCTCGACACCCCCGAAGAACTCGCAGCAGCATTTCAGGCAAAAGTCGAAATGGGGCTGCAAGGAGGCATGCTTGTGACCAATCCCATCCCCGAGCAATACTCCATGGACGCCGACTACATAAATGCTGCCATCGACCGCGCCATTGCCAAAAGCCGTGAGCTGGGCATCAAAGGCAAGGAAACTACTCCCTTCCTCTTGGCAGAGATAAAAGACATCACCGACGGGCATAGTCTTGAGGCAAACATAGAACTCGTTCTCAACAATGCGCGCCTGGCAGCCCACACAGCCGCCTGCCTGGCAAAATGTTCCGGGAAGTAGCCCGCTTATGCTTGCAGACTAAAGGAAAGAAAAAGATTCGCCGCGAAGATATACCTCCGCGGCGATTTTTTGGGTGCTTAGGTAAAGAATCTTGACGAAAAAGTAAAAAGTTTTGACACGCGATTTTCTTCAAAATAGAACGCAAAATTGAGGAATTTCTGCGAATATTTTGACTCTCCGAAAATCCGATAAAGAAATTTTCGGATTACTCAAAGTAATTCCGGAATCCAACAAAGAAATTCTGAAATTTCTCAAAGAAATTTTCACCTTTTGCGGGTCAAAAAAAGCAAAAATGTGGCTCGGATTTTCAA
>JAFYFI010000150.1 GCA_017543785.1 Alloprevotella sp.
ATTTTTTTATTGTAACTTTGCCGAGCATCCCTTTAGGCACACCAGCCAACGATGCATCATGGGACGCATCGGGCTGACTCAGTGCTGGGCTGCTCAAGCGAACACATTTGCCGAGCATCCCTTTTAGCACACCAGCCAACCTGAAAACTAATTATTAGTTGCCGTGGGACGCAAAAAACAAAATTGACTAATCGTTATGTCATTCAAAGAAGCAATTAAGAAAATGTCAAGTAGCGTTGTGTGGGGAAATTGTCTGGGACTTCTCCTTGCATCGTTAGTCTTTCTGCTTGGCATAGTATGGTTCATGCATTTTTACACACGGCATGGGCAGACGGTCAAGATACCAAACGTGGTGGGTAAGAACGTACGCATCGTAGAGGAGCAGTTCGATGACATGGGCATCGACGTCGTCATCGTAGATACCGGCTACATACGCACCCTCCCCCCTGACATTATCCTGCATCAGGGACTCAAGGCAGGCTCCATAGTAAAGCCAGGCAGGCACATGTTCGTGACGATAAATGCTGCCCACGCTATGGCGGTGGCTATGCCCGACATCGCCGACAACAGTTCGGTGCGCGCTGCAGAGGCTAAACTGCGTGCCCTGGGCTTCAAACTCACGGCTCCCAAATACACCCCCGGCGACCGCGACTGGGTATATGGCGTAGAGGCTGGCGGAAAACCTTGTAAGGCAGGCGACCGCATCTATGTAGATACACCCATTACGCTCGTTGTGGGCGACGGACATATATTTGAGGAATATACGGGCAACGACAGCATCGACTACGAGGTTAATAGTGACTTCTACTACGGAGGCGATAGCATTATAGATGAAAGTGTTGAATAGTCCCCCTGTCTCTTGGGATATTCTAAGTATATATTTTCAGGCAAAAGCACAATCTCAGCTCTCATGGAATGTGAGGAAATACTACACAATGATGATGCTTCGCTGGACAGCGTCATGACCGACACCGACGAGGAAAGCGGCGGCGGACTGTATGAGCACTTCCGTGTAGTGGCAGACAAGGGGCAGCAGCTTTTGCGGGTTGACAAGTTCCTTATAGCCCATCTCCCTGACACTTCACGAAATCGCATTCAGCAGGCAGCCAAGGCAGGATTCATCCACGTCAACGGGCAACCTGTGAAGAGCAATTACAGGGTTAAGCCCCACGACGCCGTGACGCTACTGCTCGACAGGCCGCGCTACGAAACTACTATTGAACCAGAAGAAATCCCCCTTGACATAGTGTATGAAGACGACGACTTGCTCGTGGTCAACAAACCCGCAGGGCTTGTGGTACACCCCGGTGTGGGAAACTATAGCGGCACACTCGTTAACGCTCTGGCATGGCATCTGCGCGACAACCCCGACTACGACCCCAACGACCCCAGCGTGGGACTCGTTCACCGCATAGACAAGGACACTAGCGGACTGCTCGTCGTGGCAAAGACTCCCGAAGCCAAGACGAGTCTCGGTGTGCAGTTCTTCAACAAGACCACACGTCGCCGCTACAACGCCCTAGTGTGGGGAAACCTGCAAGAAGACAGCGGCACCATCGAAGGCAATATAGGGCGCAACCCCAAAGACCGCCAGCAGATGGCAGTGTTCCCTGCAGGTTCTGACGACGGAAAACCTGCCGTGACGCACTACCGGGTCTTGGAACGCTTCGGATATACCACCCTCGTAGAGTGTGTACTCGAGACGGGGCGCACACATCAGATACGTGCCCACATGCGCCACATCGGGCACCCTCTCTTCAGCGATGCCCGCTATGGAGGCAACGTCGTTCTCAGAGGGCAGACAAGCGGCAGCTATCAGAGCTTCATACGAAATTGCTTCGAGCTCTGTCCCCGTCAGGCACTCCATGCCCTCACACTGGGCTTCCGCCACCCCTCCACTGGCAAGGAGATGGACTTCTCGTGTCCCATGCCAGAGGATATGACTCAACTGCTGAACCACTGGCGAACATACATTAACGGAATAAGAAAATAACATTTATATATGAAAAGAACTGTTGCAATAGTAGCCGGAGGATTCTCTTCGGAACACGATGTTTCACTGCGCAGTGCCGCAGGAATACTTTCATTCATGAACAAGGAACTCTACGACTGCTATGTCGTAGATGTAGAGCGCGATTCCTGGACTGCCATCTGCGGCGACGAGCGCTGCGCTGTTGACAAAAATGACTTCTCATTCACAGCTTCCGACGGTAAGCATGTTTTCGACTTTGCATTTGTCACAATACATGGCACCCCTGGTGAGGACGGACCCTTACAAGGATATTTCGACCTCCTGGGCATACCCTATAGCACCAGCAATCTGCTCGTCGAAGCACTCACGTTCAACAAATACGTGCTTAACACATATCTCCGCTCCTATCCCGACATCCACATCTCCGACTCCATCCTCTTGCGTCGTGGAGAGCCCCAGCCAGCTCCAGCCGATGTGGTGGCTCGCCTGGGTCTGCCTTGTTTCGTCAAGCCCAATGCAGGCGGCAGCAGCTTCGGAATTACAAAAGTAAAAACAGCCGAGGAACTGCCCGGAGCCATAGACAAGGCCATGGGCGAAAGCGATGAAGTGATGATAGAGCGCTTCATAGCAGGAACGGAAGTGACCAACGGAGCATACATGAAGCCCGATGGCGAGATATATTGCTTTCCGCTCACCGAGGTGGCGCTCAAGGGCGTAGAGTTTTTCGACTATGATGCCAAGTACGAGGGAAAGAGCGACGAGATAACCCCGGCACGCATTTCCGACGCCACGCGCGACCGCATTTGGGAGCAGACACGACGCATATACCGTCTCCTGGGCTGCTATGGACTCATCCGCATAGACTATATCCTTAGCGGCGAAAAAGGCAACGAACAGATAAACCTCTTAGAGATAAACACTACGCCAGGCATGACCGCTGCCAGCTTCATACCTCAGCAAGTAAGGGCTGCGGGATTGGACATAGCCGACGTACTGGCAGAAATTATCGAAGGAAAATTTAAATAGTGGTATAGTCTTTTTTTGAGTTTTTCTAGGAAACTCCCACTCTTTCACTCCCTCTCCATTCGCTTTTCCCCATGACACCATCCCAATTCGACCATATCAGGTGCTACGAGAAAGAAGACATGCCCGCTGTCATCGACTCACTGATGAACGACGAGCAGTTCTCTGTAGTGTTGGAAAAACTTTTTCCCAATGTCCCAAAATCCAGTTTGGAACACCAACTCAGGGCATGCACCGACACCCTCGACTTCCAGAAAAAGTTCATCTATCCCATTGTCAACAAGATAATGTCTGCGGCGAGTACCGAACTGACAAGCGACTTCTCTTCACTTTCCGACAAGGACACGGCATATACCTTCATCTCCAACCACCGCGACATAGTTCTCGACTCAGCCCTCCTGAGCATGCTACTGCTGAATAATGGCTTTCCCACGACAGTGGAAATAGCCATCGGCGACAATCTGCTGGCATATCCATGGATAAGGCATATCGTAAGGTTGAACAAAGCCTTCATAGTGCAGCGTTCGCTAGGCTTGCGCGAGACACTCATAGCCAGCAAGCAACTGAGCCAATACATGCACTATGTCATTACTCAGAAAAACTATCCCATCTGGATAGCACAGCGAGAGGGCCGCGCCAAGGACAGCAACGACCGCACACAGGAGTCGGTGCTGAAGATGATAGCCATGGGCAGCGAGAAAAATGCACTCGAAAGCATCCGCGAGATGAACATTGTGCCACTCACCATCTCCTACGAATACGACCCCTGCGACTATCTCAAAGCACGCGAGTTTCAGCTCAAACGCGACAACCCCGACTACAAGAAAACCCGCGAGGACGACCTGCAAAACATGCAGACAGGCATCTACGGCTTCAAGGGGCGTGTGCACTATCAGGCAGCACCACCCGTAAACAGTTGGCTGGACACCATCGCCAGTCTGCCCAAGGGCGAGTTCTTCCCAGAACTGGCACGTCGCATGGACCAGGAAATCTTCAAAGGATACAGACTCTTCCCGGCAAACTACGCAGCACACGATATGCTCGGCGGCAGCGAGACTTTCGTTGACCAATACACACCAGTCGACAAAGAACACTTCGAGGCATACGTAGAGCAGCAACTTGCCAAGATAGATATTCCCCACAAGGACACACCATTCCTGCGCGAGCGCCTCCTCCAGATGTATGCCAATCCATTGCGTAACAAACTGAGCTTGCAGAGCTAATAACACAACATGAGAAAGCTATCTCCGTTAACCCTTCTGCTCCTGCTATTGCCGCTGCTGCTTTCGTGCTCCGAGGACGACGCGGCAGCAAGCTATCGCTTCGACTATGCCGACATGACGACAACTCCCAGCGGCAGAGCCGACAAACTGCTCCTGGACGACGGCAACACGCTGAAGATACAAAACGACTATGCCACGCAGAGACCCAGTCAGACTTTCAGGGTGTATGCAGCTTCAGAGCAACTGGCAACGGGCGTCCGACTAGTAAACTATGCCGAGGTGCTCACCGACGTTCCGCATAAGTTCGATGAGAGTAAAGTCAAGACCGACCCTGTAGATGTCGTTTCAGTGTGGCATGGGGGCAGATACGTCAACTTCATACTTGGACTCAAGACGGGAGCCTCTGCCCATAGACACGCTTTCAGCATTATCGACGACGGGATTACAACCGACGCCGAAGGCATAAAGACGCTACATCTCCGCCTGTATCACAACCAGAACGGCGACGACATGAGCTATACTCGCAAAGTAGCATTCTCCTGCAACATCGACAGCCAAAAACCACTGCTTGGCTCCGACTACAAGATAGAAGTCGTAGTCAACACCTTCAAAGGTAACGAGGTCTTTGAACTTGCAGCCTTGTAGTTGCCGTTTTTTTAATCTCTCCCCATATTCTTATGCAAAAAGTAAGACTTTTCTCCCTTCTGCTCCTTTCCCTGCTCCATGCAGGCATATGGGCTCAGGAAGTGCAGATGCTCCAGCAGCAAAAACTCTCGGCATGGGGCATTCAGCCAGCTAACTACAGCGGCATAACCCACATCGAGGGCGACCGCTACGCCATAGTTAGCGACAAAGAGCCGCAGGACGGGTTCTACATCTTCCGCATTGTTCAGGACAGTCTCACAGGGCAAGTCGTCAACGTAGAGAGAGAGGGTTTCTACGGAAATCCCAACGCCGTGACTGGAAAATACGGCAGTGTGCGCGACTGCGAAGGCATTGCCTATTGCCCACAACTCGGCACCATATTCATCAGCGGCGAGGGCGACCAGAAAGTCCTGGAATACTCCATGGAAGGTCTCCCCACTGGGCGCGGCTTAGACATGCCGGCGCACTTTGCACTCAGCAACACTCTGCGCAACGGCGGACTCGAAGCCCTCACCTACGACTCTGTGCGGCAGCTCTTCTGGACCACCACAGAGTTTCCCCTCAAGTCCGACCGCGACGACCGTTTCTCCTATGGGCAACACGTGGGCGGAATACATCGTCTGCAGTCCTTCGACATCGACCTGAAGCCTCGCGAAGAGTATGTATATCAGTACGACCGATATCAGTTTCGCCAGAGTGGCCGCTACTACTGCCATGGCATAAGTGCCCTGTGCGCCCTGCCCGACGGAAGACTCATTGTGCTGGAGCGCGAGCTGAATGTGCCCCGTGGATATCTGGGAGCCAAGACGAGAATGAAACTCTATCTCGTCAAGCCCGAACCCCATCTGAGCATAAAAGGCAACGCCCGTGAAACGGCACCCTTGCAGAAAACGCTTCTCTGCAGCTTCGACACACGCCTTTCACTCTTCAAGACCGCCTATGCCAACTACGAAGCCATGTGCCTCGGGGCGCGTCTCAGCGACGGCAAACAAACATTGCTGCTGCTCTGCGACAGTCAGGCAGGCGCGGGAAAAGGGGGCAAACACCTCAAGGACTTCATCAAAGTGATAGTGTTCTGAACAAAGATATTGCTGTCGGCTAAAAGCAACACTACAGGCTGCTTTTAGCCGACAGCAATTATAATATTTGACCCTTACGCCCCAGAAAAACGCTATTCTTCCAGAGGCATAGGATATAGGTTTATCTTTACCCAGCCTTTAGCCACTATCGGGCGCGTCTCTCCATTTATCTGGTAGAAAATGTTCAGCTCAACGTCGCGAGGCTCCAGTTTCTGACCGTCAACGAGAAACAAACTACGGTCGATTACCACGAAACCTCCCTCAGCCATGAGGTCCTTAGTGATACTGGCTTCTCCATATTCGTAGGTGACGAAGAACTTTCCGTCTCTTGTCAGCTCCTCGTCGCATGCCACTCTTATGGGTTCAAAGAGGTCGTACTCTTCAGCAAAGATGTTTCGCAGCCTTTCGCGAAGTAAGAGATCTGATGACTGCGTACCAGGTCCCTGCGTGCTTACCTTGTTACTTGACACGAGGATTTCTGCTACTGTTTTTTCCTTTCTTTCGTACATTTTGTTGGGTAGCAGATACACTTTTCCTGTTTCCAGACTTACTATGCTCAGTGCAGCCCTTTGTCCCGTCTGTGGCCATGTCACCACCGATTTGTCGGTCATCTCCATGCCTTTCTTGGCTGGTTTGCCGTCCACTAGAATTGCTTTGTGGCTCAGGTTTAGGATTTTGAATCGTTCTGCCGACATCGTTGTTGCCAGCAGAAGCAGTAGTACGGTCAATGTTTGTTTCATGCCTATCTTTGTTTGCGTAGTTAATGTTGTTTGGCTGGTTCATTTCGTTCTTTCCAGGAGCCTTGGCAGTTTCGTTCTTTATGTTTTTCCACTCTCTGCGCAGTTTCAGCACAACCGTAAGCAGTGAGAAGAACGTCACGGCAGGCCAGCAGTTGTACACATGTCCAAAGATATAAGCCACAAACGATACTAGATTGAGTAGGGTAGTGATACCCACTACTGCCAGCACCAGCCTGAGCCACAGCGGCAGTCTGTGGGTGGAAAAATACGCTGCCGCCCCGTTAGGAAAGGCGAAGCTCAGCAGGAGCAAAAAATATATGACAGCCAGGCATAGCGCCAGCGGCCAGCTGATGAAGTGATTCCCGTTTCTGAGGGCATAGTAGGCATTAAGTGCTATAAGAGAGCCTGGCTGCGGTCCCGTGTAGGTAGTATGTATGTCGTTGCGGAAATCTCCCACTACTACAATTTTATTCTTAAAAGGGTTGTACCCTGGGACAACGTCTTTCAGTTCGAGCAGTTGGCTGCCCAAGTATTGCGAGGTATATTCCAATCTCTGCCCCTCAGCGGCAAATTTCTCTGGCAGGCAAACACGCAGTTGCAGCGTCACGGCATTGCTACATAGTCTGCCTCCGTCTCTATAGCCCAGCAGGCAAGGCTCTATCGTGCGCCCGCAGAGTTCCTGGTACATTCGCAGCGGTAGCGAGCTTTTCCCCTCTGGCAGAAACTGGTAGCGCGTGAAGTTAGTCTCTTCGTCAAACATCATGTAGTCTGCCCGCCCCGCCTTCGCCAGCAGTAGGGAGTCTTGCATCTGTATGTCGCGGTGGGTAGGCACCACTATGCGCGGCATAGAGAGTATCTGACGAAACAGTGCAGCGTCGGTCTCAGTCTGCAACCCGCGCGGGAAGCGTACATCGAGCAGTATGTAGCGATAGTCGCCTAGCGAGTCAGCCCATTGCAGCAGGCTGAGCAGCTTGGCGCGGTCGGGCACGACGTCCTTGCCCACGGGCATACCCC
>JAFYFI010000151.1 GCA_017543785.1 Alloprevotella sp.
TGCCAGGATTTTCTCCCAGTGCCTCTGATGCTTCTTCGAGGCAAAGTCGCACAGTTTGGAGTGCATCTCGTAGCTAACGCCTCCTGCGTCGAACTCCACATGTTTCTCTGCGAAGAAGTTTTCAAGCGAAATGCCCAGCTGTTTCTCGATGAGCTTCTTCGCCTTGGCGTAGTTGTCGGCGTCGCAGTAGAAATCCACGTCGCCCGACTGTCTGACGAGCGGGTGGCGGTAGCACTGCGCCACCGTCTGACCCTTCACTACCACGTATCTCACTCCATGGCGCGAGAGGAAGGAGCAAAACTTGCCCATCTCGCCGTTGACGTACTGGTTGCGGCGGCGCACTTGGTCGAGTATGCTGAATACCTTCGTGGCGCCCTGAATGCCAAGCGGCACGTTTTTGTCTATCAGCAGCTGAGCCACTAGGCCTGCGACCGCCTGCCGCTGCGCCTCGGCGAGAATGTCAAGATAGTCCTCGGCAGAGAACATGGCAGCGTCGAAGTCTTCGTTCCAGAGCTCGGCTCTCAGTAGTGCAAACAATCCCTCGCGCAGTTTTTCCGTATCCATATAAATCCTGTTTTCCTGCAAAAAATAAGGTTACTGTTCTTTTAATATATCACTCATCCTGGAAGGCTCGGCGCCGTGGCGCAAGGCATAGTCAATGAATCGGAACAAAACATTCCTGTCCTTTTCATCGTCTCTAAGATGCCAGTAATGAGTATTTATCGCCATAGGGCTATTGAGCCTTTCGCAAAAATGATACATTTTAACGAGGTATTCGAAGCTTGGTGCCAGGCACGCATTCAGTTCCTTATGGTCGGAATACTGCATGGCGTCAGGATATGGTAGCCGAAAAACGAGTCGGTAGTACCATCGCTTAAGATAGTTTTGTATGTTTCTGGGAGTAACTTGCCGTTGGTAGTCCACAGGAATAATCCCGGAGAAATTCATTCCGTTTTTTACAGCGCAATCCAAACCATATTTGCTTATGATATTGCTTGGGGCAACGAAAACGGAAATGTCATAGTCGAGCGCAAGGCTCAGTTTCTTTTTATATTCAGCAATTTCATCGGAAAGATTCCCTTCTTCTCTCCATTGCATTTCGGGCAGGCGTTTGTTGCCAACAAATTTGTATCCGTGAGTAAGGCCATGCATCAATACGTCTGCACGATTGCTGCTGAGTTTTTCTTTTAGCCATGCTATCAGTTCAGAGTTGTCGCCAACCCAGCGCGGCGTATCGTTGTCTCGCGTTTCAGGACATTTTCCGTAGGTGGAAACATTTGTTACAGTCGGTATAACCGCAAATGAAACAGGAAAGTCGGGAAAGTCGGCATATACACGTTCAACGTCTTCAGGCTTGGTGAAGAAGTTCATATCGTCGTCGCGAATAATCAGTCTTACCATAATGTGTCTTGATATTATGAAAATTCCCTGTAAAGAAATAATGGTGTGGTTTTCTAAAGTGTTTTTGAATTTTTCAGGAAATATTTGCCGAAATACTTCTCGAAGATTTTGTAGAAATATCTCAGGCTCAGGATAAAGGTGTTGCTGTAAATCCCATAAGATTTCAGAATGCTGATATGTTCCCGCATAATGCCTATATGACTCTTGATGCCGGATGTGGAGGCACCTCCCGTACGCATTGTGACGAAATCCATAGGAATGTATCGTGTTGAAATGCGGTTTATGTATATTAAGCGCACGAAGCAGTCAAAATCGGCGGCGATACGATATTTGGTGTTGTAACCACCATACTTTTCATAGATGTTTTTTTTGCAGTAGAACGAAGGATGTGCGGGAATATAACCGAGGCGTATCCATCGGCGATGGAAAAGGCGTGAGGAATAGTATCTCACACAATGCTGCAGGTTGTCAGGGCGGACAAAGTGGACATCGCCATATACGGCATCACTGCCGCTGCTTTCCAATTCTTTGGCAATAATTTCAACAGAACGCGGTGAGGTATAGAAGTCGTCGCTGTTAAGGAAACCTATATATTCGCCATTTGCCAAGGAAATACCCTTGTTCATGGCATCGTATAGTCCGCCGTCGGGTTCAGAGACCCAACGCATCCGACCCTCAAACCTGGGTTCGTATTCCCGCAGTATTTCCACGCTTCCGTCCGTTGAGGCTCCGTCAACGACAATATAGTCTATGTCTGCATAAGTCTGCTGCAGGACACTTTCAAGCGTGTCGCGCAGCGTCATTGCACTATTGTACGAAACTGTTACTATGCTTATTTTCATAACCTTCGGTTTTTGCTTATTTGAACAATCCTTTCTGCAATTTCTTCGGTAACATTGTCTGTCTGGAACAGTGCAACATTTTCTTTCAGAACGCTATCCGGCAGTTCCCACCACTTTGACTCCAGAAGTTTTTCTATAATGTTTTCAGGGAAGCGCATTTTTATGACTTTTGCAGGAACCCCCGCAACGACGGCATAGGGAGGTACATCCTTCGTAACCACGGCTCCGGCACCTATTACTGCTCCGTCGCCTATCTTCACGTTTCCTATGACTTTCACGTCATAGCCTATCCACACGTCGTTGCCTATTGTCACTCTGTTGTGCAAAGGTTCCCAGACATCTTTCTTCAACCAGCTTTGGCCTATTGCATTTTTCCTGAGCGTAAAGATAGGTGATGACGAAGCCGATGTGAGCATATGGTCGGGCGTGCCTATAAGGCAGCATCGGCCTATGGAGCAGTATTTGCCCACGGAGACGTTTGTCAGGACCACGTTCATGCTTATGTATGAGTAGTCGCCAAGACTGCTGCCGCGCATATAACTGTTGCGGTGAACCTTAGCCTTGGACGACACGGTGGAGTGGATTATCAGGCTCAGGCTTGATATGCGAGGATTGAAAATATTCTTGAGCCAGGTGAGGAGAAAGTCTATCATTGGAAAGATATTGAAGATGAAGGAAAAAAATTAAGCGGTGTTCAGAAGAGAGGCTTTCGCTCAAAAGAGTCAATATGTGAGTTTGGGGTGGAGTTGTAAACCTTTGTCCCTCTGTAGGCTGCATATTCTGCAAGCCGTTCGTAACATCTGAATACGAGTCTGAGCTGCCCGAGCCATGTGCTGAGAGTCTTGTCGGCAATGATTTTCTCGTCTCCATAGAAATGTTTGTCACCCATGATAAGCTGATTGTCGTTGTTGATATAGAAATGATCGAGCCAGTCGTGCTCTGCCCCCACCATGTAGATTTCTTCGTACCCCAGGTTCGTCATGAGGAATACGGAGCCACACGTCACATTTTGTGCTGTGGGCATGCCAAGGTTTTTTCTGAACAGATAGTGGTTCAGTTTTATGAATCCGTCAACGGGAGTGAGGTTATAGAAACATATGTCTATGGAGGGGAAGGCGCGTAGTTTTTTTGCATAGGACGACTTTGCCAATATTGAGGGCAGGAATAGCGTCATGGGCCAATCGACGCGAGGAAGTGCCTCAAGGAGCTCCTTACGCTTACGCACGATACGTGGAAAATTGACGTTCTCGTAGAAGAAACGGGGGTCAACGAGGACGTAGTATTTTGGTTTCAGATCAAAGAAATAGGGCGAATTGCAGAACATGTTTACGACAAGTGTATCTTCAGTCTTAAGCCTACTGAGGTGCTTTTCCATCGTGTCCTGCATGGATGGTCCTGTGCCGAGTATTATGCAGCGGTGTCTTTTCTCTTTCTCAGCAAGTTTTCTGACATCGCGTGCCGCTGAGCGTGAGCTGAAGAGAGCAACGGAAAGTAGGGAAATAATTGATTGAACGAGTGTCTGGAACCAATTATAAATGGCTTTGCAAGTATCTTTCATATGAGTTGTTTTATGCTGTTTAGATATTGACGGGCAATGTTTTTCCATGAGTAGGTCAACACCGTCGCCGCAACTTGCTCATGGTCGAAGGCGAGGGAAGACATATTGCGGACGAAGTGCGCGATGCTTTCGGCGGAACTGTCGTCGAGGAGGACGGCATTTTCCATGGGGCGGATGATGCCTTTTTCTTCAACAATGGGCAGGTTTCGAGGCAAGACTACGGGGACGCCGCAGGCTATGGATTCCACATAGACAAGACCGAAGCCCTCGGAACTGCTTGGTAGAATCATGAAGTCGGCACAGCTTAGCAGCTGACGTATCTCGCACGGGCTCTTGGTGCCCACATAAGTGTAGTTGATGTTGTGTTTCTCGGCATAGCGGAGCATTCGCTCGTTGATGTCGTAGTTGTCGGAGCCCACGCAGACATACTGGCATGCTACGCCGCTCGCGGCAATGCCTTCAAGCACGCGTTCCTGCCCTTTCAACGTGCTGAGCGAGGCTATGGTCATGAGCGTGGGAAGCGTTCCTGGCTGGTGGGGAATGTATTTGAAAATCTCCTCGTCGTAGGCATTTAATATCACCTCCGTGGGGGCGGAAATCCTGCCGTAATCTGCCTCATAATCCGCTATGAGGCGGCTGGTGATGAAATAAAGCTTAGCGATGCGATTGCTCCTGCAGCAGTCTCTCTCAAAGAGGGAATACATGTTGCTGTGGGAAACATTGCTGTCGCCCCCCACTTTCCCATGTCGTGTCATGATGATTTTCACTCGTTTCGGTATGAGAGGAAAATACACAATGTTGTTTGCCCCGTGCAGATGCAGCACGTCGGGGTGGAAGTGGTCTATACAGTGACGCAGGAAGATGGCTTTCAGGAACATTCTCTTCACGTGGACCACCTCGCCGTAGGTCTGCCTGCAGCGCCGCAAGTGCAGCAGCAGCCTCAACGCCTGGAGCGGATGCCGAAGAATATGCCTGATGAGTAGAGGTTTAGTCCACCCGTATATATAAAGCGGAGCGAAGGCATCGCTGTCGGAGTGCATATCGGTCGCCACCAGTCGCACCTCAAAAACATCCTGGTCCTCGGCAGCCATTTTGTGCGCCAGTTGGAAGATTACGTTTGCCAGCCCCGTTTCCTGCTTACCTCCAGCCCACGACGGGATATGTCCGAAAGAGAGTATTTTGGTTTTTCCCTTCATAAAAGTAGTATGAGTGATGAGAGAGAGACGATGGGGATGAAAATGCCCTGGCAAATGGGCATTGGGCTAAATATACTTTTTATTGCTGTTCTGGTAATTTAGGACGTGTCTCCTTTACAACCTTGAAGAATTCAAATGTTATTTCGTTATGACGATATATATATATAGCCATTATGCAGATTTGCCACGTGAACATGAGGCTAATAGCTATGCCCTGGAAAAACCATCCTGTAGCTAAGCAAAATATGTAGGGCAAAAGGGTTTTATCCTTCCTGTAAAAAGAATAGAACAGGAATATGTAAAGAAAAATTCCAGGGAGGCCAAAGCGTATAAGAATCTGCCAAAAAGTTGCTACAAACAAGTAGTGGTCATCGTTTCTACCATAAAAGACAAACGACTGCAAATGATTTTCAGTAACATAGTCGCTGACGTTTGCATTGTTCACCCCGAATAAGAAGTTTTCTATGGGCAGGTGCTGCACGACGGCGGGTCCGTTCATGATGCGGGCATTCTCGTTAATCTCGGTTTCATCAATTTTTTGGAACGTAGCTTCAAAGAGAGCACTGCTCTGTATGAAATATCCCACTGCGATAAGCATTATTGACAAGATTAAGGCTCTGAACTTATATTGTCGCGAAACAACAGTTAGGAGATATATGACGATAACGATAATACTCTCCACGACAGCCGTTGTCGATGTGGACAGAAACAGCGTTATGAGTATAAGAGTGGTGTAGATATGCTTGTCGCGAAGCAGACACAGAAAGAGAGGCACAATCATGAATGTAGCGTAGGATGCCGGCTCTACGAAGAACGACAGCGGGCGTCCCAGTTCCTCATTAAGGCGCGATTCTGCTCCCACGGGCAGGAATGGAATCTTTATTGGCGTCGCCATCCCGCCGTTTCGGATGATGATGTAATGGTAAACCATACCGATACCGCAGATAAGTGCAACGAAGAGTAGCGAGTTGTACAACTTTTTAAAGTCCAGTGCCGGCACAATGAAGATGGGACTTAACAGAACAATCGTCGTGGTAAAGAGAAGGTTCAGGTGATACATAGGTAGCGCCGGCATCGTCATGCACAGAATCAAGTCGTGCAGTAGCAGATAGCCCACGAGTAGCAGGTATGGCTTGTAAATCCATACTCGATGTGTCTTTACAAAAGCCAAGATGGAGAAGACTACGGGCAGCAATATCGTAAAAGGTATGAATCTCAAACTATATGATGAGAGGATGGGAAGGAATGCGTAAAGCATTTCAAGAAAACCATACGATTTTTTTATCTTTCCTATATTAAGTGATAACAGCATAATTTTTATAACCGAGATTTTTTTATTTTCGTTTAATTAACATGGGCAGAAGTGTTCGCCATATCGGAACGCGGAAGAGCGAGAGGGCTACAAGATACGATATGGCCGCCAAAAGCAACCCCGTTGTGAGCCGAAGCATGGATGTCATGCTGTCTGAAAGTTGGTAGAAACCTACGATGAATATCAACATGCATCCCGACGCAAGAAGCGTTCCCGCAAGGTTGTTGTAGAAGGTGCGTAGCGACATCACCTCAAAGCGGTGTACCAATATATATAGCAGCGACATGGAGATATATATTGCCGAGAGGCTCGTTGCAAGCGCCAGCCCCTTCACTCCCAGTACCCATGGGAGAGTTAGGTTGAGGCAGATGTTGAGCACCACCCCTATTGTGGCATTCTTTGCCGGAGTCTTGGTGTCTTTCAGCGCATAGAACACCTTCGTTAAGGTCTCTCTGAACGCAGAGAAGATGAGACCGATGATGTAGCATCCGAAGAGCATCTGTGTCTGTTCCACCGCCTTTGCATCAAAACGCCCTCGGGCAAAAGCCAGTTCCACAATTTCCGAGCGGAAGCATAGCAAGACGCACATCAGTGGAAGTAGGATGAGCGTGTATGCCGATAGTGTGCTGTTCACGCGATAGTTCAATCCAGTCATGTCATCCTTGGCAGACGACTCCGCATAGAGAGGATAGACAATCATCGAAATGGCTGAGATGAAGAGCGAGAGGAACACCGTGTTTATCTTCGAAGCATAGCTAAGAGCGGCTATCGAGCCTGCAAAAAGCATCGAAGCAACGGCGCGGTTTACGATGGCGTTTATCTCAGCTACGCTTATGCTCCACATCACGGGGAAGGACATTTTTATGGAACGCCTCACTTCGGTATCGTGAATGTGTAGTCTGATGTGATATTTATATGTGTTCCTTCCGATGGTGAGCAGAAATAGCATGTAGAGCAGTGAACCAACTACCTGACCTATGCATGCTGCAGCTATGCCGAGGTTCTCGTGTAGCAGGAAGGTGCTGACTATTATAGTGCCGCTGAGCAGATACACGGAAAATGCCGGCCAGATGAATTTCTTGTGAACGTTGAGCAGGGCGATAAAAATCTGTCCCACGGCGGTGAAGAGCATGGTGGGAAGCGTCAAGCGTAGCAGTCTTGTGGCTAGTGCGTGAACGTCGGCGTCAAAGCCAGGTGCAAAGATATATATTATGCCATCTGCAAGAATCTCGCCGATGAAAATCATCGTGATGGCAATGAGCGCCACTAGGGAGATGAGATTGTCAAGAAAGAAATTAGCATTGTCTTTACCCTTTTTATGGAGCAAATCAGAATAGATGGGTATTACAACGGAACGTATTGCCACCGCTACCACAGAGAAGAGAGTTACGGGTATCTGTATGGAGATAGAGTACGCATCAACATCCGCCGAAACTCCGAAAAAATTGGCTATGACAGCTTCTTTAAGAAAAGAAATCAAGTAGCCAATTGTCATTATCACGGAAACGACAACTGAAGTCTTTGCAAAATTCATACGGTGTCTTTAGGGAATGTATATTTATGCAAAAGGGAAACCTGAGAGGATATCAATTTAGGCGAGGGTGTTTTTTTATTTTTTCAGCTCTCCCTTAACTATTCCGTACTGCCTCAGGCGATAGCGGAAATGGTATAAAATGCGTTGCAGCGTGTTTTGTGGGGGATATTTTGCAGCCATGGAAACAAATCCCTTTTTGAGATATTCCTCCTCGAAGTGTTGCCGGCGCTCCAGCTCCGCTGCTATTTGGCTTTCGGAGCGTCGCTCAGTGAAACCTCCCAAAGACTTCTGCGGTGTCAGCGTTGCAGAGGTTTCTTTCAGCGAAAGGTTCTCTACCCCATTCACGAACTCCATGGCACGCTCTGTGCTGACAATCAAGACGGAGACGCCCTCCCGCGTGGGCTCCTGGGGAAGAAGTTTTTCAATGCCCCAGAAATCGCCAATAGTCATATCGGAGTAGCGTTCTTCGATGCGATAGGGGCAATGGAAACAACTCTCCTGAAGGATGTAGTGCATTCCAAACCATCGCATGAAAAGGTTCTTCCACGAAGGCAGATATTTGACGCGCGAATTCTCAAACTTTACGGCGGCTCTCTCAATGCCGAAACCCCAGCCGCGGTCCTTGCTGCGGAAATTGTACGATTGAAGCTTCCTTCCCTTCTTTTTTTCGATAAAATCGACGTATTCGTGCCACACCTTGGGTGAATTGACACCATGGCAAATGATGGCGCATGTAAGTAGCCCACTGCGAAGAGATGCGGGGACGACGGTGCTCATCGCCTGACACTGACATGGAGTGCCGATGAACAAGACTTGTTGTCCTGCGCGCAGACTGGCAATAGCTTTTGCGTATATCCCTGCGACATCGCTCTGAACGTATTTCGAGCCACGTATTTTCTCCAGTATTTCAGCATCATCAGATATGATATGGGCTACATTCATTTCTTCGTCAAATGCAACACCACACACCTGCCAGCCCAGCTGTATAGCTCTCGCGGCAAGGGCTCCACCCACACCTCCCGATGTGGCAAGGCGCCGCTCATGGGCATAGGTGTTGTGTGCACAGAAAAAGCGCTGAGTGAAGTCTTTCTTGTCGTTGCGAAATCCAAATCTGACATAATCGCAGGCCTTCTCGCATTTTCCACACCCTATGCATGTATCGGTATTTACTTCGGGATAGGTAAAAAAACCTTTTCCAGAAAATGTTATGCTTCCCTCGGGACACGCAGCCTCGCAAGCATGGCAGCCCATGCACTCTTCCCGACTTGCCAGTTTAGGACTGTTTCTCATATATACTGTTTAAAAGAAAATCTCTAGAATATGAAATGTACTCCTTGCCAGCCTTCTCGCCTTTTGAATAGTCGATGTGAATATTCTCCTTGGTGAGCGATGTCAGCCTTTCCTCAGTGACGAGGATGTCGTCAATCTTAAACGTCCTTCTTAGGCTCAGGATGCGTTCCCGCTCCGCCTGTGGAACGTAGAAAAGATTTTTTTTGAAAATTATGGAAAATGCCGAGGCATGGAAGGAACTAGCACACACTACAGCGGCATTGGCTATATAGCCTATAAAATCGCGCGGGTCGCAGCTTCTGATGCAGACGTCGCTGTGAAGTTTATCGAGAGCGTTAAAATTCATATAGACCACCTTGTAGCCCGTGACTTCGCGAAGGCGTTGCACGGTTCGTGCTGCGAGGTCGGTCACACCGAAGAAATAGCAAAAGATGTAAGGCTCCTCGAAAGGCGGTTTCTTTGCAATCTTCAGCCACTCCTCAGGGCTCAGTAGAAAAACGGGGTCGGCGACGTGTGCCACAGGCTTGCCAGAAGCCTCCTCCACCTGAGCGACGTGGCCCTCTTCGCGAACGGAGAGAGCGTCAAACTTCTGCAGATATGGCCTCAGCCAAGTTTTCTGCTGCTCGCTCCAATCCACTCCCAGACTCGGGGCATAGGCAACGCGCCTCTTACCATCGGGAACGAAATCGAAAAAATATACCGTGCCGACGCCTTTGCGGTTTACGTTCCATATTTGGTCGCTCCCCACAACGTAAACGTCTGCCTGAGGCGGGTCTTGGCGAATGGCATCGTCGGTGGTGTATTTTTTTTCATCGAGAGGGATATATTCGTCTATGAAAGCCTGAAGCTTTTTGTTGCGGCGTTTTTTTTGCATTATCAGGTCGGGGCGGAAGAACATGTATATGTTAAACAACATGTTGCGCAGACCACCGCGATGTTTGAAAGCACTCCAGCCAACTTTGGCATTGGGGTGCCAATACTGAATGACGGCACACTCCGTGTCGGATTGAGAGTTGAGATATCTGCTCAACGCGTAGCACTGCAGCAAAGCACCCATGTTGGGGGAGTACTGGGTGGTGAGGGTTAGAATTTTTTTCTTTGACATTATCTCTTTTTTTATGATTTTCTTCTAAGGATTTTTTTTATGATACGCTCTGCAAGGGGGATTTTATATATCAAGCGCGAGGCTTTCGCAATAAGGGTCTGGCAGCGCATCTTTCGCATTATGCTCCGCATCAATGGTTCCGTTCCAGCAAAGCCCTGGGCCTTGAAAATTGTCCAAAACTGATCTGCCATGGGGTGTTCTTTCATGGGGTGCACCAGTTGGGCATTATGACGTTTGAAATTCTCCATGGAATTGTTTTCTGTCATGATATTCTGGGAGATAAGCTCCATCAATTTTTGGCCTTTGTCGCTGTTCACCATAACCATCGACATCCCAAATCGTCTCTCCTTTGGCAGTTCAGAAGTGTTTTCCCTATCCCAGTAGTCTCCTAACGTGAGGTCTCCGACGCGGTTTGGCTGGGCATAGCTGCAGCGATAGCAGTTAGGTCTGTAGAAAAGAGCCTTCATGAAGCCAAGGGAATACAGGTCTCGCGATATGTCTTTGCCATATATTTCATTTCCGTGAACGTCTTTGATGTAAAGGCCGTAGGCAACTCTGCCCCTTTCGTCTTTTTTGCGGAAGGCTATGCTGCCTATGTCGTTCCTTTCGTCACCGACGGCATAGCGGATGGCGCCGTTGAGCACTTTTTGAGGCGGCACACCGTGGCAGACGAGGTCTATCGTATAGAAATTTGGATAGTCGCGTCGCAGGAAATTTCGTGCACCAGCCACCTGGCAGGGGGTGCCTACAAAGAGAACGTCACGTCCGCTCTTCAAGTCATACTGCAAGGAACGCAGCAGTGTGCCCATTTTACTATGGACATACTTGCTGCCCTTTAGCATTGGTAGGTGTTCTTCCTCGGTAACCATGATATGCTTTACGTCGAACGCATTGGCTGCCGATGAGCCGTAAACCACCCCTCCACGTCTTATAATGGCCCTCGAAACAACTGATGCCAATCCCCCTGAAGCAGCTGTCTGCTGTTCGGCAGGACTTTTTGCATATGCCACAATGCACTCCCGCGGGGGGAGAAGCTCAACACTGTGGCACATGGGACACACCTTCTGACATAGGCCGCAGTCGATGCATGCCTCTTGCTGAATGTCGGGATATAACACCCCGTGCTCATTTTCCTGCATCGTTATAGCCCCACGGGGACAGATGTTCAGACAGGCATAACAGCCAGTACAATCATTCAGAGGGCAGATTTCTGTCATAAATCAACAGCTTCCTTTAGAAATTTCCACGAAGCGGTGCGGAGTTCTTCCAACCGTTCGTTAACACAGTTAAAGTCTATTGCCTTAAATTCCACTGGCGAGTGCGCATCGCGCAGCCTATCTGTCACTCCGAACTTTTTCAGAATGCCTACGATGCGGGAGTTGTCCTGAGCATTCTCTCCTCCCGAAACCTTGAGGAAAGAATAGAAGCTGGTATTCATGTTAAGACTCAATATCGCGCCGTGGAAAGAGTCTGTGCAAACACACTTGGCGTGTTTTATCAAGCCGAGAAACTCTTTCGGTCCGACATCACTTAGAAGGTTATTCCCTTCACCAACATCGCGCCATGACACTGGTATGTAGTATGCAGGACACCCCATGCTGCGGGAAAGTTTCCTTATGTAGTCACGATAATAAGGGCGGTCTCCGATGAGGTAGCATAAGATGTAATCTCCAGAAATATTAGGTTTAATGGCGATGTCACTCCATTGTTCGCTAGTGAGTAGCAAGGTAGGGTCCAATACTGTTGGCACTTCGCCGTCATAACATTCCGACAAAGCCCTTGCACCAATGTCCTCGCGGCATGATATTCTCTTAAACGGGGCAAGCATCTTGCGATAGAATTGCTTGTTTTCCTCGCTGAAACTCGTTACCCCAATGCTGGGAGCGTATGCCACCCTCACCGAACCTTTGGGAGCAAAGTCCAGGAATAGCGTTGGGTACAGCCCGAGAAGTGGACTCCACGTCTGGTCAGAGCCAACCATATAAATGTCGTAGAGAGGAGGATTTTTTCGTAAATCTTCACCGCGTAGGTAAGTATTTTCTGAA
>JAFYFI010000152.1 GCA_017543785.1 Alloprevotella sp.
ACTTATTGTATGTAACTCGCGAGTGAGGGTTGAAGTTCACGATTTTAAGTCGATATCCCTTCGTGCCCCACCTCCACCAGAGGAAGTGGTGTCGGTACTCGCGGTACACCAATGTACTCAGCGAGTCACGTATATTGTAATAGAAGATGGTATCCTTCAGGTTCAGACTCAGGTCGGCCCACTGGTCGCTGTAGTAGAACAAGCTATCCACAGGTTTATACTGTGCTGGCACGCTGTCGGCAATCTGCAGTGAAGTAGTTTGCACAGACTCCAGCTGCTTCACCTTCAGCTTCAGTTCCTTTATCAGCTGCTCATCGGCGGCCAGTGCCTCCTTCAGCTTCTTCGGTATCACTTCCACGACCGTCTGTGTCACCACCTCTATGCTGTCGTGTATGGTGTCACGCTGCAGTGGGATCTGCGCGTGCGCCAGTTCCACGCTCAGTCGGTTGATGTCGTTTTCCAGTTTCTCGATATACCTATTACGATCAAGGCATATTATCGATGCGATAACAGCTATAGGAACCGCATAGATGATAATCAGTTTTTCCTTCATACCTTTACTATTACATTTTTTTCCACCTTGTACCTGTTGTATCCCAGAAAGTAGTTAGCTTCGGTCACTCGTCGGTTCACGAGTCCTGCAAGCACCTCCTTTCCACAGTAGACCCATCTCACCATTTGGTCTGTTATCTCCTCGTCGGCAGCCTTTGCCACCACTTTCTTATAGAGTGTGGAGGAGGTGAATTTAGCTGCTCCCAGGTTAAACACCCACGACACCAGTGCATCGAACTGTTCTTGCCTGAAGTTAATGCCCAGTCCGTTAAGCAGGCGTTCGATGGGAGCAATATCCTCTACCAACGCGTCCTCGGCCTGCGCGAGAGTTATACGCTGCCCCATCTTCACACCTTTGGTATGTCCGTAGCCTATGGTAGGCACTTTTGCCGGGCATAGGTAGGCCGTAAGGCTCAGGGTCTCGAACTCCTTGATAAGCTGTTTTCCCTTATTGCTGGTTGTCATTTGCTTCATGTCCTGCCTCCTTTCTGATCATTTCCAGTTGTTCACGTATCTCCGTCTTCATCTCCCCTACCTTCTTAACTGCATAGATGCCGATGCCGAACAGACCGAGAGCTGCTGAAAGTGCCTCTCCGATGTAGGCCAATGGTCCGGCACCGACGTCCATAGTAAGGAAGAACGATACGAAGGCCATCGCTACTGCAGACAATATAAGCACGATGGCTGAAGAGTAGTGAATCCAATCCTTGGTATTCTGTTTCATTCTGCTGCTTTTTAATTAATTCATCACAAAAGTAGTTTGAGCGTATGATGTGTAAAACTACGTAAAAAAGCAGGCAAGTTGTAAAAAAACCTTGGCAAGAGGCCATTTTTTTAATGGCAAGTCTTGGCAAGGCAGGGGTATTTTCCGGCAATTTGCAGGAAAATTCCACTACCTCTTTACCCGGAAAGCCCTATTTTTGGGCTTTTCGGGCCGCGCAGTGCGCTGCAAGCGCCCCAAAGCTGTGAGAACAGCCTCCACCGCCCTACGCCCGCGAGCGACTTGCCTCTCTTGCCATAGCGGAATATGTCACGGCTTTTTGTCACCGTTTATGGGATTGTTGCGGGGCAGTGTCATTTTGCCGAGGTCAGCAAAATGGTGGGGGCTCATCCGCGGTCATGGCCACCATGTGGACATGAAAAAGCCCCGGCCTTGTAGGGTCGGGGCGAACACTCAGAAGGTGTTGTTGTCAAATAACAAAATCAGAGTGTGATGCTCAGCAGCTCACGGGCAAACTTGTGCATGCCAGTGATGATACGGTCGGCCTGCTTCTGACGTGGTACGGCGCGATGGTTGAGGTAGTTGGAGAGCTGCTTCTGATTAATGCCCGTCATCTTCTCCATGCCAGCCAATGACATGATTCCACCGTAGTATTCCAGGAAGCTGGGAACGTCGAACTTCCATTCTATCTCGAAGTCGCCCTTGATTTGTTCCGGCCAGCGTTCCTCGGGAAGGTTCTTTTTGATAAGGCGTATAGCCTCCATAGTATCGGCCTTAACAGCTTCAATATCCTCACCTGCAGCATAGATGCCGTCACAGTTGTCTGAATAGGCATCAAAGAAGTCCTTTGACTTTTCGATAATCATTATAATCTTTTCCATGACACTTGGGTACTTTTGGTTATTCATTATTCTTTTAAAGTACGGAGTTCTTACACTCCGTACTTTCTGATTAGCTTGTTTGCGAGTCCCGTTCCCATCTCTTTTGCTCCATGGTAGGGAATCGGCTCAGTCATTTCACCATCCTTTGTGTAGAAGTAGTGGCTTCCCTCGGCATGGTCGAATGTCCAACCGGCCTTGACGAATCTTCTGTGTAGTTCTTTACTTTTCATTGAATACTGATATTTGTTATTTGACACTGCAAAGATAGTAAAATTTCTATTAACTGCCAAATATTTCGCAAGAAAAATGGTAATATTTCTATTATTTAACAAAACAAGAAATAAAAAGCCACATTAATTGTGGCAGGAACAGGCAAGCACCTTAACGGCTTTTGCCGTCTATACAGGGTGTCACGGTGTCATCCGGTTCCTGCTTCCAGTGTTAGTGTAGCGTAGTGGAGCATCAGGCGTTGGGAGTGCCTGGCTGAGACGTGACAGTGTTGGGCCATTGGCACACGTCATCGATGTGTGTTTGACAGTTGTCATACACTCTTCGATGCGAACCGTCACATTTCAGCCAGTAAGGCTCTTCCAACTCCTCATGCTAAACGAAGAGGAACGAAGCACAGGCAGCAGGGAGCGTGTTGGCATGGTGATGCCCTTGTATAAAGAACGTGAATAACTCTGAGGGTATGCCTTCAGTGTTGCATTATGAGCGTTCCATGGTGCGCAGGGGCTTGTGGGTGGGTGCAATAAGAAACGACCCATCGCGCCTACCGTCCACGGGCATAAGCGCAGCGCACGGCCTTGGGTGGGCGTGGTACGGTAGGCGCGATACCAAAACAAAAGCAGATTTAATCCTGCTTATTCACCAAATCGTCTTGTTTTTGCCAGGGACATTGCCATGCGAACCTCTGCGCCTGCATTCTGCATGGCTCCAATGAATGCGTTTGCAGACTTCCCAGTAGTATAGATATCGTCGATTATCAGCACTTTTCTACCTCTGAAGAAGTCAGCATCGATACGGACGTAATGTTTGATATTGCTGCAAAGCTCGTATTCACCCGTGATGTGTGCACGCTTGCGGCTACCGCTAACCTGTATGCGGTCGAAGCCGTCAACAGCGCCAGTCAGCTGGCAAAGCATTTTCGAGAACCTTTTCCATCTACGCACGTGTGCACAGGTAGTACTGGCAGGAATGCAGACAACAACCGTATCGGTGAGGTCCATTGCCGACAGTGCCTTTGCGAACTGCCTTGCAGCCCAACGTGTATAGACGTTTCTGCCGTCCTTGAAGCCGATGATCATTCGGCAAACATCCAGTTCCTCGAAGCTGATTCTGTTTTGGAACCGCTTTGGGATGTAGCTGAAAAGGGCATACTTCATCATATCGATAGGCATTAGAGGATGAAAACAAAAGCAGCAGTCCCTTCAGTCAGGAACTGCCGCCATTTCTACGACCTTCTTAGAGCGAGGCTTGCGTCTGCCTTTTTTCTGTGGCTCGTTGGCCAGTACCGAATCGACGTTGTGCGTATCGATAAACTCCTGTGTAACCTCGTTGATTATTTCCTTGCCCTTTTCGGCCTGTTCTGCCTTCTTTCGGGCAATCTCCTGCGACAGCTGAGTGAGGCATTCGCCTGATATATACAATCCTGTCTGTTTTTTCAGTAGGAACATGAAGCGCATGGCTTTGTAGGGACTCTTGCAGTGTGCGCTGGGCTGCTCTTCTCCTGTGATGGATACCTGCCAAATCATAAACTCGCTGCGGCTAGACTTAACCTGACTTACGATGATCATTCTCTCTTCCATAGTTGTGACTGTTTTTATTGGGTGATACATAAATGAATTAGCACATGTGATAGACCTCTACGTAGGTGATATCCACGCCCAGGCTATAGGCATATTCCTCTGCCTGCTCGGTAGCATCGTGGAAAGAAGCTGCTTCAACCTCATATTCATAGCTCTCTCCGTCTTCTGTGTTGATGACTGCCTGATAGAGGTTACCCAGATAATAGTGGTTGCGAAACAGGCGAGTGTGGCTGATTATGGATGTCTGAACGTTACTTGTCATTGTTGTAAGTTGTTTAAGGGTTAAACTTGCGCCCCTTGGGGCTTTTTTAATTTTTACGTGCATCCAAGGAGCAGCAGGGAGAAGGCATGTAAATGCAAGGAATTTCAAGGAAAATTCTGAAAAGCCTTATTTGTGCAGCAAATCAGGAAAGTGTGTCGGCATTTTCAGCAGAAATAGTCTACGGTACTTGCAGGATGCCGCCTGCGCTAACTTTGCAAAGGAAAAATAACACAGCCCACCAAGGGTATAGCCACAAGTGCCAGGAACAACGGCATGACAAGTGGCAGGCATCCATAGGCACATTTGCCTCGCCACCTACCTATGCAAGTGGTAACGTTGTGAGGCAGTCTGGAGAAGGCAAAAGAGGGCTGTATGCGGTCGAAGCGCCACCATCATCCCCACTGTTGCGCCAAGCTGAAGGGAGGCAACTATAACGCCCATGGGCGAGAATCACCCACGGAGGTATGTCATTGTATAAGCAAGAGGATTTCACCCAGACAGTCACAAACAAGAAGAGAGGAAAGAGATTATTGTTGTCAGTACCAGGAAAGTATGTCTGCAGGGTGGCATTGTCAGGTACACAAAAAAAAGCAAGCCCGTGCATCACTGCAGAGGCCTGCCAAACAAAACCTAAAACCAACTATATGAAAAACATGGGAAATTGTAAGCCAACAGATGTCAGCCACCGAAGTAGCTGGTGAAGCCCGTAGAGGGCTGCAGGGCGTAGGCAGGGATAAACTTCTCAACGGCAATACACAGGGTATCGAAAGCATCAGAGCCGTCGGTACGGGCCTCGAGCTTATCTTCTTCTGTCTCAGCCAGCTTCTCGCCTCGCTTATCCTTTTTATCGTTGTAGATGCCGGCAGTAGTGATGGACAGCAGCAGGTCGGTGTTATTATCCTGGTTAATCATAACCTGATGTGTTGCCTTACCTACGAGCATGCGGTTAATAAGATGGTACTTGTCGACGTGATGCATGGGATTGCCGATGTACACCTGCTCCACAACCCAACCAGCCGACAGTAGCAAGTTGGTGATCAAGATATAGAAGTCCTCGTTGGTATTGGCACCGTAGCCTTGCCCCTTAAATGTTGAGTCAAACGCGAAGTACACCTGGCGGTTCTTGTGGTGGGCATAATAATCATTGAAGAGGGCTACGACTGCATCAAGGGTATTGTATTTCACGTAGAACGACTTCAGCACATATAGCTTGCCGTCAATTCCCACCTGTCCGACCACTAGCCAGTTGATATTCGTGTTAGCGTCAAAGGCTATCACAAGAGGTGCATTGGGGTCACAGTCGGCATCCATTCGGCTGTCCTCTTTCTGAAGCTTCTGCAAGTCAAATTTCAGACTCTCAATATAAGCGACATTCGGAGCAGTATAGTAATTGATACTCTCACGCAGCGATCCGTAGAATCCATCCTTGGCAATGCCAATGTGCTTACACATAATAGATGTAGCAAACGTCAATGCCGGCAGATCACGCTTCATGCGCCTGATAAAGTCCTCGCCCAGTACTGCCAAATTGAAAAGTGACGGGTACCGGCAGTATAGCAGGCAGTTCTTGCGCAGAACAAACAAGTCACGGTCAATCTTATGAATCTCTGCCTGGTAATACTTAGCTCGTTCTGGGTGAGCCTTCATGCGCTGCTGAGTTTGCCACTTCAGGTAGACGAGTCCCTCGATGACCTTTACCAGTTCCGGGTTCATCTGCTTCTCATAGTTCATAAACCACGATCCTTTTTTCGTGGTGGCCGTATCGCAGGTGATGGTCAGCCCATGGTGAAGGTGGCATTTAGAGAAATACATCTCATTGCCACGGTTGGTCTGGAAGGTTTCATTCTTCAGTTTCTCATAGTCCACGAACTTTGCTTCGTCTATGAGGATATGATCGAGCGAGAGGCCATTACTGGCACCCTCGCGATCCTGGGAGATAATCTGGCATACGCTTCCATTATAAAAGCCGATGCAATTCTCCCAGTTCTGCGGCGTGAAGATAGGATCTTTCCACTTCAGCGCTTTCCAA
>JAFYFI010000017.1 GCA_017543785.1 Alloprevotella sp.
TCCAATAAAGAAATTTTCGGATTACTCAAAGTAATTTCAAAATTCCTCAAAGAAATTCTGAAATTCCTCAAAGAAATTTTCACGTTTTTGGGGTCAAAAAAAGCAAAAAAGTGGCTCGGATTTTCAAAAATCAAACGAAAATCTGAGCCCAATTTTTGTATCAGCCTGAAAGTCAGACATTTCCGCAAAATGCAAAAAACGGGCATTTTTCGACCCAAAATTTTCGTAGATGATTTTTATGCCCGTTTTTTGAGCTCAAAAACAGGGGGTCGCGGATAAAGGATTTTGACAAAGGGCTTTTTATGCGGTATTGATTTGGCTTGCATTGCAGGATAATTATGTACAGAAAAAAACGCGCCAGCGAGATTGTGCATCTTGCTGGCGCGCTTAAAGAAGGTTATAAAGTTTTAATCAAGTTTGTGAATCACAAGTCCGCTGCGGAGTTTTGGCTCAAACCATGTTGCCTTGGGCGGCATGATATTTCCACTATCGGCGATATCCATGATTTGCTGCATGCTGACGGGATAGAGAGCCAGGGCCATCTTCATCTCGCCACTGTCAACACGGCGCTTGAGTTCGCCAAGTCCACGCAGTCCACCAACGAAGTCGATGCGCTTGTCGCTGCGTAGGTCTTTTATGCCAAGCAACTCATCAAGGATTAGCCTAGAGGAAATATCTACGTCGAGTACTCCTATCGGGTCGCTGTCATCGTAGGTTCCTGGGCGTGCCGTCAGACTATACCAGCGACCTTCGAGATAGAGGGAGAACTCATGAGCTACCTTAGGTCGATACTCTGCAGTTCCCTTATCCTGAACGACAAAGTTCTTTTGGAGTGCTGAGAGAAACTCCTCTGCCGTCATGCCGTTGAGGTCGCGCACTACTCTGTTGTAGTCGAGAATGGTGAGCTGTGAAGCCTGGAATGCTACTGCCATGAAGTAGTTGTATTCTTCAGTGCCTTTGTTGTTTGGATTCTGTGCAGCTTTCTCGGCTCCTACCAATGCTGCTGCAGCGCTGCGGTGGTGTCCGTCGGCGATGTAGAGTGCAGGCATCTTGGCAAACTCAGATGTGATGAGAGCTATATCTGCATCGTCGCTGACGAGCCAGAACTGATGACGAAAACCATCTATAGGAGCAATGAAATCGTACTCAGGCTCTGTGGCTGCATAGCGCATGAGCAGATCGTTGAGAACGGCATTGTCGGGATAGGCAAAGAATACGGGTTCGATGTTGGCATTGTTGACACGAACGTGTTTCATGCGGTCTTCCTCCTTATCGCGGCGCGTCAACTCATGTTTTTTGATGAGTCCGCTCTGATAATCCTTGGTGTGGGCACATATGACGAGTCCATACTGCGTCTTGTCGTTCATGGTCTGTGCATAGATGTAGTACATCTCCTTAGCGTCCTGCACGAGCCAGCCCTTGTCCTGGAACTTCTTGAAGTTTTCAGCGGCTTTCTCATATACACGAGGGTCATATTCGCTTGTGCCTTCAGGAAAGTCTATCTCGGGCTTTATGATATGGTAGAGCGACATTTCGTTGTCGCCAGCCTCGGCGCGTGCCTCATCGCTTTCGAGCACGTCGTAGGGACGACTCTCGATCTGCTCCACGAGGTTGCGCGGTGGACGTAGCCCACGGAATGGTTTTATTGTTGCCATGACTTTATTATTTGTTTACCTGGAACTTAGTGCATCCATCCTTGAAGAAGCCTACTATCTGGTTGGCAGCAGCAAGACCTGCATTGATGTTTGCCTCGGCTGTCTGCGCGCCCATCTTCTTAGGAGTGGCAAAGTAGCGGTCGCCAAGTTTCTCAACTGCTTCATCGTGAGCAGCAAGCTGCAGGTCACTCAGGTAGCGCAGGTCAGTGCGCTCTTGCATAGTGGCTATCAGCTCGGGTTCATTGATGACGTCCTGACGTGCAGTGTTGACGAGTATGCCGCCCTGTGGCATGGAGCCGATAAGTGCAGCGTTGATGCTTTGTTTCGTCTCAGGAGTGCTAGGTATGTGGAGAGACACGATATCGCAGCTCTTGAAGAGTTCTTCTGGAGAAAGTACTTGCTTGACGTTCTGACGCACAAAGACTTCTGCCGGGCAATAAGCATCGTAGACAGATATCTCCATGCCAAAGCCCTTTGCTATGCGTGCTACGTTCTGAGGAACGTTTCCAAACGCCAAAAGACCTAAGCGCTTACCTTTAAGCTCGGTGCCTGCCTTACCGTTGAAATGGTTACGCACGGCAAAGAGCAACATGCCGAACACCAGCTCTGCAACAGCATTGGAGTTTTGCCCTGGAGTGTTCATCACAACAATGCCTCGCTCGGTGGCAGCTGCAAGGTCAACATTATCGAAGCCTGCGCCAGCGCGAACTACAATCTTCAGTTCTGGAGCAGCGTCCATAACTTCTGCATCGACTTTGTCGGAACGTATTATGAGGGCATTGGCATCCTTCACGGCTGAAAGCAGCTGTGCCTTTTCCTCATATTTTTCCAACAGAGCAAATTCGTACCCAGCCTCAACGACTATTTTCTTGATACCCTCTACAGCTACAGATGCAAAGGGTTTCTGTGTTGCTACAAGTATTTTCATGATTTATTAGTGCTTTTGCTCATATTCTTTCATACATTCTACGAGAGCCTGAACGCCTTCTACTTCCATGGCATTGTAGCAGCTGGCGCGGAAACCGCCAACGCTGCGGTGACCCTTGATACCTACCATGCCGCGTTCAGTAGCAAAGTCGAAGAAGTCCTTCTCAAGGTCCTTATATTCGTCTTTAAGTACGAAGCAGATGTTCATGAGTGAGCGGTCTTCTTCCTTGGCTGTGCCAACGAAGAGTCGGTTGCGGTCTATCTCACCATAGAGCAACTCTGCACGGGCTTCAGCACGGCGCTGCATTGCCTCGGTACCACCCATCTTCTTTATCCACTGCAGGTTTTTGTATGCGCTGTAGATTGGGACAACGGGAGGTGTATTGAACATAGAGCCTTTTTCGATATGTGTGCGATAATCGAGCATAGTAGGTATGGTGCGGCTTACTTTACCAAGCAGTTCATCCTTGACAACAACGAAGGTTACACCTGCCATGGCAAGGTTTTTCTGTGCACCACCATAAATCATACCATATTTGCTCACGTCAACGGGGCGAGAGAAAATATCGCTGGACATATCGGCTACCAAGGGTACGGGGCTGTCTATGTCCTTGCGAATCTCAGTGCCGTAGATGGTATTGTTGGTTGTGATGTGGAAATAATCGGCATCTGCAGGAATCTCAAAATCCTTGGGGATAAAGGTATAGTTGGCGTCTGCGCTGCTGGCAACTTCTACTACCTCACCAAAATTCTTGGCTTCTTTAAGAGCTTTTTTTGCCCAAACACCGGTATTGAGATATGCAGCTTTTTTCTCGAGCAGGTTGTAGGGAACCATGCAGAACTGCATGCTTGCACCACCGCCAAGGAAAACAACACTATAGCCTTCGGGAACATGAAGCACTTCTTTGAAGAGGGCATCAGTCTCGTCCATAATGTTTTGCCAGTCTTTGCTCCTATGGCTAATTTCCATAAGAGAGAGACCATTGAAATCGCGGCAAGCATCTGCAACTGCCGTCATCACTTCCTGCGGGAGAATCGATGGACCCGCACCGAAATTGTACTTTTTCATAGAATTTGATGTTAAGTTTATTTTTGATATAATTATATTGATTTACAAAAATTTAGATACTTTGCATGAAACAGATTCTTAATGAAAACTTTTCTTAGCATAAGTTCAAAACATAATGCTACCACAAAGTATTCCGCAGCGAATTTACAGAGAATTTATGATGTCACAAAATTAAAACTTTAAAGTTTAACTTTTTATGGATAACAGGACACACGGAAATTCGACTTTTTTCTTATATATTCTATATATGGAAAGATGGGGCGTAGGTTATTATCAACGTAATTTAAGTGGTAGCTTGCATCGCCTTTACCAGAGAACATATAACAACCTAGTTTAATTCATGCCGAAATCCAAATTGTGCGTTATTTGTTAATTATAATTCGTTATTTTGTTAAATTTAATGTTAAATTAAGAAAATATATACTAATTTTTTGAGGATTAATGTAACAAAAACATATTTTTGCCGCATGAAAAAGTCCACGATATGGTTTATTGCCGTACTGATGGGGGGCAGTTTCATTGCATTGCTCTACCTGCAATTCCGCTACTTCAACGAAGTAGTGGAGATGCGCAAGGACCAGTTTTCGGAATCTGTTCACCGCAGCCTCTACATAACTTCGCGAATTTTGGAACTTCGCGAGACTAACGAGATGCTCCGCGAACGCCTTGGCGTGGAGGATAGAAAAGTAGAGAACACTACTCTACCCGACACGGCTCTGGCGCTTACCGACGTGAACTTTGACAGCATAGACACGTATCACATTTCGAGTTTCCTTTTTGACAGCTATAATAAAAACAGAAAATACGACGAGCAACTCCGTGAAAAGGTTCTCGAAAGTTTTCTGCATCATAAGGGTATTGTTGACGAGGAAATCTATTCCATCCTTTATGAGCCAACAGGGCGCCCCTTGAAAGAGCGCATAAAACCGTTGGAGGGTGAGCTGAACCGTGCATTTAGCAACAACGGCATTGGTGGCAATATCTCGTGGCACTATTATGTACTTGATGCAAAAGGTGACACGGTTGACGTGTGCAAAGACTATAATCCTGAAGGCGAGGAATACACATTTACCCATGTGCTCTTCCCCGATGACCCTGCAACACAGCGAGGTGTGCTGTACGTGCACTTCCCTGGAATGAAAAGATTTGTGTATTCTGGCATAAAGTTCATCGTGCCTGCCATACTCTTCACCTTCCTTCTGCTGTGCATGTTTATCTTTACTATTTACAGTTTCTTCCGTCAGAAGAGACTTTCGGAGATGAAAAACGACTTCATCAACAACATGACGCACGAGTTCAAGACTCCGATTTCATCCATCTCGCTTGCTTCGCAAATGCTTTGTGATACTAGCATTAAGAAAAGCGACGAGATGTATAAACACCTCTCTACCATCATCACAGACGAAACAAAAAGACTACGTTTCCAGGTGGAAAAAGTTCTTCAGATGTCTATGTTCGACGAGAAAGGTGGTACTTTCCAGCTCGACGAAATCTCTCTGAACAAGATGCTGGAGGATGTGGCAACAACTTTCAGGCTAAACGTGGAAAGCAACGGAGGAAAAATCATAACCCACCTGAATGCGCAGAACGATACTATATATGGCGACAAGATGCATCTGACCAACGTTGCATTCAACTTGCTGGACAATGCCATAAAATACAAGCATCCCAACAGAGCACTTGAAATAGAAATCGAGACGAAATGTCATGGAGACAAGATAACACTTAAAATAAAGGATAACGGCATCGGAATAAAACGTGACGACCTACGCAAAGTCTTTGAGAAATTCTACCGGGCACATACCGGCAACCGACACGATGTGAAAGGCTTTGGACTGGGACTTGCTTACGTGAGAAAAGTGGTTAGCTATCATAGGGGCAACATCCATGCCGAGAGCAACAATGGCAATGGTACAACATTTGTCATCTCCCTGCCGTTGCTTAAATAGACAAAAGTTCTTTAGGTTCGTAGGTTTTGGGCGCACAGCCAACCTGAAGACCCAAAACCTAAAGACCTGTTTACTTCCAAATCATTTCTTCAACAACAGATAAAAACAAAAAAACTAAACAACTAAATACATAAAATTATGGACCAGAAACAAAAAATCCTACTTTGCGAGGATGACGAGAACCTCGGAATGCTCCTGAGAGAATATCTGCAGGCAAAAGGTTATGACACTATCCTGTGTGAAGATGGCGAAGAAGGCTATCGTGAATTTATGAAAGACAACTTCGACATCTGCGTATTCGACGTCATGATGCCGAAGAAAGACGGTTTCTCACTAGCCCGCGACATACGCCAAGGCAACAAGGAGACTCCCATCATCTTCCTCACAGCCAAGACTCTGAAAGAAGATATCCTGGAAGGATTCAAACTAGGTGCCGACGACTACCTGACAAAGCCTTTCTCTATGGAAGAGCTTACACTACGTATCGAGGCAATACTGCGCCGCGTGAGAGGTAAGAAAAATGCTGAACGTACGACATACCAGGTAGGGTCTTTCATCTTTGACACTCAGAAGCAAGTTCTTACTAGAGGAGACGAGCAGACAAAGCTTACCACGAAGGAGAGCGAACTCCTGGCACTGCTATGCTCTCATGCAAACAACATCCTTCAGCGCGACTTTGCCCTCAAGACAATCTGGATTGATGACAACTACTTCAATGCTCGCTCCATGGATGTCTATATCACCAAACTGCGCAAGCACCTGAAGGCAGATCCTTCCGTGGAAATAATTAACATCCACGGAAAAGGATATAAGCTCATTATCCCCGACGTGGAACTTTAGTTCTTCGACTCCCGCAGTGCCCATCTGCCATCCACGCCTAAGAAGGGCAAAAGATGGAAACCTTGCTTTCCGGGAAGGCAGAAAGTGGAGTGTCTTTGGCACTTTTGCGATGGGAAATAATACTTAAAAACATACTCACAATAGATAGATGAAAAGCATATTTTCAAAACTTCTCTTACTGCTCGCCATCATGAGCATAGCCACTTCCTGTACTAATGATGACTCATATGCTGAGATGCGAGAAAGAGAAAACAAACTCATAAAGGCATTTGTTAAAAACGGGCTGAAGCTCAAAGACCAGGATTCTGGAGCATACCTCATTGATATGGGTCCTATCAAGGAAATAAGTGAAGAGACCTTTATCGCTCAGAACTACACTACAGACGTGGCACAAAACGAATACGTACTCTTCAAAGGCAATGGCATATATATGCAGATAGTACGTAAGGGCGAAGGCGAGAAACTTGCAAACGGCAAGACTGCAACCATCCTGTGCAGATATCTGGAGTACAATATTTCCACTGGAGCTTTGCAATCGCTCAACAGAGACAACAATACCTATGGTCACAGGCCCGATGTCATGACAGTGCAAAATTATGAAGGCTCATTCGACGCATCCTTCACCAGCGGAGTTATGCGCGACACCTATAATATGGAAAAAGTGCCTCCAGGCTGGCTCTACCCTCTCAGCTATATCAACTTGGGACGCCAAGGCGAAAATGCACTCGTCCGACTTATAGTGCCGAGCACCGAAGGACAGACAAATGCCAACAACAATGTCTATCCATGCTTTTACGAGATTTCCTATATGGAAGGAAGATAAGTACAACTCTTATTAGGAGTTAAAATAAAAAAATCCGCTGTCAGGTAATTATGAATTCCTGCAGCGGATTTTTTTGATATAAAATTCGTCAAGCTATTGTGCCTAATAATTATTCATCTTTAGGGTTGCTGGCGCTTATCACATCTTTTATTCCCTGGAAAAAACTTTTTATTCCTTGCCACACCCATTGGAATGTGCGTATTATTCCATTTACCAGACTTTTCAGTAAGAACAAAGAGAATGACAAGAGTTTGCGTATGGCTCCCGTCATCCATCCTATATTCAGAAATCTGGCATAACCAAGCCCATGCCCCCAGCGGTTCATAATGTATCTGTAGGCAGCCAGCCATGCAAGAGGCAAAACGATGCCTGCAAGAAGATAAAGCAGAAAATACATATCGGTCTGGGCATTGTCTGTAACGACGGGATGTCCGCCAATTTTGTTCCAAGGCAGATTGTAGTGATAGACTTTTAGAATGCTTATCACCTTAAATGCCAAAAGGTGGAACGCAAAGATGTAGAGTGTGCGGTCGCCTATATAGACGAGCACTCGCTTCAGGACAGTGGTATATTTATCTATGGCTCTCGAAAGCGACAATAGCATGAAGAAACCAGCCGTTCCTGCTATGGGGAGTACAAAAGCCTGGGATGTATTTACTCTTGTAGCCATGCTGCTGGGGCATAACAGAACAAGCAAGACTAGTATGGCAAACGATCCGACTCCTACCTGCCAGTTCAGGCTGAAAACATCTTTATAGCGAGCATACAGAAAACCTATTGCCATAAATGTTATCCCCAAAAGCTCGCGATACCCTCCTTGTGCTACGCCTGTCACCTTGAGGCCACCCAGAATGAGCCATAGTGAGAGAAAGGCAGCAGCAAAGAATATGCACCACCCTATCTTCTTGGGGTCGTCGTGCTGGATAAAACGTCGGGAAAGTTTATACCCTACAAGAAAACCTATGCTTGATAGCAACAGAGCTCGGAAGAACCAAAATGCTCCACAGAGAAATTCATCGTAACCTGACATGTTGAACACTATGCTCCAGAGTCTCTGAGAAAAGTCGTGCCAGCTATAAGGATGGAGAACTCCTCCTGCAGCATTGCCGAATTGTTCATTGAGAACTCCAGTATAGAACCACAGGTTGTGCAAAAGGAGAAAAAATATGCTCCAGCGCAGGAAGGGCAGATACAGGCTGTCTATGCGACGAACGATGAAGGTTTTCTCATCGTCGGCATATTTAGTCTTGAAAAAGTATCCTGCACAAATAAAGAATACCGGAACATGAAACTGAAACACAAAACTCGTGAGCCAAGATGGTCCGCCTGCATAAGACAATACCACGCAGATTATAGCCAGGGCTTTACATATAGAAAATGAAGTGTCGCGCATGTGGTTTTAGCTTGGGGGTGGATGGTTGTTTAGGTCTTAGGGGTCGTGGGAGCAAAGCAAACCTACAAGCCTACAGGAAGGGCGTTAGGAACTGGAAAAACCAGGCTCCGAAACGATGCTTTTTAGAAAATTCGCTCTTCCAGGTTTGTGGAGTAAGTTTGAAACATCTGTTTATTTTATCTTCAGTAAAGATTCTCTGGAACTGGGCTGTTGTTGCCTTGTCGGCTACCAGCAAGTTGCATTCATAGTCGAACGACAAGCTGCGGCTATTGAGATTGGAAGAGCCTACAAATGTTGCCTCACCGTCTATCATCATTATTTTGCTATGATGAAAACCTCCAAGGAAGAAATAAACGTCAGCTCCTTTTTTCATCAATCTGTGTGCATTATGTTCTACTACGCGTGGAGTAATGGGTATGTCACTCAGTTTTGAAACCATTATCTCAACCTTTACTCCCCGCTCCAGAGCATGACGAAGTGCGCGGCGGATGTGACAGCAGAGTGTGAGATAGGGGTTTATTATCTGTATGCTGTCGTGGGCTGAATTTATGGAGGCGACGAATGTGTCGTGGATAATGCGTCGAGGACTCTTTGGACCACGATCTACGACTCCTATTAGCTTTGCTCCCGACGTAGCTGTAGTGTCCTGCTTCAACATGTGGAATTTGCGACGTGCATCGCACCATTCGTTATAGTAGTGGGCTCCGCTTACAGAGTCTTTTGTCACTTTGTTCCAGAATCGTATGAATATCTTCTGGAGTTCACCTACACAGCTGCCCTCGATGCGGCAATGTATGTCCTTCCACTCTCCAAACTCTGGCTTTCCCGTAATGTAATAATCAGCCACGTTCATTCCACCAGTATATGCTATGATACCGTCGATTACCACAATCTTGCGGTGGTCGCGGTGGATGGCATGATTGATATAGGGAAATCTTACTGGGTCGAACTCAACGATATTGATGCCTAGTTGGCGCAGACTATCTACTTTGTGCTTTTTCAGCGGACGGTTGTTTGACATATTGCCAAAGCCATCGAAGATAGCCCTTACCTCGACACCAGCCGCAGCCTTTAATGCCAGTTTGTGAAAGAGAATATCGGAAATAGAGTCGTTACGGAAATTGAAATACTCCAGATGTATGCTACTAGTTGCCTCGTCTATGGCTACGAGCATATCATCGAACTTTTCCTGCCCGGTTCTGAAAATCACGAGTCGGTTGTCGTTGCTGAAATCTACATTGTATGTATCAGACAATTCTTTGACTATAGACTCTGCTGCCGACTGAGGAAAAGCAGAAAGGGCGAAGATAGAGAATAGGAAAATTGCAATCAGGCGGAAAATACTCATGATTCCCTTTTGTTTAGAGTGCCGTGCTGAAAGAATCCACTATGCCCAACAAGTGCCTCTCTGTATCGGCTACCAGTACGCAGTGAATCTTGTTTGAGTTGAGTATTTTCTCCACTTCAGCAATCTTTGTGTCAGGAGAAACGAGTTTGGGCTTTTTAGTCATTATGTCGGCGACAGTGAGTTGAAAGAATCTGTCTTGAGAATTCTGAATTGCCCTACGAACATCGCCATCGGTGATAATTCCCACAATCTTTCCGTTCTCTTCGGCTACACAAAGCCCCAGTCTGCCATTGCTAACGTGTATGACAGCCTCTCCCAACTTCATGGTTGGTGGAATGACGGGCAAATCGTTCTTGCGCATCACATCTGCCGCCGTTGTAAGCAAGCGTTTACCTAAAGAGCCTCCTGGATGGAAATGAGCAAAATCGACAGCCTCAAAATGCCGGGCTTCGATGAGAGCACAAGCAAGGGCATCGCCCATAGCCATACTGGCTGTAGTGGACGACGTTGGCGCAAGTCCCAAAGGACAAGCCTCACGCTCCACGGCTATGTTGAGATGGACCTGAGAATATTGTGCCAACTTTGAAACTGGATTGCCAGACATACCTATCACTGGTATGTTCTTATGCATCAGGTAGGGCAAAAAACGCAGTAGCTCATCGGTTTCGCCGCTGTTGGATATAGCAAGCACAACATCTTCTGTAGTGATGACGCCCAAATCGCCATGAAAAACATCAAGGGGATTCACATAGAAGCTGGGAGTCCCTGTAGATGACATTGTAGCAGCAATCTTTGCGCCTACATGCCCGCTCTTCCCTACTCCTGTGACTATGAGTTTCCCTTTACAGCCTAGTATCAGTTCTACTGCTTTGTCGAAACCATCATCAATATTTTTTATAAGTCCACTTACTGCAGCGGCTTCGTCTTTGAGACATTGAATGGCAATTTCTGTATATCTGCTCATTTTATCAATTTTTCTATAAGAGGTTCTAGATCGTTCAAATATAGCATATTGGGACCATCGCTCAATGCCGTTTCAGGATTGGGATGCACCTCGAAGAAATACCCTGTGGCACCGAATGCCTTGGCAGCCAAAGCCATGGAGGGAACATATTCACGGTCGCCCCCTGTCTTTCCTCCAGATATGCTGGGACGCTGAACGCTATGAGTACAATCCATTACGACACGATCTGCCCATTGTTGCATCACGGGGATGTTTCGGAAATCTACTACAAGATTGTTATACCCAAAACTATTACCTCGCTCCGAGAGCCACACCTCGCCAGCCCCGGCATCGCGAACTTTTTCTACAGGATACTGCATATCGATGCCCGAAAGAAACTGAGCCTTCTTTATGTTGATAATTTTACCCGTTTTGGCGGCAGCTACCAAAAGGTCTGTTTGCCTGCAAAGGAATGCTGGAATTTGTAGCACATCGCAAACCTCACCGACAGCCTCAGCCTGATAGCTTTCATGAATATCGGTTGTTATAGGGATGCCAAACTTAGCCTTGACATCTGCCAACATTCGCAATCCTTTTTCTAGCCCTGGACCTCTATATGAATGTATTGACGTGCGGTTAGCCTTGTCGAAGCTAGCCTTGAATACTATGTCAACGTCCAACAGGCTTTTTATCCGAAGTAATTCCGTAGCCACAACATCCAAAAGTTCCTCGGATTCTATGACGCAGGGACCTGCGATAAATATGGGTTTCATTTGTCGGTAATTTTGTTTTATGGGGTCTTGGATTTCTGGGTTATTAGGCTAGCTTCGCGCTCAAAAACCTGAATGCCCAAAAGCCAATCAACCAATTTGCTGCAAAGTTAGTAAAGATTTGCTTATTATGCTAGTCAAGGATTTTGAATTTGGCAAATTTCAGCAACAGGTTCTTTGTGCCGGCATTCTCAAAACTTACTGTCACTTTCGTGCTTACGCCCTCGCCTTCTACTGCAATGACCTCGCCAAAGCCAAATCGCTCGTGCTCTATGTGCTGCCCGACGCTGACACTCACCAACGGCAGAGATGCGCCAGAGGGATGAGAGCCAGAGGATGTAACATCTTTGAGTTTTTTCAGTTTAGACGTGGACACCGTAGAGAATACGCCAGTCTGGACCTTAGCAGCATGGACATTAGTTCCGTTCCCTCCCCATGACTTCTGAGGCGTACCCAATGACAGCTGACCACGCCTGCCAGAGATATCCTCTGACTGAAGATATTGTGGTGCTATTTCGTCCAAGAATGGGCTAGGCTGACAAAATTCCATTTTTCCAAACTTATACCGCTGCCGGGCATAAGTGAGATACAGTAGTTTTTTTGCACGCGTCATTGCTACATAAAACAAGCGGCGCTCTTCCTCTATTTCGCTGGGATAAAACTTGGCGTTGGCATTAGGAAACAAATCGTCCTCCATACCCGTAACAAAAACCACTTCATATTCCAATCCCTTTGCAGCATGAATCGTCATGAGAGTGACTCGCTGACCCGAGTCTTCGCGCTCGTCCTGATCGGTGATGAGAGCCACACGAGCAAGATAATCTACCAGCCTTACCACATCCTTTCCCTCCTCTTCGCGTATGTCGGTTTCAAAATCGCGAATGGCATTCAGCATCTCTTCTATATTCTCCTGTCTTGACAAATTTTCGGGAGTAGCATCTGACATTATTTCCGACATAATACCACTATCACGAATCAGTCCAAATGCAATGTCATAAGCTCCTTCGGTATGGTCACGCTTTCTATAGTCTTCAATAAGATTTGCAAAGCCGAGGAGACTGTTCAACGTGCGCTTGCTCAGATTTACAGAAAACATCTGCGGATTTTCAAGCACACGCCATAGGGAAACAGAATTTGCAGACACCGCAGACTGAATTTTCTGAATAGTAGTGTTTCCTATACCCCTAGTCGGATAGTTTATTACGCGCAACAACGCCTCTTCGTCATTCGGATTGACAACAAGGCGCAAATACGCAATAGCATCCTTTATCTCCTTCCTCTGATAAAATGACTGTCCGCCATAAACATGGTATGGTATGGCCGCATCGCGAAATCCATCTTCCAGAGTCCTGCTTTGCGCATTAGTTCTATAAAGCACGGCTATCTGGTTGATGCTAAAGTTCTTATTGGAAATGAGCTTTTTTACTTGGCGCACGATTTTCATACTTTCTTCACGGTCGCTGTGAGCAGAGAGAATCTTAATTTTTTCGCCAACTTCATTCTTACTAAAAATAGTTTTGGGAATTCGTCCACGGTTATGCTCAATGATAGAATTAGCAGCCGACACGATAGTTTGAGTGGAACGATAGTTTTGCTCGAGCTTTATTAGTTTTGTAGTGGGGTAATCGCGCTGGAAATTAAGGATATTCCCAATCTGCGCACCTCGAAATCCATAAATACTCTGAGCGTCGTCGCCCACCACGCAAAGTTTAGCGTTGGCAGGAGCCAGAAGACGGATTATCTGATATTGAGCCATATTCGTATCCTGGTACTCATCAATCAGTATATATTCAAAAGTCTCCTGATATTCATGGCAGATGTCTGGATTGTCTTTTAGCAAGCGATACATGTTCAGCAGCAAGTCGTCGAAGTCCATGCAGTTAGCCTGCCTGCACCTTTGCATATATATAGAATATAGTTTAGAAACAGCTGGCACACCGTCGCGCATATCACGCTTCATAAGTTCTGTGCTCGAAGCATACCCTTCCGGGAGGAGGAGACTATTCTTGGCATCTGATATTCTGGCTGCCACCAACGACGACTTATACTTTTTCTCGTCGAGGCCATGCTCCTTGATTATTTTCTTTATCAGACTTTTGGAGTCGCCTGTGTCATAAATGGTAAAATTGGTGCCATAGCCCAAGAGTCCTGCGTTCTTGCGAAGTAACCGCGAAAAAATACTATGGAACGTGCCTGCTTTTAGATCTTGGGGAACAAGAACCCTCGCCGAGACTTGATGCCTGATTCTCTCAACCATTTCTCGGGCAGCTTTATTAGTGAAAGTAAGAGCCAGAATCCTTCTGTAATCTACACCCTTTTCCAGTAAGTATGCAATCTTATACGTCAGCACACGCGTCTTGCCCGAACCTGCACCGGCAATGACTAGCGATGGACCATCGTTATACGAGACCGCCTCCCACTGCGAAGGATTCAGTGCCCTCTTTATGTCCTCTCCAATTTGCTCTGCCATACTATTATTTAGCAATAAAATACTATCGTCATGCGAAAATAACGAAAGACACTCGAAGAACAAAGGATTTATAACTAACTTTGCAGCAAATTGGTTGATAGTATTTTGGCTTTTAGGTTTTGCGAGCAAAGCAAACCTATGAACCAACAAACACAAGAACCCACTATCTGTGCTTATTAACACAATCCATGAAACTATATTCCGACAGCGAAATAGCTGAAATACTGCATAAAGACTCTATCTTCGAAACCATCGGTGGCGTAGCCGATTGTCTCGGCATAGAATGTTACCTCGTAGGAGGCTACGTTCGTGACCTGTTTTTGGAACGCCCCACAAACGATATCGACGTGGTAGTTGTAGGAAGCGGAATAGAAATGGCACAACACGTGGCGGCAACCCTGGGAAAAGAATCACACATCTCCGTATTCAGAAATTTTGGTACAGCTCAGGTTAAGTGGAGAAAATATGAACTGGAATTTGTCGGAGCCAGACGCGAAAGCTATTCCCGAGATTCAAGAAAACCTATCGTGGAAGACGGAACACTGACAGACGACCAAAACAGGCGCGACTTTACCATCAACGCACTGGCAACATGCCTCAACAAGGAACGCTTCGGAGAAGTAGTTGACCCATTCGATGGTCTCTACGATCTGGAAGACGGCATCATCAGGACTCCACTCGACCCCGACATAACCTTCAGCGACGACCCGCTCAGGATGATGCGCTGCATACGTTTTGCCACACAACTGAAATTCCAGATAGAAGAAGAAACCTTCGATGCACTGAGAAGAAACAGAGAGCGCATCAGCATCATCAGCGCAGAAAGAATTTCCGACGAGCTAAACAAAATAATGCTCTCCCCACAACCAAGCATAGGCTTTGTTGAACTGCAGCGCTGTGGTTTGCTCGAGAAGGTTCTCCCCGAAGTAGCAGCCCTCGATGTCGTGGAAACAAAAAACGGACGTAGCCACAAGAACAACTTCTATCACTCACTAGAAGTCTTGGATAACATCGCCTCTACCTCCGACAACCTATGGCTGCGATATGCTGCCCTGCTCCACGACATTGGCAAGCCACGTTCCAAACGCTGGGAGCCACAGGCAGGGTGGACATTCCACAACCATAACTACTATGGAGAGAAAATGATACCCCAGCTATTCCGACGCTTGAAACTGCCACTCGACGAACGCATGAAATACGTAAAAAAACTCGTCGGATTGCACATGCGCCCTATAGCCATAGCCGACGAGATAGTCACAGACAGTGCCGTGCGCCGCCTACTCTTCGAAGCAGGCAACGACATCGACGACCTCATGACGCTATGCGAGGCAGACATCACCAGCAAAAACGAGCTACGCAAAAAGACATTCCTCCAAAACTTCAAGCTAGTCCGACAAAAACTGGTAGATATAGAAGAAAAGGACCGTATCAGGAACTTTCAGCCACCTGTCTCTGGCGATGAAATCATGGAACATTTCCATCTGCCACAGTGCAAGGAAGTGGGAATCCTGAAAAACGCACTGAAAGACGCTATCCTGGACGGCTTGATACCCAACGAGCACGATGCCGCACTGGAATTTATATGCAAAAAAGCAGAAGAAGTGCTAAAATAGCATTACATCGCAAAGTTGCCCATGCATAAGGTGCAAAAATCCCCTGCAAGAGAAGTCTCTGCAGGGGATTTTTTCTTTGTTTAACAAGGTTTATATACTCCTTATTAAACTATAAACAGGTTTATTTCACTTTCTCTACGATTGCTTTGAAAGCCTGTGGATTGTTCACTGCGAGGTCTGCAAGAACCTTACGGTTGATTTCTATACCTGCTTTATGAAGTCCACCCATGAGTTGTGAATAGCTTACGCCTTCGAGGCGTGCGGCTGCGTTGATACGCTGTATCCACAAAGCACGGAAGTTGCGCTTCTTGTTCTTACGATCGCGGTAGGCGTATGTGAGACCTTTTTCCCAAGTGTTCTTGGCAACGGTCCAAACATTCTTTCTGGCACCAAAGTAACCGCGTGTCAGTTTGAGTATTCTTTTTCTTTTTGCACGTGAAGCAACGTGATTGACTGATCTTGGCATTTTGTTTGATTTTTTGGAGTTAGCGCCACAATGACTTTGTGGACTTTATGAGCTAAACATCCGGTTTAACTTAAGTGAATTTTTTAACGAAGAACGAGAAGTTCGCGAACCTGCTTTACATTTGTCTTGTCGAGCACTGCAACGTGGTCCAGATTACGTTTTTGCTTCTTTGTCTTCTTAGTCAAGATGTGACTGTGATAAGCGTGACGACGCTTAATCTTACCCGTTCCGGTAAGGACGAATCGCTTTTTTGCACCGGAATTAGTCTTTACTTTTGGCATTTCTTTGTAATTTTATTATTTGTTGTTAATATTCTTGACGGCTACGTGAGATACCAAACGTATGCGCGTCTTTGTTCATTTTATGCAAATCTTCTACGGTTCGGCTGAAAGAAAGCCTGAGCTCTCCCTTTGCCATCACCTTGTAATGATTTTATTGCTTAAAAGTCCTCTCCTTCAACCCAAGGACCTGTATATTCCTTCTTGGCTTTTTGCTGCGGAGCTTTTTTCTCACGAACAGGAGTTTCTGCCTTCAAGGTTTCTGCCTCTGTTTTCTTGGGTGCGCCTGTCTTTTTGGGAGCCAGGAAGAGGAACATACGCTTTCCTTCCAGCTTGGGCATCTGCTCCACTTTACCATATTCCTCAAGGTCATTGGCAAAGCGTAGCAGCAGAACTTCTCCTTGTTCCTTGAAGAGAATGCTGCGACCTCTGAAAAAAACGTATGCCTTAACTTTATTGCCTTCGGAAAGGAACTCTTTGGCGTGTTTTAGTTTGAAGTCGTAGTCATGGTCGTCGGTCTGCGGACCGAATCTTATTTCCTTAACTTCTATCTTTACCTGTTTCGCCTTTAGTTCTTTCTGATGTTTCTTTTGTTGATATAGAAACTTAGAATAGTCGATGATACGACATACTGGGGGCTGGGCATTGGGTGAAATCTCAACCAAGTCCATATCTAGCTGCTCAGCTATCTGCAGAGCTTCGCGTGTCGTTACCACTCTTGACTCAATACCATCGCCAACGATTCTTACCTCAGGTACTCTTATCTGGCGATTTATGCGATATTGCAGTTTCTTGTTATCGTTCTTCACTTATCGAAATTTTTATCTCCCCTCGTTTTTCGTGCCCCATCCGCCTCTGGACTTTGCATCCGAAGGAGGCTGATATGAGCTACTCGGGACGATGAACTAAATTAGCGCGGCAAAATTACGCAAATAAATTTATAACTTGAAAATTTTATCTGAGTTTTTTGATTTATAGCTATTTGGGGCATAGGTTCTTTGGTTTATGCGCGCAGCCAACCTAAGAACCTAAATAACCTACTAATACTCCTCTGTCATCGCACGGACCTCTGAGAGTATCTTGTCAGCAAAGGCACTTACCGCCATGCTTCCTTGGTCACCCTCGCCCTGCCTGCGTACGCTGACATTTCCTTCGGCTGCCTCTTTCTCGCCCACGATGAGCAAATATGGAATGTGCTTCATCTCATTGTCGCGAATCTTGCGTCCTATCTTTTCACTTCGATCATCGACAATGGCTCTGACACCTACATTTTCAAGCTGACGCTTCACGTCGGAGGCATACTCGTTGAATTTATCAGAAATGGGGAGTATTACGCATTGGTCGGGTGTCAGCCATAGTGGGAAGTGTCCGGCCGTGTGCTCTATGAGTACTGCGACGAATCGTTCCATCGAGCCAAAGGGTGCTCGGTGTATCATGACGGGGCGATGCTTCTTGTTGTCTTCGCCAGTATATTCCAGCTGGAAGCGTTCTGGCAGGTTATAGTCCACCTGTATCGTTCCAAGTTGCCAACGGCGTCCAAGGGCATCTTTCACCATGAAGTCGAGTTTAGGACCATAGAAGGCTGCTTCTCCATATTCTATTTTTGCAGGCAGGCCTTTTTCTTCGCATGCCTCGATAATGGCTCGCTCAGCTTTCTCCCAAACTTCGTCTGTTCCGATATATTTCTCACGATTCACCTTATCGCGAAGTGATATCTGTGCTTCGAAATTCTCGAACTTAAGCGCACGGAATATTATCATTATAATATCCATCACACGCATGAATTCGCCTTTCACCTGATCCTGGCGACAGAAGATGTGGGCATCGTCTTGCGTAAAACCACGTACTCGGGTAAGTCCGTGAAGCTCACCGCTCTGTTCATAGCGATATACGGTGCCAAACTCTGCGAGGCGCAGTGGGAGGTCTTTATAACTACGGGGCTTCCAGGCATAGATAGCGCAATGGTGAGGACAGTTCATGGGTTTGAGCAAATACTCTTCGCCTTCCTCTGGTGTGTGGATGGGCTGGAAGGAGTCTTTGCCATATTTGGCATAGTGTCCGCTGGTGACGTAGAGGTTCTTAGACCCTATGTGTGGTGTCATCACCTGCTGATAGCCATAGCGCTTTTGTATCTTTTTCAGGAAGTCTTCTAGTTGCAAGCGTAGCATGGTACCCTTCGGCAACCACATGGGCAAGCCTTTACCCACCATTTCGGAAAACATAAAGAGTTCCATTTCCTTACCAATCTTGCGATGGTCGCGGCGCTTGGCTTCTTCCAAAAGTTGCAGATATTCATCCAGCATCTTCTTCTTGGGGAAGCTGATGCCATAGACACGCGTCATCTGTGGACGTGTCTCATCGCCACGCCAGTATGCTGAGCTCACCGCCATGACCTTGACAGCCTTGATGGGCGCAGTATTCATGAGGTGCGGACCACGACAAAGGTCTGTATATGCACCCTGGGTATAGGTAGTAATGGTGCCGTCTTCCAGGTCGTCTATAAGTTCGTTCTTATAGGTCTGCCCTTTGTCGCCGAAGAACTTCAGGGCATCAGATTTGCTGATCTCCTCCCTGACGAGCGACTCTTTGCGCTGCACCAGCTCCTGCATCTTTTTCTCGATGGTCTGAAAGTCGTCTTCGCGAATGACGACTCCTTCAGGGGGCATCACGTCATAATAAAATCCATTTTCTATAGCGGGACCTATGCCAAACTGCGTGCCAGGCCAGAGCTCTTGCATAGCCTCAGCCATGAGGTGGGCACTAGTATGCCAAAAAGCATGTTTTCCCTCCGCATCATCCCATTTATAGAGAGCAATGCTACTATCTTCTGTGATAGGTCTATTGAGCTCCGTCGTTTCTCCGTTTACACCACAACTTAGCACATCACGAGCCAGAGCAGGCGAAATGCTTTCAGCTATCTGGAGCCCGGTAACGCCACTCTCATATTCGCGTACCGACCCATCTGGAAAAGTAATCTTAATCATCTCGGTGATTTTTAAAAAGTCTTTATAAAATCCAAATTTTTGCAAAAATAAAAGGAAAAGCCCGAAGCACAAAAATTTACCAAGAAAAAGTCGTCGCAAGGTGAGCGCAGAGGGAGAGCCAAAGCTCTCACTATGCCGAACCGCAGCAGATTCGCATGAAATGAAAGTTGTATAGTTTTCAAAAACCACAAGCCTCCATTGATATGTCCCAAAATTGGAACGGACTTTGTTTAGAAGGCTTCCTATATATTAATAATAAAAACTCACTATGCCATATAAATTATCTACAAGCCTCATCAGAATCATATCCTCCTTCATGCGAGTAGCTTCAGAGTATGGTTTGCAGCTAGCCGATGCGCCAGTGTTTATGCTTGCCATCCTGCGCGACGGAAAAAATCGCTGCGTAGAGCTGCTGGAGTCTAATGGCATCAACACCAATAGGCTGGCAGAAATAATTGCAGCTCCACTCAATGCTGTTGCCCCTGCACCTACGAGTGTTTTCTCTGTGTCGTCAAGCATTAATTTTCTTTCCGACAACGGAGTCTCTGTAGCTTTGTCAAACGAGGGAAGTCGCATCATACGACTCATGCTGCTCGAAGCACGCCAGAATGGAGACGAAGAAGCCGACGAGACTCATCTGCTCCTCGCCATACTGCGCGACAAGGATAACGAAGCTAGAAAAATTCTCAACGACATGGGCATCACATACGCCGCTGTAAGCTCGCTCCTTATGCACCAGCAAGATGCATCGGCAGGTTTTTCCTACGCTGACGACGCACCTCAGGACCCCCTGCAAGAAGACGCTGACAACCCGAATCCTGGATATGTGCGTACCACGCAGAGGGACAACGCATCGTCCGACACACCGATCATAGACAACTTCGGAACAGACATCACCCGACTGGCCGCAGAGGGAGCCCTCGACCCCGTTGTAGGAAGGGAAAACGAAATCCTGCGTATGGCACAGATACTCTCGCGCAGAAAAAAGAACAACCCCATACTCATAGGCATGCCAGGCGTAGGCAAGAGTGCTCTTGTAGAAGGACTCGCAGCACTGATAAACGCGCGCAAAGTGCCCCATAATCTCCAAGACAAACGCATCGTGGCACTCGACATGTCCAGCATCGTGGCAGGAACACAATACCGGGGACAGTTTGAGGAACGACTCCGCAGACTCATCCAGGAACTGCGCGACCATAAAGAAATAATACTCTTCATTGATGAGATTCACACCATCATTGGAGCAGGTAGCGCCCCGGGAAGCCTCGACGCAGCAAACATCCTCAAGCCCGCCCTCGCACGTGGTGAGGTGCAATGCATAGGCGCCACCACCACCGACGAATACCGAAAGACAATAGAAAAAGACGGAGCCCTGGAGCGACGATTCCAGAAAATACAGATAGAGCCTACCACACACGAAGAAACTCTGCAAATACTCCACAACATAAAGTCTCGCTACGAAGAGCACCACAACGTGGCATATTCCGACGAGGCAATAGAATCATGTGTCAGCCTGTCTGAAAAATACATCACCGACCGCGTCCTCCCCGATAAAGCCATCGACATACTCGATGAAGCTGGCAGCCGAGTGCACATAGCCAACGACGCCACACCACCCCATATCCGCGATATGGAAACAACTATCGAGGAACTCAAAAAGAATAAAAGTGCATTCGCACAAGCACAGAACTACGAAGCAGCAGCAAAGCTGCGCGACGAACTGGCAGAAAAAGAGGCACAGCTCCAAGCCCACCTGCAACAGTGGCAGGCAGAGCGCAAGGATAAGCCTGTAGAAGTGAGCGCCGACGACATCGCCAACGTAGTGTCTCTCATCAGTGGAGTGCCCGTAGAGCGAGTAGCACAGGCAGAGCAGCAGCGACTCAAGAACATGCACGCCGCCCTGAGCGAAAAAGTCATTGCACAAGATGAAGCCATACGCCGACTAGCAAACGCTATAACCATGAGCCGACTAGGACTGCGAAGCCATAACCGTCCCATTGGCACTTTCCTCTTTGTCGGCCCCACAGGTGTGGGCAAGACATACCTCGTGAAGACTCTGGCTGAATGGATGTTTGGAAAGTCAGAATCACTCATACGCATCGACATGAGCGAATATGGAGAGAAATTCTCCACCAGTCGTCTCGTTGGAGCACCTCCTGGATACGTAGGCTATGACGAAGGCGGACAGCTCACCGAACAAGTGCGGCGCCACCCCTACTCCGTCGTTCTGCTTGACGAAATAGAAAAGGCTCATCCCGACGTATTCAACATGCTGCTGCAAGTGATGGACGAAGGACGTCTTACCGACGGCAACGGCGTGACGGTAGATTTCCGAAACACCATCATCATCATGACGTCAAACAGCGGAACGCGCCAACTTAAGGACTTTGCCCGTGGCATAGGTTTCCAGACAAAAGTACAGGACGCCATCTCTGCAGACACAGCTGAAAGCATCGTTCGCAAAGCCCTGCGCAACCAGTTCTCTCCAGAGTTTCTCAATCGCCTCGACGACATAATCATGTTCAACCCCCTCAACGCAGAGGCAGCTGCGCGCATTGCCCAATTGCAGATAGCAGAACTCAGTGAGCGCCTCGCCGCCATGAACATCCAGTTGTCCATCACGCCTGCAGCACGGGAATATATCGTTCAGGAAGGATGGGATGCACAGTACGGAGCAAGAGCCATGAAACGCTCCATACAGAAAAACGTAGAGGAGCCACTGAGCCGCTATCTCCTTGACGCACCCCTCGAAGAAAGAAACGGTAACATTATCCTTAAGCTCAAACTCTCCGACGGCAAAATTGAGGTGGAGCCTAAAGTATAAGGTATTTCCACTACTTTCAACTTTTCATATAAAGAACTGCCGCATCCCTCGCAGGGGTGCGGCAGTTCTTTTATGAAAAGCCTAGTGCAATGAGTATTTAGCATTTCGGTATAGTTGTTTTTTTACGAAATGCATTCTACTATTCTTAAGATTTCCTCACTCTTTTCTTCCGAACTCAGGATCTACTTTTATGAGTTTTGCGGCTATGAACGTCAGTGGTGTGAGTGCCATGACGAATATGAAGAATGTAAGGTAGCCCATGGCTTCCTGCAGCATGCCGGCAAACATACCTGGCAACATCATGGACAACGCCATGAAGCCTGTGCAGAAGGCGTAGTGAGAAGTTTTGTGGGAGCCTGATACAAAATAGATCATGTAGAGCATGTATGCAGTGAAGCCAAAGCCGTAGCCAAACTGCTCTATGAAGATGCAGGCGCTGACCAATGGTATGCTCTGGGGGAGTGCGGCTGCGAAGTAGATATAAACGGCGTCGGGGATGGTTATGGCAATAACCATTGGCAGCAGCCATTTTTTGAATCCATCTCTGGCTACTACTATTCCTCCAAGTATTCCTCCTATTGTCAGTCCAATGACGCCTATGGTTCCTTGAACGAAGCCCAGTTGTGCTGTTGTGAGCCCTAGTCCGCCCTCCGACTGGCTGCCAATGAGGAAGACGGGGCTTATCTTGGTGAGGAGTGCTTCAGGGAGTCGGTAGAGAAGCATAAATGTAATGGCTATCCACACTTTGGGCTTGCGGAAGAAGGCTACAAAGGTGTCAAGAAACTCTGCTACTGTACTGCGGATTGTGGGGTGAGCGGCATCTGTATCGTCGGCAGGGCGCGGGAGCATAAAGGTATGATAGAGTGCGAGCAGGAGCATGACGGTGGCGACTGTAACGAAGGTGTATGCCCATGCTGTTTGGGGATTGCGGGTATAGACTTCGAGTGTGCCAGCCAGCATGATGAGAAGTCCTTGTCCTACTATGGTGGAGACGCGATAGAATGTACTGCGTATTCCTACGTAAAAGGTTTGGTCTTTTTCGGATAGGGCTATCATGTAGAATCCGTCTGCTGCTATGTCGTGAGTGGCGCTGCTGAATGCCATGAGCCAGAAGAACAGCATTGTCCATTGCAGGTATGAAGGGGCAGGGATTGTGAGGGCTACCCCACCCATGGTGGCTCCTACAAAGAACTGCATAACGAGTATCCACCATCGCTTAGTGCGGAAGATATCGACTATGGGGCTCCAAAAGGGTTTTATGACCCACGGGAGATAGAGCCAAGAGGTGTAGAAAGCTATCTCGCTATTGGACAGTCCGAAACGTTTGTACATGACTACTGCAATGGTCATGACTACTACATAGGGTATGCCTTCGGCAAAATAGAGGGTAGGTACCCACGCTAAGGGATGGTTTTTCATTTAGTTTATATTTATGTGTATGTGTCTAAAAATGTTTTTTGTAGGGATGGCTGTTTTCTTCGTTCTCTACAATCATGTTCCTGGGGTGGAAGGGAGAAAAAGACTAAAATCCTTTTAATATTTTTATTTCTGCTCCCGGATAGTAGTGTTGCAGTATTTCTTTGTAGTCATAGCCTTTTTCTGCCATGACGGCTGCTCCTATCTGACAAAGTCCTACACCATGTCCCCAGCCGCGTCCGTTAAGTGTGAATCCTCCGTCGGGGGTTGGTATCACGCTAAAGGCGGAGCTGTAGAGATGGCTCTCAGAGAGCAGACGCCGTATTTCGAGTTCTTTGCCTACGACGAGTGTTCGCTTGTCACCGTGTATCTCTAGTCGGCTGATGTGTCCTCCTGGTCCACGGGTGAGTGGTGTGAGTGAGATAATGCGTCCGAAGTCGAGCCCGCTTTTTTTCTCGATGAGCTTGGAGAGCTGGTCGTTGGTGTAGTGTACTTCCCAGCTGAAGAAATCGGACGTTTCTTGGTCGTAGTCGTTGAGTATCTGTGAAAGCAGATGTTTGTCGTGTGTATTGCAGAAGGGTCCTTGCTCGTCGCCGTCATATACTGACTGGAGATATGGCACTTCACGCTCATCCCAGCAGGTGGAATATGTCTCGGTGTGTCCTCCGCAACATTTAGAGAAGCGTGCGTCGCACACCTGGTCCTGGTAGCTGAGCACCTGTCCTGCTGTCTGGCTAACGGCTTGGGCTACAACGGGGTTCTCTGCGTGGGATATGCCCTGGTATCTTTGGCAGTGGTCGTCGGCGCAGACGTCGAAGAGTGTATGCTCGTCATTGTCGTACCAGCGCAGGTATTCATTTTCTTTCCTTACTATATTCAACGACTGGCGGTGCTGACCTTCTTGGCGATGTTGTTGCTGAAAGAGCAACCAGCTACGGGATATGACGGCATGGGCTTTGAGAAATTCAAGGCTGCTGTTCTGGCTCATCTCGCTGCTGATGACGCTTTTCAGATATTCTTCTACTGGAAGCTCGTTGATTACTACTATTTTTTCTTCTTCTACTCTGAGCCGCAGATTGCCCATAAAGGTTTGCTGCTGACTCCGTTCCCAATGAAATTTTTTTCCTATGACGATGTTCTCTATCGTAAATGTGGGGCTGCTGTCGCCCTGCGATGCTGCTGCCTTCACCGGGCGGAACAGGAGTTCGCTGTAGATGTTGCCTTGCCAGAGGATTCCTCCTTCGCTGAATTCTGCAACGTGGCTCCCCGACAGGCGTCCGCCTTTGGCTTCGTATTCCCCGTGTAGAGTGAAGCGTACTACGGCATCGGACATGAGTCCTACTGACACCATGCGGCAGGGGTTGTCGGCAACTTGGCTGACGTTCGCAGTTTCCGAGGTTGAGGAACTGAAGTTGGAACCGTGGCTTAGCTGCTGAACAGCACTCCGCATTTGTGCTTCCGTCAGTGAAACTTCGCGCAGTATTTCGGATGCTTTTTCGTACGTCAGCTTGTCATAGTCTTCTTTCCGCGGTGTCACGATGAGTCCTGCCATATCTACGGCTCCTGGGGATATGAGATAGCCGTCAACGCCCTGAGTATAGTAACATTCGGGGCGGTGCTTGCTGCGTGGGAATACTATAGTGACGATGTCGCTGTCGGCTAGTACTTCGTCGTACTGACGCCATGACACTACATTCACCTCGGCTTCGCTCTGCTGTGTCTTGGCGTCGTGGTCATGACGGGCTGAATGTGCCAAGGCTGCGGTAAGCATGTTGATGAGTTCTGCGCTTCCAGAATGCTCTCCTCTGATGACAAGGGCTGGACAGGCATAGCCTTTGAGATAGTATATGCCGAATTTTCTGTGTTTATATCCTCGTTGTTCAAAGGTGAGGATGTCGTGGGAGTTGAGCGGGAAGAGTTTTTCGAGTCGTGGCTCTAGCTTCTTCCAATCGCGCTCTATGGGTATCGTTCCTCGTAGTCCTGCCTGCAGATGTGCATGGTCGGGGGCTGAGGCTCCTGAGTGGGGCCCGTTATAGAAGACTACGTATCGGGGCATGTTCCACGCAAGTTTTGACACTAACGCGCCCAGTCCTCCTGACAGAGTCTGAGGCTTGTGCCGACGAGCTGAAATGGTGAGGTGGTGCTGCAGTATGGGGAAGGGATTGACGAGAACTTGGTATTTCCCTTCTATGGGCAGGGATATTTGCTGTGACGGCCTGTTCTTGTCGCACAAGAAACATGGGCGGGCAGCTATTGTCTTGGCATCGATTTTTGCCCCTGTTGATACGATGCGGCTGGGATTGTGTTGTGCCGACAGGATGCAAGGATCGAAGTTCTCGTCTTGTGTTTCCTGAGTTTCTTCTTTTGTTGTCAACTCCTTAGTGAGAACGCTTTCTGTGAGCTTCTCAAATCGTTTTCTCACTTCTTCCCACTTCGTCATTTGTCGCTCGAAGAAGTTCTCCACATCTGCTTCCACAACTTTGTTCTTCCATGTCTTTATCATTGACATACGCACTGTGAGTTCCTCAGTTCGCAGCAGGTCTTTATAGAGGTTGTTCTTGTTTTGCTTTTCTATGCTGAGAGCTGCGTCGGAGTTGCCTTCCCACCTGCGGCAGAGGTAGAGCTCATCGAAGATTCTGCCAATTCTCCACCTACGGGATATGGCAAGCCCCAGGGCATAGTCCTCGCCATAGCTGGTGTTGGGAAATCCCAACTTACGCAGTATGTCGGTGCGGAAGGCACGTGGTGCTCCGAGTCCATTGATGCGAAGGGCATTGTTTCTTCCGTTTGCGGCTGTCCATTCCTTGTGGTCGATGAGTCCTGGTGGCAGAGTGTTTAGTTTGAAGTCCACCATGCGGTACGAACCTATGACCATGGCTGCATTTTCCTCGCGAAACTTTTCTACTATGCGCTGCAGTGTGTTCTCGCTGCTGTATAGGTCGTCGGAGTCGAGCTGTACGGCATAGCGTCCGCACCAGCGCGACCTTATGGCATAGTCCCAACAGCCACCTATTCCCAGGTCTTCCCTGTCGGGGCGCAGGCATACTACACTGCCATCGTTGCCCATCGAAGCTACTGCCTCGCCTGTGACATCAGAGGAGTAGTTGTCGATAACGATGATGTTGAAGTCGAAATCTGTTTTTTGCGAAAGAGCACTGCCTACGGCGTCTTTTATGGTGCGCACTCTGTTACGAACCGGAATTATGACCGATGCCTCTACCGGATAGTCCGTCTCGTCGGCAGGCAAGTCGTCTATCTCATCCTCTCTGAGCCATGCTCCCACAGCTTTGAGATGATTGGTGCATGCTTGCTCGGCTTCTTTCTGCACCTCAATGTTTCGCGGATCTACATAGTCAAACTGCTTCTCTCCACTTCTGCGCAAATCGGTTTCCTGCTGAGTGTACAATGTCTCGCGAAGATGCGAAATCTGCCCGTTCCTACTAAGGAACAGCCGCAGGGCATAGGGAGAGACGTATTTCCATTCTGTCGTTTCGTGAGCGAGGAAACTCTCTAGCAATTCTGTTTTCACAAGCCACAAGCCTCCAAAGTCGAAATCGTCGCGGAGTGAGCCTTGCTGATAGTCAATAAGTGGATGCGGAGCTGGGTCGAGATAGTCGGCATACACCATTGCCGAGTTGGTGTCTTCGGCAAACTGGTTCATCCTCTCCAAGCAGCGATAGCCCAATATGGTTTCCTTGTCGCTGAAGACTATAAATACATATTTATGTTCTCCGTCGTGTATGTTTTCTTTCTCTACACTCTCGCGCAACACCGACATGCTGCACAGTCTCGGGATTCTTATCATTTTTTGTAGTTTTTTAGGCTTAATGATTAAGTGGAGGCTTCAATGTTTTTCTTATATCAAAAATCAATCTTCGCCTCGTCCGCTCTGTAATATCATCGAACGTAGTTTCTCGTTGAATGGAGTAGCCTCCATGAGCGACTCCATATTTATATGTAACCGATAGTTCCAGTTATGGTCTGGGTCTGCGGGTATGTTTATTTGCTCTTCCTCGGGGTGGGCATAGCGAAGTTTGTCATCTACTGCAAGCCAGTCTTGCATGGCAAGGATACACAGCATTGACGGCGAACAGAGATGTTGCATGACTATCTTTTCAGCCGCCGCGGAAGGTAAATCCTGCGGTGGCATGCCCTCTATGTGCAAGCCTTGCCAAACCTCATCTCGCAGATCTCCTGCACTGCGCCACCACAATCTGAGGGGTGGCATATCATGAGTAGAAATAGTATCGACAGAGAAATATGGATTCTCACTAAGGTCTGCGAGCCTCACACCAAACTTTTTAGGCATTCGCCTCAGTTCCAGCGAAAGCAAGCCGCAGCTTAGCAGCACCTCTGGCACGCAGCTGGGAACCATGCCCAAGTCTTCCGCACAAGGCAGAGGACCATGCACTGCATCCTTACCCGTGAAGAGGCTTGAGAGTTTTTTCTCTGCCCCTGCTGCCCACAAGGCATTATGCCGGACGTAGAAAAAGTCCTCATATATCATGTCGAAAGCCCTACGCTCCTCTTGTGGCAGATTCTTATAGGTCTGGGTTTGATACGCATTTATCCTGGGATGAAACATTCCCCTTTGCTCTGAGTCTTCCACAAACAGCACCTCATGGAGGCATGCCAGGAGCTTTCCCCTTGTAGCCTCGTCAGAGCATTGTTTCATGATGCCCTTCTCCGTGATATATTCAGGTTTTAATGTGAGATATCCACCCTCTCTCTGAAAACAGTTCAAGAAAGCCTCGTCAGCCCTCAGCCCCATCTGCATGAGCATATTCTCTGTGAGATGCGGTTTGGAGAAGAATTCTGGAGGCAGCGTGAAGCCCCGTCGCTGCAGTTCGTCGCCACTCAGGGGCAATGCAGGGCGAAAATGTCCCAGCAGACCGCCAGCATGGCATCGCGGCACTTCCCATATACGGAAAAAGCCCAGTACGTGGTCTATGCGCACTGCATCGAAGTACCTGCCAAGATGCTTCAAGCGCTCTTTCCACCAGCCATAGCCGTCCTCTGCCATGCGTTCCCATTCGTAGGTAGGAAAGCCCCAGTTCTGACCCTCAGCCGCAAAGTCGTCGGGCGGAGCGCCAGCACTGGCATCAAGATGAAAAAGCTGAGGAAAGGTCTTGGCTGAGACACTGTCGGCAGACACACCGATGGGGATGTCGCCCTTGAGCACTACACCAAGCCCGCGGAAGTGGGCATGCACATCCAGAAGTTGCTCATGAAGCAGATACTGTACAAAGCAAAAAAACTTCGCACTGCGTCGCTTGCCATAGAGGTCCATGCCAGAAAGCAATTTTGCATATGCCGGGAGCCAAAAGGCATTTTCTACCTCGAACTTCTTGAACGCCACTCTGGACGTCATCCGCTTGCCCAAACTCAGATATAAGGCATCAAGAAAGTCATATTTCAGCCGGAGCGTAGCCTCGTAATCCATCGTAGGCAGGCTCTCTAACTCCTTACCCCGACAGTCATACTCAGCATAGAAAGGCAGTTCGCTCCACGGCGTCGTGTCGAGATACAACGGATGCAAGGCAAAAACGCTGCGGGCACTGTAGGGATAACTGTCTCGCCAACTGCCGTCACTCGTAGTGTCGTTTATAGGCAAAATCTGCACGAAGCGCAGCCCACGACCGGCAGCCCATGTAGCCATATCTTTCAAAGCGCGGAAATCTCCTGCGCCCCAACATCTGGAGCCCCTGAGCGAGAACAACGGCACTGCCACACCAGCCCACCGCGGCATGAGGAGCGCCGTACGCAGCCCACCGCAATGAATTACTTTTGTTCCGCTATGCGACAACAATGCTGCCGATGCCCTCCAGCAACGGTTCTCACCCTCCTCCCATATAGGAGCAGAGCCTGAGCCCTCATCTTCAATGACAAACTTATATTCTATGCCTGCCTGCAATTCTTCCATGGGCAGCGTCGCTCCCCACAAATAAGTGTCAATCCTCTGCAACATCACTCCATGCGAGGGATTCCATTTACCCAGGCTTTCAGTATTGCCCACCATGCAGATTCTTTGCCTCCCAGGCATAGGCATACTGCCTACTAAGAACAGCACTTGCCCCTCTATGAGGGTGTCGGGCTTTGCGGAAAAACCTTCCATAGAGAATATGTTCTCAGCAAAAGCGCTATGCCTGAAGACATCTGCCACGGCAGACTCAGTCTGCCAACTGTCCCAACAATCTATCTCACGACATTCGCCGCGCAGAGGCATCTCGCGCCAGCCGCCCTCCTCAGTGCGTATCGTCTCACCGTCGCGGCGGACGGCATAACGCCACCTCAGGACGCCAGCTTCATCGGAGCAGTTCTGACACGTTTTCCACATTCCGTTGCCCACATATTCCATGTCGCAACA
>JAFYFI010000153.1 GCA_017543785.1 Alloprevotella sp.
AATTCCTCAAATCTGCGTTCTATTTTGAAGAAAATCCCGTGTCAAAACTTTTTACTTTTTCGTCAAGATTCTTTACCCATACTTGCATAAGTAGCCTGACTGTTTTTGCCCTCACAGGGCGAATTCGCAGGATTTTCAAAAAAATAAAACAATCCGCTGCAATATGCAGATGCGTTTTGCAGGAGTTTTAGCTTAATCTTCTAAAAGTTCTGCCTTTGATTTTTTCTTGTACCTTAATATATATTGTACTTATTTGCTTTTTCTGCTAAATTTCAAGTTACTTTTTGCCTACTTTATTTTTCTTGTTTCTGAAAAATGCTTAATTTGCGCTGCGAATTTTGCAAAATAGAGGGTATGAAGTGATATGCTTTGAAACAATCCAGAGTAAGTAGCTAACTCGGAATGCCCCTCAAAAATGGAGAACTATCAATTAAAAATAAACAACTAATAAAAATCTTACCACAATGAAAATCTATGATTCTCACGGTATCAAGAATATTGCCCTGCTGGGTAATGACGGTGCCGGCAAGACAACTCTCACAGAGGCTTTGCTCTTTGAAAGCGGCGTGATAAAGCGCCGCGGACGTATCACTCAGAAAAACACAGTGAGCGACTATTTCCCCGTAGAGCATGATTACGGATACTCTGTGTTCTCTACAGTTTTCCACGTTGAATGGAATAACAAGAAGTTGAACATCATCGATTGCCCGGGTAGTGATGACTTTGTCGGAGCTGCTATCACCGCACTCAACGTGACCGACACGGCTGTGCTACTCATCAACGGACAGTATGGACCTGAGGTTGGCACGCAGAACCATTTCCGCTACACGGAGAAACTGCGCAAGCCTGTGATTTTCCTTGTAAATCAGCTTGACGACGAGAAATGCGACTTCCACGTAATTTTGGAACAGCTTCAGAGTATCTATGGCTCCAAGGTAGTTCCTGCTCAATATCCCCTGGCAACAGGTCCCGACTTCAACAGTATCATAGACATCATACTGATGAAAAAACTCACATGGGGACCGGAAGGCGGCAAACCTACAATAGAGGAAATCCCCGCAGAGGAACTGGAACGTGCAACAGAGATGCACCGCGCCCTTGTGGAGAGTGCTGCTGAGAACGATGAAACTTTGATGGAGAAGTTCTTCGAGACAGAGCAACTCACCGAAGACGAGATGCGCGAGGGTATTCGCAAAGGTATGGTGACCAGAAGCATCTTCCCCGTATTCTGTGTTTGCGCTACTAAGAACATGGGTGTGGGCAGACTTATGGAGTTCCTTGGCAACGTAGTTCCCTTTGTCGACGAGATGCCAAGCGTGCACAACAGCCGCGGCGAAGAGGTGAAGCCCGACCCATCGGCTCCTGTAAGCTTGTATTTCTTCAAGACCGGCATAGAGCCACACATCGGCGAAGTGCAATACTTCAAGGTGATGAGCGGTACGCTGAAAGAAGGTATGGACCTGACCAATGCAGACCGTGGTTCTAAGGAACGCATGGCGCAGATTTTTGTTTGTGCCGGTGCTATGCGCGACAAGGTGGAGCAACTCTCCGCTGGTGATATTGGATGTACGGTGAAACTGAAAGATGTGCGCACTGGCAACACTCTGAACGCACCTGGCGTGGAGCATAGGTTCAACTGGATTAAATATCCTAATGCTAAATATACGCGTGCAATAAAGGCTGTTAGCGAGAGCGACACCGAAAAGATGATGCAGGCTCTGAGCCGCATGCGTCAGGAAGACCCGACATGGGAGGTTGAGCAGTCTAAGGAACTGCGCCAGATTCTCGTTCATGGACAGGGTGAATTCCACCTTCGCACTCTGAAGTGGAGACTTGAGAACCTGGATAAGATTCCAGTGGAGTTCTACGAACAGCGCATACCTTATCGTGAGACTATCACCAAGTCAGCCCGTGCAGACTATCGCCATAAAAAACAGAGCGGCGGTGCTGGACAGTTTGGCGAGGTACACCTCATCGTAGAGCCCTATCAGGACGGCATGGAAGATCCTACAGTTTATCGTTTTGGCGGTCAGGAAATACGCGTGAACATAAAGAGTAAGGAAGAAATCGACCTTGAATGGGGCGGCAAACTTATTTTCATCAACTCTGTTGTTGGTGGTGCTATTGATACGCGCTTCATGCCTGCAATTCTGAAGGGCATCATGAGCCGTATGGAGCAGGGCCCGCTGACGGGAAGTTATGCCCGCGACGTGAGAGTTGTAGTTTATGACGGTAAGATGCACCCGGTTGACAGTAACGAAATATCCTTCACTCTTGCCGGACGCAATGCCTTCAGCATGGCATTCCGCGAGGCAGGACCAAAAGTGTTGGAGCCTATCTACGACGTTGAGGTGTTCACACCTGCCGATGCCATGGGCGACGTGATGAGTGACCTGCAGAACAGGCGCGGACTTATCATCGGAATGGATAGCGAAGGCGGATATCAGAAACTATCTGCTAAAGTTCCTCTCAAAGAACTTTCAAGCTACTCCACTACTCTATCCTCGCTTTCTGGCGGACGTGCAAGTTTCGTGATGAAGTTCTCATCTTACGAACTTATGCCTACCGACCTGCAGAAGAAACTCATTGACGACTTCGCCAAGGAGCAGGAAGACGAAGCATAATAATTACTGCTTTTTAGGGTTTAAGTTGTTTAGTCCTTTTGTGAACAGAAGACTTTCTAAGTCACAAAGACTAAATGACTTAAGCCCTAAAATATATCCTTATTTAAAATTACGGAAAACTGAACAATTTGCTTAAGACATACATTTTTAGTTCATCTCTATATAGCCTTGATAAAAAGACTATAGCATTGCTTTTGGCTTGCTGCTTACAATTTGCCACGGTTATGGCTCAAAACGAACCCAGACCTGTATTCCCTGTACCTACAGAGAGGCAGATGAAGTGGCAGGAAACTGAGTTCTATGCTTTTTTCCATTATGGGATGAACACCTATACAGGAAAGGAATGGGGCTATGGCAACGAAGATCCTTCTCTCTTTGCTCCTACATCTACTCCTGACCCTCGACAATGGCTCAGGCTGTGCAAGCTCGCAGGCATGAAGGGAGGAATTGCCGTAGTGAAGCATCATGACGGTTTTTGTCTCTGGCCTACAGAAACAACCAATCACAACGCATCATTCTCTTCGAGCCCCATAGGCAGCAAGGTAAATATCCCACGCGACTTTGCCGAGGCTGCTCGTGAGTTGGGCATGAAGTATGGCTTCTACGTCTCGCCATGGGACCGCAACAGCGCTCTCTATGGGACAGATAAATATGTTACTGATGTGTTTCTGAGACAATGTTTTGAGTTGTCCAAATACGGTACCGACCAATTTGAGATGTGGTTTGACGGAGCAAACGGAGGTACAGGCTACTATGGTGGAAAAGGTGGTACAAGAGAGATTGACTCAAGCTGCTACTACGATATTCCAAACCTACGCGACAGCGTCCACCGCGTATGTCCAAACATAATACTTTGGGGACTTGGCGGCGAAGCAAGATGGTGCGGCACTGAGAGCGGATATACCAATGAAACCACGTGGTCGATGGGGTCTGGACTTTCGGGTGCTGAGAAAGGGTGGAAATGGATGCCAAGCGAAAGCGACGCTAAGGCTACAAGCGCAGGTTGGTTCTACCATGACGGAGAAACCACAAAAGATAGCGAGACTCTCTTCAAGATGTATCTTGAGACTGTGGGGCGCAACGCTACTCTCATTCTGAACTTTCCTCCTAACAAGGCAGGCAGACTGACAGACGCCGACAGTGTTCAGCTGGTGGCACTGGGCGAAAAACTCATATCCAGACTTGGCACAGACCTGGCACCCAAAGCAAAGGTGTGGGCTTCTGCTACACGTTCAGGTAGTGGCTTTAGCCCAGTAAACCTTATTGACGGAGACAAAGGAACCTATTGGGCTACGGACGACGGTGTAGTGGCTGGTACCATTGAACTAACTTGGGATGAAGAACAAACCATACACTACGTCATGCTCCAGGAATACATCCGTAAGGGGCAAAGGGTGAAAGGTTTCACAATCGAGACTACTGCCGACGGGACTACATGGACGCGGCAGGCAGAGAACATTCAAACTACAACCATAGGCTACAAGCGCATAATTCCACTTAACGGAAGTACTGCAAACAGCTATGGCGAAGGCTACAAGGTCAAGGGCGTCAGAGTGTGCATCACGGATAGTCGCGCATGCCCTCTACTCCACACCATAAGCGTGTTCTGAGGAGTAAATGTGAGACTCCGAGTTTTGGTGCTACTGCATAATGTTCCCTCATATTTAACGCTGACAAGAAAAAAGAAAACAATGAACTTTAAAAAACATATTCTCTTGAAAACAAATCTTACCATAGCTCTTTTGTCGTCATTATTTCTTCTGAAAGCCACGGCACAAACCGTAAGAGTGTCTTTCGACTCCGACGACTATAAATCTGTAGGTGTTTTCGATGCTTGGGAGGACTCTCCTTTCAGAAAAGGTGAACTCCAGTGGACTTGCGACGTTACAGACAACCCGCAGCCTATGGAAAGTACTACTCAAACTAGTGGCAAGGTGCTCCGCATAGTGCGCTCCCGATATGGTTCCAATCAGTTTGGAGCACGTGTAAATCTGAAAAGTCCATTTAGCCTGAAGCCAGAAACTCAGTATGTACACGTCATGCTCTGGCGCCCCGTGGCAGGTAGAGTCATGCTGATGGGGCTTGGAAAGCATCGTGAACCCGAGTGGAGCGGTCAAAGCAAGGAGACAATACAGTTTGAAGTTCTCTCCAGTAATTATATAGCCCCTAATCGCTGGGTTGAAGCAGTTTTTCCCATAAAGGGTGCCAGCGGTGTTGACATCTATAGTTTGGTAATAGTCCCCGACTGCGAATCACCTCATGACTTGCAGAACGATTTCACTGCTTACATAGACAATATCGAGGTGAACAATCAGAGTGCTCCAGCAAAGTCCTACGAAGACTATCCTGTCAGTTTCGATGCCGCAAACACTTATGTAGTCCGTACTGACAGAGGAATATTGAATGTAGGGTTTGACGGAAAGGAGAAAATAGAAATCACCAAAACTCCTTCTGCCAACGACCTCCTCTACCATGACAAACTAAGTGAGAGCATATCGTGCATGGCAGGAGAGACACTAAAACCAGTCTTTGGTTTTAAAGGTACCTGGATGTGCGGCTATGCCTATATAGATTGGGGTTCTGATGGTTTTTTCTCTAACGATTTGCAAGAAAGCGGTCGTCCAGATGATGGTTCCGACTTGGTTTCGTATTCTGCATACAACCAGAAGAACAGCGCAGGAGAAAGCCTTGCCAACAACAATACACTCAATATGCCAGCCTTCGAAGTGCCTGCCACCACAAAGAAAGGATTCTACCGAATGCGTTTCAAAGTTGACTGGGACAACATAGACCCCGCTGGAAGCGAAACTATACAAGACAACGGCGGAGGCATAGTAGATGTGCGCTTGAATGTGCATGAAAATACTGTCAGTGTGCAGGAAGACAACCGCAACGGAACAGTTCTTTCTTCCGACGGTTCGCCGCTCCCCGTTTCAGTGCCTTTTGGCGAAGCGTTGACAGTCAAACTAAATCCCGAAAACGGTTTCACATACAACGGCCTACGCATCCGCCACGGATACAATTTGAGCGGAGATAGCCTTGTGCACGGCACGCCCCAGTACATTGACGAGATAGTCTTCCGTCCAAGGTTCGACAATGAAAACTGCTTTACAATCCCTGGCAAGTGGGTTGACGGAGACCTCCTCCTTGAAGGGCTTTTCGTAGAACAAGGCACAGAGATGGAATTCAACTATCCCATCAATTTTGAAAGAGATGCACTCCTGGGTCGTACAGACAGGCACCTGGATGCAGTAACGATGAACGGGACAAGTTTTGAAATCAATACCGGTAAAAATGCCGATGACGGACTACTCTATCACGAAGACATGCGCAAGACATTCTTTGCCGATAGTGGTGAGGAAATAACCACAACATTCAGCTACACCGGTACATGGATGAACGGATATGTCTATGTGGACCGTGGAAGAGACGGAAGTTTTTCTTGGGAGATCGGAGAGGGGGGCAACCCCACACCAGAGAGCGACCTCATGGCCTATTCCCACTACAATGGCAAGAACAGCAAGGGAACCTCTGTGCAAGGAAACACCCTCAACCCTCCAACATTCATCATGCCCACTCTCCCCGACGGATTCTACAGAATACGATTCAAAATAGATTGGGACAGCCTAGATCCGGGAGGAAACACTTCAGAGACAAATTCCATCTTAAAAAATGCCGGAGGGATAGCAGATGCACGACTTCGTATCTGCAACCAGAGCTTAATAAACTTAAACATTGAAGAAAATCCCAATGGAAAACTCCTTGCTGCCGATGGAACACTGCTGCCCTCTACCACAGCATACCGCTACCCCTTGGACATAAAAGTAGCTCCTGCTGAAGGCTACCGACTGGACAAACTCATTTGCGTCCACGGCGTACTGACAGGAGCAGAGATAATACACGATGTACCGCAGCGGTTGACAAAAACCTTTACCTACGACGATATTGTTGACGGTAAAATCACTCTTCCAGCCGACCTCATAGATGGCGATGTGCAGTTGTCTGCCAGTTTTATTCCCGAAGATGGATATGTGCCGCCCACAACTTCCACACTAAGAGCCGAACAGACCGAAGGAGGCGAAGTCCTATATTTTAACGGTACATCACTCAGCGACGCCATTTCAGTGCCCGACAGTCGCAATGCAACTATATTGATATACCCCGAACCTGGGCAGAAACTCTCCAGTCTTACAATAATTTCTGGCGAAGAAGAACTCAGCATAGCTACAAATCAACTCAGCCTTAACCGTTACGACATCCCGGCACGACTTTTCCAAGACAAGGCACAAGTAGTGTGCAAAGCCGAATTCCTGCCTCTTGAAGCAGGCGAGACAGGATGGAAGAAAGTATGGAAATTCACATGGGGCGACGAGTTTGACACCGACGGATTAATACGCCCCGACGCTGCAAAATGGGGAGTCCCGTCGCGATACAACTCAGCCTGGAACAGATACATAGCCGATAGCGAAGAAGTGTCATATGTAAGTCAGGGCAATTATGTAGCACGTTGTATAGCCAACCCCAACACCACTGAGGACAACGCAGAGATGATATCAGGAGCCATACAAAGTCGCAGCAAATACAGTTTTCTCTATGGAAGAGTAGAATCCAGAATAAAAACAACTCCTCATACAGGAAACTTTCCTGCCTTTTGGCTCATGCCACAAGAACAACCCGACGGATGGCCCAAAAACGGAGAGATAGACATCATGGAACAAATCAACACACAGAATGTCGCACATCAAAACATACACACCAACTGGAGCTACAACCTGGGGAAAAAAAGTGATCCCCCAAGCAGCGGCAGCTGCAGCGTCAATATGACACAATGGCACGACTATGCCCTGGAATGGGACGCAAAGCAACTGCGCTGGTTCGTCGATGGCAGCCGAGTATTCTCCTATGCCAAGAAAAGCACCGATGCCGATGCTCTCTCAAAAGGACAATGGCCATTTGACCATGAGTTCTACATCATACTAAATCAAAGCGTAGGAAACGGATCATGGGCGAGCAACCCCGACAAAAGCTTTCAGTATGAAACACTCTTCGACTACGTGCGAGTTTATCAGCTCTTCGATCGCGACGATATCACCGGAGCATTGTCTGTAACGAAAAATCAAGAAGACACCCTGCCATGGTACGACCTGCAAGGACGAAGAATCATGAAGCCCACCACCCCAGGAATCTACATACACGGACGCAAAAAAGTTTATGTAGGACAAGAAAGCTTAGGCTTATAAGTTCTTAAGATTTTCTCGTTTTTCTAGAATCTCTAGAATTTCTAGATACTCTCCCCCACTCTCAACAATCACATGAGCTCCAGCCAGTTTTGTTTTAAGAAATTCAGCGTAAGACAAGACAACTGCGCAATGAAAATAAACACCGACAGCGTGCTTCTGGGCAGTTGGGCAACCTTACGCGCACACACGCGCGTATTAGATATAGGTACTGGCACTGGTATCCTAGCTCTCATGGCAGCACAACGCTGTGCCGAACACGTAGATGCAGTAGAGATAAACGCCGAGGCTGCACAGCAAGCGTTAGAAAATACCCAAAATTCACCCTGGCATGACATCATCAGTATACATCACTGTGACATAAAAAACTATAGCCCCACAAATACCTATCATCACATACTTGCCAACCCACCCTACTACGACAACACTCTCCTTCCTCCCGACAAAGCCAGGAGACAAGCCCGAAACACACAGTCGCTTGCGTTAGAGCTATTAGCTCATTGCGCAGCTTCCATGCTTGCTGAAGACGGGACATTCTCTATGATTTACCCCAGCGACACTGAGCAAAAACTAGAAACAGTCTTTGCTGGTGAAGGACTATACCCCTCAAGAAAAACACTTGTGCACACGCGCGAAGGCAAACCACCCCGACGAATACTGATAGAATTCACAAAAGAGGTAAGAAACACTACCACAACACACCTCACCCTCGCCGACCTCCAAGGCACACCCACCGAAGAATACACCACACTGACACAGGACTTTTATCTATGAGTCTTAACCCTTTTTTAACCCTTTTAACTTACTTTATCACACTAAAAGCTACACTTTCCCGTTATAAATTTGTAATTTTGCAAAGAATTTGTGTGCTCTGTGAAGTCAAGCAACCTCACAAAGCAACACCAAACCTATAGACAATGACCATAAGAACAATCAGACGTTACACACTAACTACACTGATGCTAGCCATGGCAAGCACATTGTCCGCACAGGACCTCATAGCACGCCAGGCACCTATAGACGTAAAACTGAAAGCAGTAGATTCCATAACACTCAACAAAATCAGAAAACAGGAACTACTCATAAACCCATCTACCGATCTTTATACAAGTTGGAACAACAAAGCTGTATTCTGTTATTCCGACGACGAAGTCCCCGAAACATACAAAATAGACCTCCGGGGATTTGCTATGCCCACCACAAGCCGAAAAATTAATAGCCACGTAGGATATCGCCCACAATTTCGCAGAATGCACAAAGGGCTAGATATAAAAGTCTATACAGGCGACACCATTTATGCAGCTTTCTCTGGTAAGGTTCGTATCCGTGCCTTCCAGCCTACAGGATTCGGCAACGTTATAGTGCTTCGCCACGGCAACGGACTGGAGACCATTTACGGACATCTCTCCAAGCATCTTGTCAGCGAAGGCGAGATTGTCAGAGCAGGACAACCAATTGGTCTTGGTGGCAACACAGGACGCTCCTTCGGTTCACACCTCCATTTTGAGACACGCCTTGTGGGAGCTCTCATTGACCCTGAAGAACTTTTCGATTTTCCCAATCAAGACATCAAGTGCGACTACTACATCTTCCGCAAGCACGGAAAAAACACAAAAGGAGAAAAAAATCTCAACACATCCTCTCAGGCATTGGCTGTAGCAACCGCAAGTTCTCAGACCGAAGAAGACAATAAAAATCAAGACGACAAACTTATAGGTAAATTCTATAAAGTAAATGCAGGCGAGAATGTTTCCAGCATAGCAAGAAAACTTGATATCTCGGTAGAACGACTCTGCAATGCAAACAATATCTCTCGCAGCACAAGACTGCGTCCAAGCCAAATACTTAGATATTAAGAGGAGAGAAACACAAATTAAAAAATAGAGAAAATATTTTTTTATTCACCTTCTCAGTCCTATCTTTGCACCCGCAAAAGTAAATAAGCCTATGGTACCTTGACCGAGTGGTTAGGTAGCGGTCTGCAAAACCGTGTACAGCAGTTCGAATCTGCTAGGTACCTCATCTCTAAAAAAAGAGTCCTGAACGTCAGTAAGTTTAGGACTCTTTTTTTCTTTCTTACATTTTCTAATTTTAGTGTGCTGCAATAAAAATATTATGCACTCTCTTTCTGTTTTAGATACTTCTTCTTAAACTATTTTGCTTCAAGTTAATTTATTTTGTTTTGGCTTATATCTTTATGTTACAATTATTTATGAAATTATATTCACTCTTGCTCATGAACGTTTACTTGTTTTTTATCTATCTGTGAGTGGATTTTTCCAGAAATTTGGATTATTTTTGCTTCGATGATTAACTTTATCAGACATATTGAACGCTTGTTGCTTAGCAATAACTGTGTGATAATCCCAGAGTTAGGGAGTTTTGTTACACATTATATTCCAGCTAAGTTGCTTCCTGAGGATGGTTTTATGCTACCTCCTACTAGGATTGTGGCGTTCAATCATCAGCTTAGGATAAACGATGAATGTCTGACAAATGAGCTCATGGAGTCTTGCGGCATGAGCTACCGCGATGCTGCATCTTATATTTCTCGCTCTGTGTGGCAGATTAAGAAGGTACTGAAAGAATCTGGAACGTTTATTGTGGGCTCTATTGGTACTCTATATGTAGATGCAAATGGAGTCTGCAAGTTGAGGCCAAATGAAACGGGAATCCCTACTCCGTCTTTGTTTGCTTTGGATTGTGTTACTACTAGCGATTTTATAACTTGCGAGGTGTCTCATACTACTCCTTCCAGCAAAGCTCCTTTGAAGATGGCTTCGAGTATCGGCGACAGATATGTTTTTTCTATAAATCGTGAGATAGCTAATTATGTTGCTGCAGCCATGATTGCCATTGTGTGTTTGTTTGCATGGCAAGGTGGCAATTCCGACAATTGGTCTGCAGAACAAAGAGCATCTGTCATTTCCGCAGAACTGACGAACTTTGGTGTTGCTTCTAAACAGAAAGATATTCCTGTTTCTCAAGAAAGTTGTAATAATACAACTGATAGTGTTGTCAGCAATGCCCCGACTCCAGCTTTGGAGAATGGATATACTGTTGTCCTAGCTAGCGATGTGTCGGAGAAGAATGCTATACATTTTATTGAACAACTTAAGGGAATTGGAATTCCCAATGCAGAGGTTTATACCTATAAAGGCAGAACAAAGGTTATTTGTGGCAGATATGCTACAGAGAGAGAAGCTGCTCAGGCTGCTGCTCAAATAAGAACTTATTCATTAGCAAAGGATTGTTGGGTTTTTAAATTGTAACCCCCCCCCTTCGTTTCCTACACAATCTTATTTTGGGGGATTTTTTAAAGTTTCAAAATCCACAAGCAAAAAAAACTTATAAACATAAAAACCCACCCACCCCACCTTAACAAAAAAACAATATCCCCAATATGTTTCTAAAAGTTTTCAGGGCTTCGGCTGGTTCTGGCAAGACTTATACTCTTGCGGCGGAATATATAGCAAAGTTGTTGAAACATGATGTTGACCTTCATCGCGAAATTCTGGCTATGACTTTCACGAATAAGGCTACAACTGAGATGAAGGAACGTATTATGATGCGGCTTTTTGACATTTCAGTGCATCGGGGCGGTGATTTTACCGAAAAGGTATTGAGGCTCATCGGAAATATCGATGAGCCCGTGTTGGCTAAAAGGGCTGGTGATGCTCTATGGGCTATCGTACACGATTATGACCATTTTCAGGTTCAGACTATAGACAGTTTCTTCCAACGTATGCTGACGGGCCTTGCTCATGAATTGGGACTTTCGGCAAACTATCGCGTGGACATTAATGATACGGAGGCTGTTACGGAGGCTGTAGACAGGATGCTCTCTAACTTGTTTACTGAGGAAAACGCCAAATTGCTGAAATGGATAAGAGATTATATTTCTACAAATCTTGAAGATGGCAATAATTGGAAAATTTCTGACAAGATAAGGGGTTTTGCCTTGAATAATGTTCTTACTGATTCTTTCCAGAATTATAAGGACGAGTATATGGATTTCCTGGAAGATGAAAGTCGTGTGGGAAGTTTTCAGGCTAGTGTAAGGCGACAGCTTAGCAGAACTGTAGATGGCGGTGATATTTATGAGGCTGTCACTGGAAAGGCTGCTGAGCTTATGCATAGGTTGGAGGAGATGAATAGCAGTAATGAGTTCGACTCTGGCAAGTATACACTCGGCTATTTAAAGAATGCCAGTTCGGGTGTTTTTAAGGTGATAGGCAAGACTGTCGGCGCTTTTTTATCTTTTCCGGAAACTTTTGTTAGAGAGAAATTCCGTGACGACATATCTCTGCGCGATGCAGCATGTGATTTTATTGACTCGCTGAAAGACCTTTTGGATGATATCAGTGCTTTGGGATATGTGCAAAATTCTGCTCTTTTTACTCTCCAGACGTTCAACAATTTGCGATTGCTCGGCGCAATATCTCAGAATGTAGATATTGTAAATGCTGAACATCACCGTTTTTTGCTGCCACGCACTAAATGGCTCTTTTCGCGTATGGTGAGTAGTTCTGACTCTCCTTTTATTTTTGAAAAAATCGGTACTCGTCTGCACCACATTATGATTGACGAGTTTCAGGATACGGCGCGTACTCAATGGAATAACATCAGAAAGCTCCTTTTGGAGAATGTGTCTCGCGGCGACAGCTGTCTCATCGTGGGCGATGTGAAACAAAGCATCTACCGTTTTAATGGTGGCGACTGGAGCATTCTGGCAAACTTGGAACGCGAGGTGGGTGTGCCCATCGACAGTGCTCCTCTTAAAACTAACTTCAGGAGTAAGAAGCGTATAGTTGTTTTCAATAATCTGTTTTTCCTGTATGCGGCAAAGCGTATGGACGGTCAGTTCAGGACGAATGTTTTTCAAGACATCTACAACGCTGAAGATACGCGGCAGTCGTGGCATGATAGGGAAAATGCGGGTTATGTGCGGGCATGTGTCTGCAGCGGTAAGGAAATTAGTGCTTTGTCTGAAGAGTTGGATACTCCTGAAGAGGATTTCTCACTTTATGCTGCGATAAAAAGACTACATTCTAAGGGGATAGAATATCGAGACATGGCAATCCTTGTAAGATGGAATTCTGAAGCTGAAAGTGTTGTTAATCACTTTGCGTCTGTCCACCCTGAGATACCTCTCGTTTCCAATGAAGCTTTTTTGCTTTCGTCATCCCCATGTGTAGTCGCCATGGTTTCGGCGTTGCGATGGCTTGCAAACCGAGCTGACACTGCTTCTCTGCTGTATTGTGCCGACGTCTATCAGAACAAAGTTCATCGGAGAAATTTGAACATAGGCATCATAGCGGCTGATGTTGAGAAATATGTCCCTGCTCAGCTGTTGGAAAATCGCGAATTGCTGCTTGCTACTCCGTTGTATGAGTGCATATTAATGATTTCGGGATATTTTGGCTTCGACAGCAATCTCTCAGAGGAAAGTCTCCCTGGGCAGGGTCTCTTCATCAGTAGTTTTTACGACAACATACTTACTTTTTTAAAGGACAGCGACGGAAGGATAAACACGTTTTTGAAGTATTGGGACGAGAATTTGGTTGATAAGAAGATACCCTCGGCAGAGGTCAATGGTATAACCGTCGTTACTGTCCATAAGTCTAAGGGACTTGCCTACGACACTGTCCTTTTGCCTTTTTGCGACTGGCAACTCGACAAGTCGCGCAATCAGTCCAACTCTTACATTTGGGCAAAGGGTGCAGACGCTCCCTACAACATGCTGCCACCCTATCCATTGAGCGAAAAAAAGGAAATTGTCAATAGTACATATTCGTCCGACTATGAGATGGAGCTTTTCCAAAGAAGGGTTGACAGTGTGAATATGCTCTATGTTGCTTTTACCAGGGCTAAGTCCAATTTGCTTTTTTGGAGCAGCGACATCCCGAAAACCAATTCTGCTGATGCTGGCATGCACATAGGCAACTTAGCAGGTTCTGTTTTGAGTCAGATTCGAGACGCAGGACAAGAAGAAATCAGTACAACTGAACAATCATTCGACAAATCCGAATATGTGGTAGACTTGCATAAAGACTACTCCATGTATAGTTTTGGGGAGCCTTATGTGGACAGAAAGTCAGACACGGAGTCAGGCGCGGAAAACGTTTCAAAAGATGAAAATCCTTTCGAATACAATGCTGAGCCTTTGGTGTTGAATATGCACACCGACAGAGGGCATTTTGACTTTCTGCAGTCGTCCGAAGCAAGTAAGTTTATTTGTCCCGACGACGTTGACGATGCACGAGAAGAGTACATCAAACGAGGAAATGCGTTGCATTGGATATATTCTCAGATCAGGTATCGCGGTGACATCAACATTGCCCTGCAGCGTGCAAAGCATGAGGGTATCGTCGATGCAGATGACATCGGCGAGGTACAAAAATTCATTGAAGAAAGCATGAATAACGAATATGCAAAGCAATGGTTTTCTGGAGAATGGACAATATACAATGAGTGCGAAATCATTGTTCCGGCAGCCACTGCCTATGGCCCACCCGAGGTTCAACGTCCCGACAGGGTGATGAAAAACAAAGATGAGGTTATTGTAGTGGACTACAAATTCGGAACTCCTAAGATTGAACATAGGAATCAGGTTGGCAGGTATATGAAACTGCTCACCTCCATGGGGCACACCAATGTACGTGGATACATCTGGTATTTGTATAGTAATAAAGTAGTGAAAGTCTAAATAATAAGTGCTAGTGTATAGGCTTTTGACTAACCCTTCCACATTATCTTCACATTAAGAATACATATGATACCATTTCTACAATTAGTTGCCGATGATTTGATTGAGAAGTACGGAACAGACTTGTCGCGCCTTGTTCTTGTATTTCCCAACAAAAGAGCCAGGTTGTTCGTAAACAACTATCTGGCTAAGCACGGCACGGTATGGGCTCCCAGATACACTTCTATCGCGGAACTCTTCCAGTCGTTTTCCGACGTCGGCGTAAACGACCCTATTGACACTGTATGCAGAATACACCATATCTATAAAAAACTTTCTGGCAGCGAAGAAACACTCGACACATTCTATGGCTGGGGAGAGAAACTCCTTTCCGACTTCGATGATACGGACAAGAATTTAGTAGATGCAGAGAGACTTTTTAGTAATGTAAAAGATTACAAGTCAATAGATTTTGGCGATTACCTCAACGAAAGCGAGAAAGATGTTATAAGAAGTTTCTTCCTAGAGTTTGACAGCAAAGACCACAGTCAAATTAAAGAAAATTTTCTGAAGATTTGGACTTACATGTATCCCATATATTCGGAGCTAAACAGTGAACTTCTTACTGAGGGTCTGGCTTATGAGGGTGCTCTCTACAGGAGATGCCTGCAGCGCCTGACTACGGGAGAGGCTCTGCTTCCGGAAAGGGAGGAGACGGAGAAATGGATTTTTGTAGGTTTCAATGTGCTTGACAAGGTTGAACACGACTTGATGAGTTTTCTCAAAGACGAAGGCAGGGCTGCCTTTTACTGGGACTACGATGTTTTCTATGTGGACGACGATGCGCGGTATGAGGCTGGAGATTTTCTCAGGCAAAATCTTCTGGATTTTCCAAACGAACTGCCCCAAACGGCGTTTTGCAATATGGGTGCACACCAAAACATAGAGTTTGTGGCAGCTCCCTCAGAGAACGCTCAGGCTTTTCAGACGACTGACTGGATAAGACAGCACCTGACCGAAGACGAGAAGCGCACGGCAATAGTTCTGTGCAATGAGGATATGCTTGAGCCACTACTTCACGTGATACCGCAAGAGGTTAATAGCTTGAACATCACAAAGGGCTTCCCTATGGGGCATACTACAGCCTTTTCGGAACTCCTCAGACAGCTCGACGCTGTGGGTAAAGAGTGTGAAAATTCTTCTCTCACAGACTATCTGTCACGTCTGTTGGATAGAATTAAACTATATGCCCAGGAACAAGCATATATTCCTGAAGATGACAGTACAAGAGACAGACATAAGGAAGCTGTCTTTGTGCAGTTGCAAACAGAGGCATGCTACCGTATATACACACTGCTTGAGAGACTGTATAACCTCTCTACCACTGACCACTTTGTCATGGAGATTTCCACCCTGAGACGTCTCATCATTCAGCTTGCCCGACAGACGAACATCCCTTTCCACGGCGAGCCAGCTGTGGGGCTTCAGGTGATGGGAATGCTCGAGACGAGAAATCTTGACTTCGAAAATGTCCTCATACTATCGGCAAACGAGGGTACCATGCCTCCTACGGTTTCCGACAACAGTTTTGTGCCCTATCCTCTAAAGGCTGCTTATGGACTGACGCTTGCCAGCAAGAAGACAGCTGTGTTTGCCTACTACTTCTTTCGATTGATTCAAAGGGCAAAGAATATTAGAATAGTATATAACTGCACTGCCGACGGACTACAGAAAGGCGAAAAGTCGAGATACATGACTCAGCTAATGCTGTCGCAACAATTCAACATTAGGCATCTAACGCTCTCCGATAAGATTGGTATTGCCTCTCCA
>JAFYFI010000154.1 GCA_017543785.1 Alloprevotella sp.
GGGATGCTCGGCAAATGTGTTCGCTTGAGCAGCCCAGCATTGAGTCAGCCCGATGCGTCCCATGATGCATCGTTGGCTGGTGTGCTAAAAGGGATGCTCGGCAAAGTTACAATAAAAAAATGGGAGAACGTAAGGCACGAACCTTATTTCTCCCATATTATTTCTCTTGTCAGGCATTTTTGCCTGAGAGATTTTTCTCAATCTCTTAGCGCTTGCCGTGAACTTCGTCGGATACGGTAAGCTTCTTGCGACCATGACGGCGGCGTGAAGCGAGAACTCTACGACCATTGGCGGTCTGCATGCGTTTGCGGAAACCGTGCTTATTGTTGCGCTTACGGTTGTGTGGCTGGAATGTACGTTTCATTGTGTATTTCTTTTTTTATTTTTTTATATGCATCTTATGCCTTACCCCCACTTGGGACAAAAAGCGGCGCAAAGTTAGGAATTAAAAACCAAACTACAAAGGTTTCCCGTATCTTTTTGAGTTTTTTAGTTTTTCGCGGCGAAGCGCGCTGCCTGTTCGCGTATGAGGTCTGCGTCGTCGAAATAGTTTATCTTCATTGCGCGGCGCACTTCGTCGAGAGTCTGAGCTGCCACCTCGCGGGCATGCTCGCAGCCATGGCGTAGCATATCGTAAACACCAGGTATGTCCTTCTCAAACTCTTTGCGGCGCTGGCGTATGGGTTCCAGTTCCTGCTGCAGTATGGCTGTGAGGAACTTTTTCACCCGTCCGTCGCCCACGCCTCCACGCTGGTAGTGCTCCTTCAGTTCGTCAAGGCTCTGATACTCTTGCCAGAACTCCCCGAAGTGTTCCTGCCGGCAGAAAGCGTCGAGGTAGGTAAACACTGTATTCCCCTCCAGGTGTCCGGGGTCTTCCACTCTAAGGTGCAGCGGGTCGGTGAACATTCCCTTCACACCCTTTTCCACGGTTTTGGCATCGTCGGAAAGGTATATGCAGTTTCCAAGGCTCTTGCTCATCTTGGCTTTACCATCGGTGCCGGGAAGGCGCAGGCATGCAGCATTGTCGGGCAGGAGTATTTCGGGCTCCACGAGGGTGGGGCCGTAGATATGGTTGAAACGGCGCACTATCTCGTTAGTCTGCTCGAGCATAGGTTTCTGGTCCTCGCCAACAGGTACAGTGGTAGCCTTGAAAGCTGTGATGTCGGCAGCCTGTGAGATGGGGTAGGTGAAGAAGCCCACGGGGATGCTCTCATTGAATCCTCTCATCTGTATCTCTGTCTTCACGGTGGGATTGCGCTGCAGGCGGCTAACGCTAACCAGGTCCATATAGTAGAACGAAAGCTCCGTGAGTTCGGGTATCTGGCTTTGGATGAAGATGGTGACCTTTTGGGGGTCAAGACCCACGGAAAGGTAGTCGAGAGCTACCTCGATGACATTCTGGCGAACTTTCTCAGGGTTGTCCATGTTGTCCGTCAGAGCCTGCGCGTCGGCTATGAACACAAACATATCCTTATATCCGCCAGCGTTCTGCAACTCCACGCGCCGACGAAGCGACCCCACGTAGTGGCCCAGATGCAGGCGTCCCGTAGGGCGATCGCCTGTGAGAATTATTTTCTGTGACATACTTTTCTTTCTGAAAAAATCAAAATTCTGCGCAAAAATAGCACAAAAAAGCGAGAATGCAAAGGAGGGTTTAGGTTTTTGGGGAGTTATGTTAGCAGGCTAGTTTCGTACCCACAAAAAACTAAAAACCTTAAAAAAACCGACCAACACACACAGTGGTACGAGCGAAGAGTAAATCCTCTACTTCGTCTGTCCACTTTGCACCAGACTCTCTGCCGCCTGCAGGTTGGCAAAGACGTACTGTCTGAGCGGTGCGAAAGCTGAACTGAAAGGCTGCGGGCTGAACACCTCGGGGCGCGAAATGTCGTAGCAAAACTCGCGCTTTGCGTCGGGGTTATATACGTAGAGCAGCGAATCGTTACGTGCAGCCACCACGTTGTCGGCGCTGTAGAACATCATTGGACGGTGCTCGCGCATGAGGTCGATGCCGAAGTTGTTCTGTACATACCCCACGCCCAGCATGCCCAGCAGCGTCGGCGTAACGTCTATCTGCCCTGCAAAGTCAGTGCGCTCTTCAGACTTGATGCCTTTGCCGTAGATGATAAAAGGTATGTGGTTGAAACTCTCCTCCAATTCGTAGCCTCTCTCGCCAAGCTTCTTGCCGTGGTCGCCTAAGAAAACGAATATCATATTGTCGAACCATGGGCGACGAGCAGCCTCTTCCATGAAACGACCTATGCTCCAGTCGGCATATTCTACAATCTGCTTCTCTACCTCCTTTGAGCGCGGGTGGAAGTAGGGCTGCACCACGTAGGGCGGATGGTTGGAAATAGTGAGCAGTGTAGCGAGGAATGGGCGCCCCTTGGAGGCACGTTCATCAAGCACCCTCAGGGCATACTCAAAGAGGTAGTCGTCAGCCACGCCGAAGTGGTTGGCAATCTTCTCGCGGGGATAGTCCTCCTGGGCAAACACCTCCTCATAGCCGTTAGTGCGTAGGAAGGCGTTCATATTGTCGTACTGCGACTCGTGGGTCATGAAGAACAGCGTCTGCCATCCTCTCTCGCGCAGCACGGTGGGCAGGCCGCTGTACTGCGGAATGTTGCTGCCCTTCATGGCATTGCGCTTCATGATAGAGGGGAAGCCGTAGAGCGTGGCATAGAGCCCATGGTTGGTGTGGGTACCAGTGCTGTAGAAGTTACTGAACGAGAGCCCTGCGCGGTATAGGCTGTCGAGAACTGGTGTGAGCTTCCCTTCGCCGCCGAAGCGTTCCATGAGCTTTGCGCTCATCGACTCCATGAGTACCACCACGATGTTTCTGCGCAGTGCCTCACCCTCTGGCACCACCCTGCGCGCCAGCGGCGAGACTCCTTCCATGCCCTCGCGCCCCAGCCAACCTTTCACAAGCGCCAGTGCCTCGCCTTCATCCATGAGGCGAAGAGTGCGGTTCTCGCTGCGCTGGTCGTCCAGAGTGGTCTGAAGAAGGCAGAAGGCAGCGTTGAGTCCAGCCTGGTTGAGCACCGCGTTCTGGCAGTAGTACGCCTGGCTCACTTTGATGGGGTTATAGCCTAGTCTGCCACGCATGCCCAGTACACACAGTGCTGCGAGCGGCAACGAGACTGCAAGCGTGGCAGTATGGCGCACGTCCCAGCGACGCCCGCCAGCCTGAGCCACCTCGGGGTGCGAGAATGCCATGCGCCTCTCCAGCAAACGCCTCCATACGCGGAGAAAGGCTGCATAGAGAGTCACGCTCACGGCATAGAGCACCACGTAGCCCGTCCACGACGCCTCGCCAAATAGCATACCTGCCGTCTGCTCGGGATAAGCAGACCACTGCCATATGCTAGAGTTGAGGGTCTTACCGAAATAACCGAAGTAGGGAATGTTTGCCACCGTAGCCATGAAGACCGCGGCATAAGCCACACCCATCCACAGACTCAGCACCCTGAGCTGCCAGAGCCTGTAGATACCCGCTATGCCCACCAGTAAGCATAGGACCAGCGGCACGGCAAGCACGTAGCACCCTACCACGTTGTCGAACCACAAGCCGCGCACGTAGGCAGGCACAGCGCTCTCCGCCACGCCCTGCAACTCCGACGACTGCGAGGCGAAGAACACCACGCGATGGAGCCCCATTAAAAGCAGTGCCACCACGTGAGCGCCCAAAGGCAGCGAGAGCAACAACAGAAAATGTTTCATACGATGTATTCCCATAATATTCTTATAGTTTTTCATTGTTTACTTCACAGAAAATTAAAAATATCAAAAGAATTCTCATCGTATAGAAAATCAGAGATAGGCTGCTGACCTCCAACAATAGCATCGACGTTGTTCAATGGAATTCTATAAATAAAATCTGGATTACTGGGTACGCCCCCTACCCCTAGCAGAATAGTAACCTTCATGTTTCTAACTTCAGAAAACTTCTTATAATTATCAATTCTTCGTTTTTCAAACAAATCCTTAGCAAAGTCTTCTCTAAGTTTACCTCTCCACTTACATTCTACAGCAAATTCCGATTGCTTAAAACGAAAGACAAAATCGGGATTTTTATTATTTTCTGGCCTGAGTAGCCCATGCGATTTATCACTCTGCCATTCCAACAAAACTAAATCATCACTTTTTTGGACATTAAAAAGATCCAGTACGTAGTCTTCAAATTCTCGGCCTTTAAGCAAAGTTTCAGATTGCGTTATGGAAAGAAGACGCAAATAGATACTCACATAACTTCTATGCAACTTTTTCTGAATTGCATGAATACCCATATCAGAATAAAACATCCTAAGCATAACTTTGTCTTGCGCCACAGTCCACCTTAAGTGAGAAACATCTGCTTCAGCCGCCGTCTGTTCTCTATATTCACATACAAGGTGTACTACGCCCTCTCGTCCTGCAAGCAAGCCAAAAACACTTCCATTCTTATTAATATATCCACACACAACATGCTGACAAATGGATAACACATATTTATTTCTTAACCATGGTGTTGGTCCCAATCCGTAAGGTTCATCGCGCTTCAACACTACAATTAGGAGCCTATCCTCTTGCAGCGCTTGTTCTATCTGAAGATTGTTTACATCAGTAAAACGATTCATCACAAAAAGTATAGTGGGAACCTTAGCGACCAACAAAGCTTTCAGCACCTCTGATTCCATCTCAGTAGTATTGAAACATGCAATACAATCTTTATCAGAGAGGCTGTCAGTCCATTTGAACACTTTTTCATAAAGACTGATAGGTGTCTTCTTAGAACAAATAAAAAGAGTTTTTTCTCTTTTCATCAATTGTTGATTGCCTTTTGTTTGTATTATATGCATTGTGTCACCATTTCTCTATTATGAGGAAAATGCCGTTCAGGAGAATATTCTGCTTATTTTCTCCTTGCTCCAGGTACTTTTATCAATGCCCGTAAAGTTAAAAGAAAGGTGCAAAAGCCCCTGCGCGGAAGGCGCGGGGGCTTTGCTTTTTTTATGTATGCATCTCCCTCGTGGGGGATATTCACATTTATACAGGTTTCCCTTTTTTTACTTCTTCAAGCTTTTGCGGAAAGCTTTGAGGGCTTTCTGCGCAGCCTTGACAGCTTTCTGTGTGGCAGCACTGAGTTTGCCGTTGGGAGCTAGGGCGCGCTCTACCTCTGCCTGTGCGAGAAC
>JAFYFI010000155.1 GCA_017543785.1 Alloprevotella sp.
CTTGGCCAGCCCCACAAGCGTGAAGAACTGCGCGTAGTACTGCAGCAGGCTGACATAATCAAAGCTATAAGTCCACTCCACTTCCGTGAACTTCCTGCCCTCCTGGGCATAGAGCTCGCGCATGGCGGCATATACGCCCTGAAGATCCTCCTTCACTTCCTGGACGGTCGCGCCCTGTCCGTTCACGCCGTATTCCAGCGCGTCGCAGTCGAGGTATGCGCTGTATTCGCCGTCCTTGCCGCGTTCGATGATTGCCTTTACTTTTTTCATTGCTGTATGGTATGAAGTGTTCTTGTATAATCCGAAGGACAGGGGGCTTATTTCAGCCCCGCATCCTTCAGAATTTTTCTAAGTGTGCCTGGTTTAACTTCAGCTGTGCCGTGGTGGCTGGTGGCGAAGTATTTTCCCGTTTTCGGTGAGTACCATGCCGGATGTCCGAAGAGCTCTTTGCCGGTTTCGTAGCATCCGTTCTTTCTGAGTAGTCGGTGTAGTTCGTTGTATTTCATTGTTTGTTTCTTTAAGACACTGCAAAAGTACTCATTTCAGTATTAACCGCCAAATATTTTTGCAAAAAATACTCAAAAGAATACTTTTTTTCAAAAAAACCGCCCGGCGCATCACTGCGGCGGACGGCAAATCTAATAACAATAACCTAAAAACTATGAAAACTGAAGAGATTACTTATTGTCATCCAAATTATCGAAGATTCCTACGAAAGCATCACCAATGAGGCGTTGCATCTCATCGGCAAGAACACGTGTGCTGATAGCCCAAGAACGCGAGAACCATGGACGCGGTTTGCGTTGCTTGCCAAGTTTGTGTTCATATCGATAGGCTTTGCCTAGGAATTTCAGGTCGCCTCCATTGCCTCGGGTATATCCATTGCCTGTTCCGGCATCGACATAGATGCCATATTGAATAAATTGGAAAGCTGCCGACATGTTATATCCGTCAACATTCAGCCCTGCACTGGAGACGCTAGAAAGAAGTTGCCCAGTTTCATAGACACCCATCATCTGAAGACGGTCGCGCCAGATGCGTGTCATCATGTCATACCACCCCTGAGCGTACTCCTGTACATTCTGAGTTGCGTCAGTCATCCCATTCTTCGGCATTGTAAGATATATTGACTGGTTCGTCAAAGTTCACTTGGAAGTAGAGTCCAGTGCATCCCTCGAGGAAAAACTGCCCCACATCAGCCACGGGCATACGTGAGAGGTCAACATAGGCCAGATTATTATTGAGCATGGCTTCGTCTCGAAGGAGGCGGCTCTGCAGCTGACGTAGCAGTTCTCGGCACAGTTGCGACTTCTGCTTGCGGTCATCTTCGTAGCCCTGTCTGTAGCGAGCAACTATATGAACGGTGAAGGTGCGCCTTTGGAACCAGGCACCGCCTTTCTGTATCGTTCCTCCCGTGACGAGGTCGTCTGTAACGATAAATGCCGGCCACTGACGCATCTCGGAAAGCATATCGGTAACACCGCCCATGCCACTTGCAGAGCAAGGATGGAAATTATTCTCCCTGGCAAGCTTATTCCGTGAAGCCAGGTCGTGGATGTACTGAGTGAAATCGAACAGTTTCTTAGGATTCATTTTCTTTTCATCATTTTTTTGAGTTCACGTGCCTCACGTGCTTTTTCGTTGAGCTCGTCAAGGGCATCCCAGGTTGCGGTTTCCCTCACCTGCTGCATCTTCGTCACATCGCCACCAGTCAGTGCGCGTAGTTGTGTCAGCATGATGTCGTGCTGACTGGAAGCTTCATCAGGCTGCGTATCTGCAGCTGGACGGTAGAGCTCGTCAAATTGTCTTGCGAACAGGTTCTTCAGCCCTGCCAGCCATAGCAATATAATGAAACGCTCTGCCTCAGTCAGTTTCTTCTCCAAGCCAGGATAGAGTATTGCTGCAGCACGGTCCAGCGCCTCAGGATTATTGGACACAAGAAAGCCCTGGTATAAGTTTTCTATCTGCAGATACTCGCCAAACTGGGTGTCACGCAGGTCTGCCCTTACTGCAGAGCAAGCATCGATTTGCTCCAAGCGAATGGGTATTTCCGGAACCTGCTCTAGGAAGTCGAGAACTGAGATTGCCGAGGCAAGCTGCTTACTGCTGACGCGGCATATCAGTTTCCCCTTTCTGAGCCAATGTAAACCTTTTTCGGTGCGGAATCCTTTACCAGAAACTACTCTCAGCCCATTCCACTTCATCAGCAGCAAGGTCTTGACATAATCGACATCTCGACCTAGCACGGAAAACTCAGCTATATCGCGAAGCTGCTCATCCGACACCTCTGTCCAGGAAGTGGGACAAGTGAGATCAAGAGAAGAAATAGGTGTGGTCTTCATCGCGGTTTTTGAAATTATCGAAGTGGTATGACCGATATGTGCTGCTTTCTCTATATTCTGGGAGACTGTCGGCATAGCGATTCAGGGTATCGATGAGACGCTCGCGGCTCTTCATTATGAACTGCGGGGTAGGTTTGCTGATGACCACTGACATCAGTTTGCGCGAGAATTCCCTGACTATGGCATATTCTGACCTAGAGTCTTCTGGCATCGTACGCTCGCGTTCCACAAGTGCAGCGTGCAGTTCTGGTCCTATGATTCCTCTCACCATTTCTTCAGCCTGCTCGATGCGAGGCTGCAGTTTGCCAAATTCTTCGGCATAGGCTTCCCGTCCGTCAAGGGTGACACCGTATCTGCGCAGCAGTGTTGGATTCCAAAGAAGCGACTCTATACGGCTGACAGCAACTGCAGTTTTTTTCCAGTCAGTCTTCAGCAGGGCGAAAATAAGCAGGTCTTCCGCCTGGCTCTCCTGCTGCCTAAGGCTGACGCGCAAAGCTTCTACCCTGGCAGAACTTGCTGGCGATACGTTCTGATTGCTGACAATACCGAAGCCGTTCTCTGTAAGTATGAGATCTAACCCAGGGACTGCCCTTCGTGCAGTGCGCAAGCAGATGAGACGTGTGGCAAGAACCCTCAGGTTGAAAGTTTCTTGCTCCGCATATTCAGGACTGCAGAGATTGTAAACATAGTCTCGAGCTTCGACAACGTAGGAAGATAGGCTCTCGAATATGTAGGGTGTAGCATTGCGGAAACTGGGAACGTGGTTCTCCAGTATCTCCTTAGTGATTTCGATCATAAGTCTTGTTTAGGATTGATACGTTTGGCGTCACGATGCTGGTCGAGCGTTGTGAGCATTATCATGTCTATTGCCGGACGGACAGTCCACTCGTTGAATCTGCAGACGAGATCCAGCCCCTGCAGAAGGATGTCATGGAAAGACACCTCGAGGGCTTGTTTCATGGTGAAGAGTTCGCGTTTGTCGGAACCGCTGTTGTTGGTCTGCGTCTTGCCAGGAACAGAACCGACAAGATTTGGATGAATGTTGAAGGCATAGCAGGCGGTATTGACTGCACTCTGTACGTCCTCCATCCATTCGCCGCCTTCCTTGTCGTTTCGGATACACTCAATCTGCACGTCCTTGACCTCATGGCCATCTGGATTGACATAGCATCCACTTATCCAAACTTTTCCAGAGTTTTCCACATTGGAAAGAAAGTCCCGGATGTTTTCCTTCTCCTTCTTGATGCGTTCTTTCTTCTTCAGCTTGTCACTTATACCCTCTTCCATGCAAATTCGATCCCAGTAGGAACGATCTATGCGCACCAGGTATTTCACACTGGAGTAGTTGCGCAGCTTAGCCCTCTTGGCGGTAGAGATGAGACGTATCTCATCGTAACTGCCACCTTTGAAGATGCTAGCATAGTAGGGAATTGGATAATAGAGACTGCCCACCGTCGGAAAGCGCATGAGAATGGCAAACTTACGCATCTTAGTAGGCTTACGAGGCTGTCCGTTTTTACCGGCTTTCTTACCCAGTCTCAACAGTAGGTCGCCCAGAGGGTCACGTTCATAGAGCAATGGGATTGTCTCAACTTCTGAAACACCAGACTTTGACCAGTTGGCATAATAGATGTGATTGATACGCCCACGTTTGTCAGCCTCTTGCAGACGGCAAAAACAAGCATCCTTATGAACAATGCGGTTTATGTGGGTGCCGTCACGAGAGAGTATCACTACGGCTACTGAGAAAAAGTAGTACTTCATGTCGGTCATCTGGTCAAGCAGGAACTTTGCCAGGCTGTTCCTTCCTCGGAAAGCTTCTGCTTCAGGATTACGTACTGACTTACCAGTATCGCGATCGTGAAAGTCCAATCCTGCACCATAGCATGTGAGGACGTTGAAAAATGCATTTTCAGCAGTGACCTCCAAGTCACCGATGAGCCGCGCTACACGAAAAGGCAATAGATTGTCTGCCCCCCATGGGATGTAGCGATGCCCCTCCTGACCAGGAACCGGGCGCGATGACTCTATCCCGCCAGGCGAAGAGTATAAGTCTGTAGTGTCCTCTACATTCACCATAGCAGCCTGCACAGGACCAGCTGCTGGTATGTCAAATATATCGAAATTCTCCATATTATTATAGATAGATGGTTTTTCCATCAATTTCAAAAAGGCATACATCGCGGAACTCACGTATCTCTCCACTGGGAGATAGACGGACACGATGGATGCCACGCCTCTTATGGACACCGATACAAGTGGCGGTATTATAAGCCAATATGTCACCTGTAGATATTTTCCAAAGGCGCAGCCTGTGCTGCCTACCGTCTTCCAGAAGGCGTATTGCCTCATTACGATGAATTGCTTTGTTCATATCAATAGAATGTATCGTCGAAGGTTTCATCGAATGTGCGCTCGTGAGAATGCAGGCGTACAATGTCAAGGTGAGAACTCTGACGGAATGTGATATTGGCTTCATTGAAAGCCTCGTTGTCGCTCCTTGTCTTTATCTCACTGGAAGATATGATGACAGGTGTCTCGTCTGGGAAGAAAGTTATATTCTTGGAACGTGCAAGGTCCCGGATTGCAGGTATTGCTGAATCCGGCAACATTCCGCTATAGATTTTTATTTCGCTGGAATCCTCAATAAGATATGTCCGCAACTTGCCGCTGAAGGATGCTTGTGAGCGTTCTAGTTTTTGCTCATTCTCACGATAGCCCCAGAAGTGGAATGTTTCCATGACTCCAAAGGCATTTTGGAAGCGTACAGCGATAGATGTTACTGGCACAACAACATAATTCTGCTCTCGTCTGCCACAGCGAACTGAGTACCTTAGGAGGCGTGCCTGTTCATAGCCAGATGGGGCTGTCAACGTCGATGGACTCACGTCTGCCTGGTAACACCCTTGAGAAGTGGTGTTAATGGGTATCGAGTCGGTAGTCTGCAGCAGTTTCCCTTCGGTGTCATCCCACCAAGAGGCTTTTATCTGCAGTTCCATTTGTGAGACGTTCTCAGCTTCGTCCTCTTCATTGTCCTCATACCAGCACAAAGTCTCGAGTGCGGTCAGAGGAATGGTCTTGTCCCCGTCGAGCAGCGTCAGAAATCGATGTATATGGAAATTGCTTGCCGGCATATTCAGGTTCACAGAACATGGGAGCAATTTAATGGATTCCTTAGTCTCATCGTCTGCAATTATTTCCAGAGAATAAGCCCTGAACTCCACCAGATAGTCCGAGAGTAGTACCGCAATGTCTGAGAGTACAACATCTCCCTCAACATCAGGGATAAGAACTGTCTCGAAGACACAGACATTTTCCAGAAGCAGTTTTACTTCCACCTTCGTCTCTGTCGTCTCTGAACTGAAACATAGGATATCAACATCTGCAGGAAAACAGATATCTGGAAGATTTGTTTTAAGTTCTGCCATAATTCTAGGCTAATCTATCTACAACCAATTTTCCGTCTTTGATGGTTATGCGCCATGGTGCGTTGCCTCCATCATTTTCGCGCAAAGTATGGAGAATCAGGCTTCCACCTAAATTTTCCGGATTGAAAAGAAAATCCTTGACAGTTGCATCAATATCAGCTTTCCATCTATGTCCTAGACTATAGACGAATAAGCCATAATCATCCTGAAGGTCTGATTCAATATCCTCCCATATGCTTTGTGCAACATCGTAAATAAGAGTAGTCAACTCTTGACGCAAATCATCGATGCCTTTTTCAAGGTTTCCAATTCGCTTTTCCGGGTCACGTATATACTCAGCTGGAAGCTGCTGGGGGGCATCTATATGAGTTATTTCAATCTTACCTGACAATTTAGGGGTATAAGAGTGGTTATACTCATATATCTCACCCACCTCTGCATCATAGACAACATACCAACGACTATGGTTTCCATCTGACGGATGTCGATTGTTGGCATCCCAGAGCAAGTATATATGGTCTCCCTCTATAGGGGTAGTTAGGTCAGGAACATAAAATCCATCTGCTCCTGTACCAATCGTAACTGGTTGTGTCGGATCTTCTGGAGAGAACAGTCGAACTTTGTATTGGTCGGTGTTGTATAGAGGCTGAAGTGTTGAAGGCCAGTGATAGAGATAGAAAAAATATCCGGCAAAATCACGATCCATGTCATAACTTTCCTCAACAGCTTGCATCGTCTTGCGAAACAATCCAGGACGGTTAGCTATGAAACTGGGAGCATCAGCATTGTTTTCTGCATAGTCGGGGCGTACTCTCGGGCGGAGGTCGTTGATTCTGACCTCCATCTCAACTAAGACATTGTCAGAGACTATGGTTGCTCTGGTAGAGAGATCTTCTTCAGAATCGACAATCCTAACAGCACAGCTCACATGGCGACGAAATGCCAGATTGTCATAGCGTGCAACGAGTTCTACTCCATGAACGCCAATGCCTACAGGCTCTAAAACTGGAGCTTCAATCTCAGAAGGGGACACAACATTATAATCCAGCTCCATTTTTTGTCCTGAAGGTGAGGTGAGGTTGACCTGCAGGTCCGACACTAACGGATCTGATAAATTTATGCTATCTCCGACAAGGATGATATGTACGAAGAAGCTATTTCCCCAAGGTATGAGTTGTATATCTTTCATAGCTTAAATTTATTCACCAATAGAAGCAGGCATATCGGCATCGAATTCTATGCCTTTCGCCAAGGCATCCTCATACAGCACGTCCCATTTGTCTTGCGGGATATGATGTATTTGGAAATGGGCTGAATAGATGTCCCAATGCACCTTTATAATTATAGTTTCTGCGCCAGGCGTGTATGCCCTTGCGTGGTCTACCATGTATCTTAGACTCGCCAGACTCAACAAAGGGCTATCTTCAAAGCTTATGTTGCCATGTAGCCCGTAGATGCGTGTCTCAACAAGCGAGGAACAACCCTTAAACATATTATTCACACTGGCGCAGTCTTTCACATCTATCGCCGTGGTGCGCCTTAGATTGCGACACTCGTTAAACATCGAGGTAGCATTGGAAGTCAGAAGACCTGCGCGTTCCGAGGTTGACCTATAATCATCGCACGGCCAGAATACTTCCAAATCAAATTGCTGATAACACAAAGAAGAAGTGTCTATCGCGGGGCGGTATATGAAAGCACCATTTATCTCAGCCGTACACTTTATTCTCTGCATAGTCGAACCGCCAGGCCACCAGCCATATCGTTGCATAGGGCGTGCTGTCACACGCAGTATATTCGCCACGTCCGTTTCCGTCAGCCCTGTCATATAAAAGTTCTTTTCTACACCCTCTTCGTCATACTTTGAGAGGAAGCGATGCGAGTACGTTCCCGTCTGAGCATCATAGGTAAACCCTGCTGCCATAGCTAAGGCGAGTATGCCCTTGCCGCTGTCCACCTTTTTCTCAAAAGTCGTGTTCAGATCATTCCTCGTAGGCAGCGCAGCAAGCTTGTTCTTCTCCGTCGTGGTATAGTCATTGGAGGACAGACCTTTGCCTGACTCCTTATCCACCTTGCCTGACAAGTTTGGAGCAAGTACGAATACACGGCTGGAAAATGTAGAGGGATCATTGGAGTCGGAAATGACTATGATGCCGGTATTGGAAGGATATGTAACTCCATTATAAGTAAATGAGAAAGGAACCCTAAAGAAATCTCCTTTCTTTGCATTGTAAAGTTTGCTGCGCTCACTGCTTTCAAAAAAATCTAGTTCTCCGCACTCTCTCAAGACCGTGCCGAGAGCCGAGATACTTGCAGTGACATAATCCTTGAGGGCAAAAGAACCAAGGATGCGACTGAGATTGGTGTTTCCAAAGTCTGTGTCGGCTTTGTTTCCCATCAGCGCTGATACCTCATTCTTTGTATAGTAGTTTTCGATGCGGAATTCCGTACTGCCTACTTTTTCCCATCTATAGTTAGAGCCGTCCATTAGCGTCATGTACTCATCCTTCAAGTTTCCGGATTGACCATCGGATGAAGGAATGAAGTAAATGACCCCCATTGTGTCTGCCGATGCAGTAGGAAGTATGTCAGCCAAGACATAGCGGAACTGCTGAACAGCCCCAAGCAGATCGTCTACCTGTTTTTTTGTATAGTAGCCGCCTATGAGGTTGGTAATAAATTCAAAGACTCCGTCTATAAGGTTTATGAAAAATCGTCCCACACGTAGAGCTGTATTTCCGCCTTCGTTGTTTTCGTCTCTGATACTAGAGGCGTCGGTCCTTAATTCTTCTAATGTTTTTGCCATATCTTTTGTTTTTACTTGCAAAATAAAGGTGGATTCCCAAACGGGAAAAAGACATCAGGATAAGTCACAGATGCGCAACATCGGGTGTATGGAAAGCTGCTCAACTTTTAAGACTGACAAACTTGGCTCTGAAGGGTCAGCAGGGCGAGTTTCTTCAACATTGCACGCTGGATAAGGTCTCTCTGACAGACCTAGAAGGTACTGCCGCCCATCTACGTCTGTCAGCCGGAATGCCGCCTGACTGGGAAGTTGTATATCGGGTTGTTGTAACCGTATAGTGAGTTTGCTTGTATATACTCTCTGCCCATTCCGCATCTCGTCAGTGATAGTGAGGGAACTGAGCTGGACTGCCGGAATTATCTCCCAGGGCACCCAGTCCTGGACAATAGCGCATTTTTTTTCATTATCAATGACAACTGTATGCAGATGCCGTGCATTGCAGACTTCAACTTTATTAAGATAGAGTAGCATGGAGTGGTACAGGTTTTTCTGATATATCAGTTTCTAATTCTTCAAATTTGACCTCTGGAGCCTCTGTCATTTCACGACGCCATCGTTGTAATAGTTTTTGCGCCTTAAGGTGGGCATCGGGGTCAACTGTTATCCCTGCAACAGCAGGGTCTCCAGATATCTCAAAAGTTTGGGGAACAATGAGATTGTAGTCGATAGTCTGAGCTTTCTCCTTATCCAACTGTGTCCCTTTGAGGTAGGCAGAAAGTACACGAGCAAATGCTGAAGCATCGCCATTGCCGTCATTCGCTTCGCGAGCCATACGAAAACCTTCTTCGCAACGTTGGAGAAACTGCCATCGGTAGAACTCAGTCGTTGCACTGTTAAGATTTCCGAGCAGAATTTTCAAAATACGAAGGTCATTGTAGGCAGCGCTCTGCCCTACTTTATGAGTCTGACAAATGAATTGTGCAATATCCTTTTCTGGCTTGTGAGGATTTTGCAGCCAATAGGTATAAGTGGAGCGCAACCGCAGGAGGCGTGTCTGCTCACTTGGAGGAAGGCGTGCCTCGTTCATTTCCTCTTGAGACGCAAAGAGAAAATTTTGTACTCGTTCCAGTTTACGAGGGTCCTGTATCATCTCTATTATCTAGTGTTCAACTGAAAGGAGAAAAAAAAGGCGAGGCAGTGGTCCATGACCGGCGAAAACCTTTCGCCATGCTGCCCCGCCAACACCGAAGAATGTGGTTAGAAGTTTAGTCCCAATTTTTCAAGCTCGGCAAGAAACTCTGCCTTAAAGCTTTCGCCTGCTCTGAGAATGAGATCTACTCTTTCCTGCATCTTGGAACGCAGGGCTGCAGACTTATCATCCTCCCCTGCCTCGACAAAGGAGCGAAGCTTGCTAGCATTAGACGAGAGATACTTACGCGCAGCAGAGACCTGAGCGGCCGTTGGAGCAGCTAAGGAAGCCACTTCAGTTTCTCCGTCAGTGGTGTCTCCAGATGCGCTGTATCGGTCATATCGTTCCCAGTTCTTACGGATTTCCGCATCTAACTGTGCTAACTGATATACGTCTTCGTGGCGGTCGCACGGCTGCTCGTCCTCTCGATTTTTCAGGCTCTCGAAGAGTTCCTTCAACTGATGGAAGAGTCGTGCATTTTCTTCAGGTATGGCCTTGATGTCCTCGGGGAGGTTTTCATGGTCCGGTCTGAAGCCCTTGAATTTTGCGTCGCTAACGGCAACTATCCGAGCCTTCACGGCACTCATCGTAGCCTTCTCGAATACAGCCGCACTGTCAGCGGTATATCCGTGACGGCGGATGTTCGCATGTTTGCGAAGCTCATACTCCAGTTTGGAATAAAGCCGACGACGCAATATCTGCTGATACATCCAGCGATTGCGGTTCAACTTCAGCAGGAGCTCGGCGCCCTCCGACAAGGAACGTTCCTGTGGAGAAGCGTCAAGCCACTTCTGAATCTGTTCTGTAAACTTATTGTCCATGGTTAGTCGCCGTTATCAATGAGTTCACCTGTCTCGCCCGAAATGTCTCCATCCTCGGTCTCGATGACACCAGGATAGAATGGAGCCGGACAAACATCGGTAGACTCCACTTCGAAAGTCGTGCCAAAGTCTCCGTCGACGCCCTCACCTGAATCCATGGAAGGGCTAACAGTGGTTGGAAATGCCTCGCAACCAACAACGCGGAATTTTCCGTTGCGCTGCTGTACGAGGAACACCATGTCGTCAGTGATAGCCTGACGTGAGAAAGCAGCTGCCATTTCATCGGTCTCCGGGTGTACAGCACCCTCAATCTTGTTGAGGAAAGTACGGGCGGGATAGTCTCCCTGAGGTTCAGCAGAAATTTTACCCTTGTTGGGTGCCAGGCCGATGAACTTCCACTTTTTATCAGCGGCGAGTTCAAAGTTTCCGCTATAGGTTGCAAGCTCCTTCATGTCGGTCGTTGCTGTCTTAGGAAGCACTGGCCATTTCACGATGTCGCTCTTGGAAACCATATAGACTTTCTGGCGTATGCCTGGCAGGATGCTCGTGCCTGGACAAAACTCGAGGCTCTCATAGAGCGTCTGGGATGTACAATTCTTTTTTGCCATTGTCTTTTAGTTTTTTATGCAGGCAGCGAAAAAGCTGCCTGCAATTAGTAAATGTGTGTTAGCCTTGGTCGGATGGATCTACCCATTCACCATTGACTGTTCCGTCGCCTTCCTCTGAACCTTCAGTTGCCTCTTTATAGAGTTGGCCGATATTCAGCATCTCCGGAGAGATTGTCTTGAACTGTACACCGAAGTACATGGTGGCAACAAACTGCAGGAAGAAAGCATGATATTTCTCAATAGAGATTTTCTCATCGGCGAGGCCGTCGCCATAGCCATACACGAGGTTGGATTGAGGAGCAAGCGTCAGGAACTGAGAACCTTTCTTGCTGGAAAGGGGCACAAGCTCGCACAAACCATTACTGCCTTCAAGTATGGGCTTCTCATACTTGTTGTTGTATGGTACTATGCCGCAAGTCAGTTGGTAACACTCCTCGTAGGCGTGCATAACGCTGAAGGGAATGTACATCTTCACAGCCTGTCCCTGCAGCTCATCGGACGATGCCCAGTAGTACTGCTTCAGAAAATCAACGGCATTATCGCGAGTGATCTCTTCTTCAAACTTGAAGAGATTTTGCTTGTTTTCAGAGATCTTCCCAGCGGAGATTTCAGCTGCCGTAATGGTGTCGAATCCATCGAACAGATCCCTTGTTTTCGTACCATTCGGATTGCGGACGGCATTCCAAATAGATTTATTCAGATTCTTACCCAGCTTGGCGGCGAGAAAACTGAGGACTTCTCTGGCGGCATTCACATCTTTCAGGCCTTCACCCTGTGTTGTCAGTGCGCCATAGACACTTGCCCAAACAGAATTGGGATCGAACTCTTTGATGACACTACCGAGATAAGTCTCAAGAGTACGACCTTTTGCCGTCAGGTCTGCAGTGTCAACTCGACTTGGGTCATAGGGACCGACCTCAGCATCGCCGTCAAGTTCCCCGAGTACTACACGACCACGTGTACCAGGACGACCCGTCATATGCTTCAGCGTAGCCTGGGCAGCGATGATGGGCATCTTCAGTAGTTGCGGGAGGTACTGTACAGCACTCTTCTGCAACTCAGTTGGAGTGATAGAAATTGTCTTCATTTTTTTATTTTTTTGTAGTTCTAGATTAAGCCAGCAAGGCGATTGAACGAAGCCTGAGCCTCAGAAGCTGCTGCGAAATCGTCATCTGAATCGACAGGACCTTCATCGTCATGAACGTCGTCGGTATCATCGCCATCAGCATCCTTGAGATTTTTCACTTGCTCCTGGAGGGCATCAATCTGTTCCTGGAGCTTCTTTGCATTCTCTGCAGCAGCGTCAATCTCCTTCTGTTTGTCGGCCAGAACTGTATTCTGAGCGGCAAGCTGATTCTCCAAGAGACGCAGCTGCTCTTCCGTCATGTTGACGGTACCATCTTCAGCCTGCTCAAAATCCTTCACGGAAAGCAGTGCACAGATGGTGGCAAGTACAAGTTTTTTCATTTTATTGTTAGTATTAAGAGTGGAATGATTTTCTTCATGTGATAGAGCTTCAGCAGCTACACGCTCAGCATGTTGTCTGAAGCTGCGCTCAATGAAATCGGTGATACGAGTCCACATAGAGGGATTTTCTTCGCCTGTAATCTCGGGAAGGGGAAGACCGCAGGCGACAATGCGTGCTGAAAGGTCTGCAGTGAGTGCTGGAGCTTCATCGTCTTCGATGACTTCATCAATGAACCCATAGGAGAGAGCCTCCTCTGCAGTCATCCATGTCTCTGCTTTCATCATGTCTGCAATCTCAGACAGAGGTTTACCTGTTTTCTGGGCATAGATGCTTCCGATGACGTGGTCAACTTGATCTAGCATCTGCTTGGCTGTGGTGAGTTTCATGATGGCAGCCGCTATATCATCAGCATTCATCTGTCCCCACTGATCCTGCCAAGAGGAGCATTTATGAATCATATATAGAGCGAACTTACCCATACGAACAGTCTTGGCACCAGTTATGAGAATAGTTGCTGCAGATGCTACAAAGCCATGAAGGTGACATGTTACGTTGCCGTGTTCCACAAACATCTGCCGGATCTGCAGAGCTGTATTCACGTCTCCGCCAAGTGAAGATACATAGACATCGACAGGCTGATCCTTGTGAGTTGCAAGTTCCCTGGAAACATAGTCTGCACTTATCGGCCAACCTATATAATCATTTATGAGGATATGGTATTTCATTTTATTAAAGTTTTACGAAGCAAAGGAAATACTTTTATAAACAGCCATAAAAGACAGGCACCTAGAGACAAGGTACCGAGCCACTCCAGAAGTGTCTCCCACCAATGTTTTTCGCGAGGCACTTCCTTGACTACATCATGAGGAACAATTACAGGGATGCTGTCGTGTTTCATTGTAGTGTCGGAACGGCTCTCGCGCAGTTCCCTGATTTGCTTTTTCAGCGCATCAGTCTGCACTAGCCATGCTCGTTCAGCCGCCGCCAACTGTATTCCATATTGTGCCATTGTGGTGCTGTCCACTTCGCGCACTACAGTCATCTGGTAGTTCTCAATGGTATCTCTGGTGTGTACACTGTCGCGTAGGAAGTGGTATTCGTTATGAATTTCCGGAACGGGAACAGTCACATATTCCACCCTCTTGCACCCGAAGAAGATAAGCAGCAGTATAGCAAGTCCTAGAAGAAATCCCAGTGAGAGGTGAGAGCCGCGCAAGTTATTCCTGGTGTCCATATTAGCCGACTGTTATGTAGATTGTTTCACCACGACGATCTGCAGCATCAAGCTCAGACCACAAACGCTTCAGCGTGTCCATGCTCTGGGTCACGCCACCTTTAACAGTGTTCCGCCCTACTATGATGCAACCGGCTGAACTCCTGGCACTACTGCCGGCATGAATAAGGATACCATCAAAACCAGGAACATTTATCAAACGCGGAAGACGCCCCTTGCACCAAGCATATTCTTTCCGAAGTGAAAATTTGGGACTAACAACCCCCATTGTAACCCGATATCTGCCCTGAGGAATTGCTGTCTCGGATGGAATTTTGACAGATTTGATTCTTGCCAGACTGTCAGTCTGCTTCAGCCCGCGATCTTTGTCTTCTACGCATTCACAAATACGACGGCCGTCAATAAAGACGCGGCTGATGGTATATGTATCGCGTTTCCACGCTCGGTCAATAGTCAGTTCCATGGTCGTCTGATTTTCTGCTGAGTCTTAATTCTTCAGTAATTTCCTTTTTGAAGTCGCTGATGCTGCGCAGGGCATAAGCAGCTATGCCAAAGATTGCCAATGCCCCACCAAATGCCTCGCCGATATATGCAAGGGCTCCACCGCCGATGTCCATCGTTACTATGACCGATAGCAAGGCAATGGCGATACCTGAGATTATCAGTGCGATTGCCGACCCGTACTGGATCCAGTCTTTCGTGTTTTGCTTCATAAATACAATTTTAATACACTGCGAAAGTGGGGAGTTTGTATCTTTTGGGAAAAGACGCCACAGCCCCGCAACCTAGTAATGATTGCGGGGCATGCATATAGCGCTCTGACTAAGTAAGGTAATGACCAGTCTTGCGTAGGGCGCTGGGGGGTGTTCTGTGGGATTTGGCGGAAAAAAAAGTATTTTAATGAAAGGAAAACGCTTATTATAAGAGGGGCAGAGAGTTCTCTGGGCATAATAAGATTAAGAATTCATTTCAGTCCCAATTAGAGGAACTTGAGAATGCTTCCCCTTCCACGGGGAATCGTTCGCAGCCTATGTAGAGTGTGTCGAACGCATCGCTGCCGTCGGTTCTTGCCTCGAGGCGGTCTTCCTCAGTCTCGGCGAGTTTCTCTCCTCTCTTGTCCTTTTTCCCGTTATATACACCGGCTAGCTGTATGGAAGCAAGCAGGGCTTCATTGCCTTCCTCATTGAAGAAAGGCATGAGTCGTGCCTGACCAGAAAAGCCACGATTGATGAGCAGGAATTTCTCCAGATGTCCCATGGTGCGACCTATGTATTTATCGATGACGTTCCAACCGGCTCTCTCCAGTTCCTGGACAACAACCCAATGAAAGTCTTCATCATTGACGGCATAGTTGCTTCCCAAAGCTGTATGGTCGTAGTAATATATAACCGTCTTATTGGGGAAATATCTGTAGTAGTGGCAGAAATCCCTGACAAGTTCCGGAAGCTTACGTTCGTACTTCACGAAAAAGGAACGGACTACATTAAGGCGACGCATACCTTCGATAGCCTGCCCAGCGACAAGCCAGTTGATGTTGTTGTTGTAGTCGAAAGCTATGCAGAGAGGTAAGTCGGGCTGCAAATCTCCGTCCATACGGCAGTCGGGAATAGATGGAGTACTACCAAACTCCATATTGTCGGTAAAGGATGTAGGCTTAGCTGCATACTTGTGCCCTGGTTTCATAGACGAATAAAAACCGTCTTTCAAAATTTCCACTGGCATACAGAGTATTGAAGTCTGGAATACGAGCAGTGGCAGGTCGCGCTTCATTTTCAGGATATAGTCCAAGCCGAGCACGTCAACGTTAGTCAGAGATGAATAGGTTTTGTAAAATAAGGCATGTCTGCGCATCTCAGCAATGTCTTTTTCGAGCTGGCGTACACTCTGCTGAAGATATACATCGCATCCAGTTCCCGCGTCAAGTTTCTGGCGCTGGCTGTTTAACCTGACTATAAGTCCCTGCAGTGCAGCGATGATTTCCGGGTCGGAAATTTCTTTATAGCGCAGGAACCAGCTGCCGCGTTTCGTCACGGGCATATCGCTCGTCACGAGCATCCCGTGGTGCCACGGGCAGGAACCGAACTCGCGCAGCTGTCCGCGGTTAGCCTGGAAGGTCTCATCCTTCAACTGCTCGAAGTCGATGAACTTTGCTTCGTCGATGTCAAGGAAGTCGAAGCTCTTCGAGTTTGATGTTCCACTACGGTCCTGGGAAATAATCTGCCCGATGGCTCCAGTATAGAATGAAAGTATGTCCTCCCAGTCGTCAGGCTCAATCAAAGGCTTTGGCCAGCCGAGCTTAGCTGGAGGTTTCTTACCTATCTCCCAGTGTATGCCACGGCGGTAGCCCCAGGCTTCGAGATGCATAAGCATCGAAGGCAGCGTGTTTGTCTTCGCACGCTTGGCATTAGGAGCGACGATTGCCGTAGTGCTACCAGGCATGGCCTGTGCATTGCGAAGGAATGTAGCCGAATGGAGTACACCCTTACCAGTGCCACGCCCTGCCACAACGATGGAGTCCCTGGCACCAGTGAACATGACCTCCATCTGCATCTTATTGAAATATACTTTTTCGGGCATTGTTTTTTCTGTGTACGTTTTTTACCGCTGAAGCCGTAGCGAATTATGAAAAAAAATGCATTTATTTTTTTGAGGGTGTGAGAGGAGATTGTTTCCCGTATGTTTTGCCGAGGACAATGCCGGTAAGCCGATATGTCTTACGCATGCGGTAAAACTTCTGGCGCACAGCTTCTCGTGAGTCCAGGTCAATACCCTGTCTGCAGCACCATTCGTCGATGCCAGCGTTGAGTTCTGCCGTACTGCCGATGAGCGGTGCACATTCGCTCCAGAGTGCCAGACGAAAGAGTCCGTCAATGGCACAAACCATAGCTGTCTGTGAGCGACGCGAAAGGTAGTTATAATACTCGGGTTTATGGTCACTTCTGTCAGGAATGACGATAGCCACTTCTTCCGGCTCTGCCACGAGACGTGGCTGTACTCCTTGCGGCCTACGCGACAGCAGGCGATGCAGCAGCTCATTTTCATAGCTACGGGCAGGGAATCGCACTGGATTTCCCAGGGCATTCTCGAGCCATTGCTTGATGTAGCGCTCTACACGTAGGTAAACAACTATATCTTTCATGATGCAAAAGTAGCAAATTATTTGATATTCAAAAGAGTTAAAAAGAAGCAGCCGCCTCGTGATGGTACGGGGCGGCTGCTTCGTGAGTTGTTGTATGCCTGCGCGTCATGCAATGGCCATGCGCTTGCGCTCGAGGAGAAACTCCTGCTGAAGCTGAGCTCGGCGCTCGGCTTGGAGACGTCCGAAGTTCTCGTATTGCTCTCGCATCTGCCTGAAGATGTTGCGGTAGTGCTCGGGGCTTTCGCCGGCGGCGCGGCGCAGGCGGTTGAGCCACTGGCGGTGCTGGCGGTAGCGTTCGTGGGCGCAGCGTCCCTCCTCGCGCAGGGCGCGGAACTTGGCTTCGTAGCGCAGGGAGAGCTCGCGGAGCGTGCGGGGTTCGTCACTGGCCGCCATCGTCGTCGTGGCGGCGTTCTGGGTCTGAAGATTGTTTGCTTCGATCATTTTTTGTTGTACATTTAGACGGAATTAAAAAGAGTTCCGTTACCCTCTGTACAACACCTTGATCGCAGGCTGCCTGGCATTACTGCTTCGGCGAGGGACGGAACTCTGATGAGTATATGCACGGCTTCGGGGCATAAAAAAGCCCGTCGGCGGCATGTTCGGCGGGAAGTCTCCGCCTGCGATGTATGTGTTGTACGGTGCAAAGATAGGGCAGGAAATTGAGAGTGGCAAGAAATATGGAGAAAAAATAAAAATAGAATGAAAAAAAATCTATCTTTGCATTAACAACAATCAAAACCGCATAAAACTATGGAAACTATCATCATGAACATCTGCGCGAGTTGCGACAATTTCGGGGCATACAGCGAGAACTGTGAAGGCATCTTCGCCTCTGGCGATACATTGAGCAGGTGAAGGCCGACACCTACGAGGCCATACGCCTCATTAAGGAGAACCTGCCGGAAGAGCGCTGGCCGGAACAAATCAAGGGTGAATTTGAGATAGAGTGGCACTACGACGCCCAGAGCTGCTTCTGCTGCTGCCTTTGGCACGCTGATGTCGCTCTCCGGACTGGAGCGCATCACGGGCATCCACCAGAAGCAGCTCTGGGCGTATAGGCACGGACGCAGCAAGCCGCGCCGCCAGCAGGCGGAACGCATTGAGCAGGGCGTGCGCAAGTTCGGCAGGGAGCTGGCTTCCCTTGCTGTCCTACGATGAGAAATGGAGCTTTGTTTTGTTTGACGACTTTCAAAGCAATGCAGCCGCCTCCGGGTATGTCCGGGGCGGCTGCTTCTTTTTATTCGTTCACTTCGAGGAAATATCCTCTCTTCAACGGCTGAACTCCATTCTCGTCGATGGTTATCTCGATTTTTGTAGGGATGTATTTCCTTCCCCTGATGAGCACCGGCAGCATCGGGTCGCAGAACTTGTCGAGGAATTCCACCTGGAAGACGCACCTGGTGTCGATGTTCCAGCCGCCTCCGTCTATCTCCTCGCGGATATTGGTTTGCCAATTCAGAAGAAAATCGTAGTGAGGGTCATCGACTGTCGTAACAATGGGATATGTCTCACCCATTGTGCCGCTGCCGTCTTGAAGGCGTGATATGATATAAGGTATGCCTGCAGGGTGAGGAATGACGGCAGTCTTTTTCGACATGCCTTCATAATCTCTGTCATAGATATATACAGGGAGATAAGAACTCCGTCGTACATCAAGTACATCACCATAGTTCAGTGCCAGCTCCATGATGTCCTGCTTTTCGTGTTCCACTTCACTGGTGTCCTCGTTTTTCTTCACCCACGTCTGCAGATTCATCGCCTCGCGCTTTTCAGGGATGCGTGTGTCCGCTGTAATCAGACATGGAGGGTAGAATCCTCCGAGTTCTCCGCCTTCATCGAATCGCTGAAGGTCAGACACGGTATCGACAGGATATTCACTATAAGGACTGAAGCCATCATGCTTAGGCGGCACAGGACTCTCTATCAGTCTTAAAAAATTCATATATCTCCGTTTGACAGGAATCATCTCTGTCAACATAGCCGGGACCATCTTCAGCTTAAGGTCTATTTTTGTGTCTTTGTCACGCAGCACAGGTCCCATATGGTCAACCCGAACGAAGCTGTACTGGTCGTCCTTGCCCTTGAAAATGCCGAACCTTTCACTATTGTCCGTCCCAGAGATATATAACAACTTACTGCCTTCCTTGTCTTCGTCGCTGAGTTTACTCAATTCTTCTGTTCCTGGCAGATCGTCTTTATAGCTCAGCACCATACCATCGTATGCATCTTCTCCGATATTCAGTATAGTGGGCACCACGTCTGAGAAGTCGTAACCTACGTTTCCGGATGATGCCTCGCTTGAGTTTTTCTCTGAGCTTATGTCGGTAGTATGAGGGTCGGCACTGTCGCTTATGGGGACTATCACAGTATCGTCGTTGTAGTACAACTTGCGTGACAAGACCTTCACTTGCCTACCCTGAACGACAACTGTCAAGTTGAAGTTCTCGCGCAGATGTTTGAAGAAGTCTGAAACTGTCCAGTGGGGCAGACATCGTGCAATCTGGAGGCTCCTCCTGGCATTGGCAACGAAAATTCTTTTCATCCACTCGCTCTGGCGAATGGCATTGTCCTTACGAGCTAGCTCGTAGCCCAATGCCGACAGTATCTTTTCCACCAGAAAGCACAAGTATGGCTGAGGAGACAAAAGTCTGTCCAGGGCATAGGCTCTATTTTCTTTTTCTTCATACTCATCACTGATTATGTATTTTTCCCACTCTTCGGGGCGGCCTTGTCCAGGCAAGGGTATGGCAGTATCTGCTACGCTGCCTTCTCCCCATGGAATATATGCCTGTCCGTAGTGTGTGTATCTATAGCTGCGGTCAGATTGCAGATGTCCGAAACATAGGAAGTCGTGCTTGTTTCCCCAGGCTTTGTCTTCGGTGGACCAAATGGGGAAGCATACACAGTCTGTCTGGTCGCAAGTGCCATGCAGCAGCTGGTCGTAATTGGGAGAAGCCAGGATACATGCCAGCGTCCACTTGTGGCTCTGTGCTGCCTCAGGTTTTATTCCTTTCCTTTTGCAGACTCCTTGCTCTCCTGGATAATAGTATTCTTTATACACGTCCTCCCAGGCTTTGCCCAAGTCCAACTCGTCGATATACTTTCCTGCCCCGTCGAGGTCGTTGGTATCCGTCAGTGGTACGGTGCTCTTCAGCTGGACGCTAACACTACGTTCGGTAGCCTTCAGCACGGTGGCGGTGCCGTCAAGTGTGAGGATATCCGTCACTAGCCGAAACTCCATCGTCTTCCCTACTAGCGGAACTCGCGACACTTCCTGCCTGTCGGGAGTGCCAAAGACCTCCCGGTTGGAAGGAACGCCCTGGAGTGGTATCTCGACAGAGAGTGTGAAGTCGCCTTTTTCATTGTAGAATGGATTGCAGCGCGTCAGTTTGATGCTGCTGCCACTCTTGACTACTATCTCCTTATAATTAAGTTCCTTATCTTTATCTTTATCTTTAAGATATAACTTGAACATGCCTATTCCTCCCCTATTATTTTCTTATATTCCTGATAGTTTCGGTGTAGCCCGTCTGGTCCATCGATGACAACATAGGTCTTGATGGGGTGCTCGAGCATGCGGTTGAGCTTCTCTATGCTCTCGGCGGTGCGCAGTGAGCTGCTGTCGATGATGACGGGTTGTGGCGCGGCTGCTACTGCAGTACCTCCGGCAACGCGATTTACATCGGCTGCAGTCAACGACGCCACGCGGTTGTGCCTCTGTGCCTGGTCTATCATGTTGAGCACCGGCAACAGGTTCGGATTTTTCACTGCCTGGTGGTTGGCAACAAACTCTCCTTCATGCACGACACCTGCCTCACGGCGATAGTTCTGCCCGCCAGTGAAACCGCCTTCGTAATAGCCTGCGGACTGCGTCTCATGCTGCTTGGCTATGGCAGCAATCTGAATAGCACCTGCTGCAGTGGCAGCTGCTGCAGCAACAGGACCAAGCCAGAAGGCTACCTTACTGGCAGAAGCATAGGCATTGATGGCGGCTACGGCAGTCTGTGCCACGGCTTGCGCCATCTCCACAGCCATAGCCTTCTTGTTGTATTTATTCTTCAGGTTGGCGAGTTCCTTTTGCTTCCTTGCCTCGAGCTGTTTTGCTTTATCTGTACCTTCGCCTGCAGCAGCTATCTCACGCGCATAGCGCTCTTCCACCTTCTGAGCTTCTATCTCGTAGTTTGCCTGCATGAGCTGGGAAGCAGCCTGCATGGCTCCACTGACAGTCTGATAGCATGCGGTGGCATATCCGGCAATGCGCTCATACTTGAGTTTCTCCAGCTCTTCCATGGCGAGGGAGTATTCTTCCTGGTTGATTTCTCTCTCGCCAAGTTGCCTGAACAATTTGTTTTTCGTTTCCTCATAGTTCTCATATATTTTTGCTGCCGATATCATTCCGTCAGCCACATCGCCTGCAGAGCCTGTGCTTGGCGACTGATAGCCGGCCTCGCTGAGGACACGACTCCCTTCTGTTTTTTTGAGTTTCTTCAGGCGCACCTCTATTTGGGCTATTATCTTGTTCCAGGTCTCGGCTATCTCCTTTTGCTTATCCGTGTCATTCTTGAACTGCTCGAGCAAGGCATTCATTATCTCCTTTTGTATGCGGAGTTCCTCTTTGGCCTGCTCGATAGGATGTTTGGACAGGTATTCATCACGCACCTTCTTTTGCGTGTCAGCGACCTTCTTCAGCAGCTCTATGCGCTGACGTGCCACTTCTTTCTCAACAGCCAGATGAGCCTTATCGTAGTCCTCAACCCTGCCCCACTTGCGGTAATACTTCTCGCGTTGACGGAGATATTTCAGGGTAATGGCGTTGTGTTCTATCTGATAAGCAGTGTCAGAGATGAGCCCTTGGGAGTGTTTCTCTTCCAGGACTCTGAGTTCCCGTTGCTCATTTTTCTCGAGGGCGGCAATGGTCCATGTCTGCATTTTCTCAGCCTGTGTCTTCTCCAGCTGCAGGACCTTGTCGTTGCGTTCCTTCCATTTCTCCACTTGCCAGTCCAGGTTCTTGTCGTAGAGGTTGCGCTGCTGCATGGCAGTTGTCATCTCTGCCTGCAGAACTTTTTCCCTATAGGCATCGACGTCAAGTTTTCCGTTCATGAAAGCAGCCTGATAGTCCCGTATCGTCTCCTGCAGCTTTCTGTCAAGTTCCTTTGCTTCGGCATCCAGTTGTTTGAGCTTTTCGCGATGCTCCTTTTCGAGCTTGTCGTTTTTATTATTTCCCGAGCCACTGCCACCAGTGGGCGATATAGGCGGATCCTCTGGTTCTTGCCTTGTTTGCTTCACTGCGTCGTCCTTCAGTTCTTCCCCGTAGATGTTTCGTATGGCCGATTCCTGTCGATCCAATTCTTTGTTGCTGTTTTTTACCTCAGCAAGTACACCATTCGCCCTTCTTAAAGTTGCCTCTGCCTTACGTAGTGTGCCGTTGGTCATGCTAGCGGTTTGCGCCATACTAACACCCGCCGTTCCGTAAGCTACGTATGAATTTATGCTGCTACGGTCGTAGTACTGGTCTATAGTCTGCTCAGCCAGGCTCTTATCGTCACGAGCATTTTGTTCCTTGACTTTGTTCTCTGCCCGCTGCTTACCTATGCGCTTCAGCTCCTCTTTTGCCCCCTCTATTTCATAAAGGCGGATAAGTGAGTTTATGTATTTGTCGAGAGCCTTCTTATTCTCTCTATATTTACCTGTAGTGACATCTAAGTGACCATTGTAATTTGGAACAATCCTGTTTAGTTCTTTGATGGCATCCTGACGGTCCTTGAGTGACCGGTGTTCGTCGCGCGCTACGGCGGTGAGCAGTTCAATTTTGTTCTTTTCTTCGGCTATCTGACCTGCAGCCTGCTCTCTGATTTTGCGCAGGATTTTTTCCTCTGTGGAAAGTTCTCCAAGTTTCTTTATTTGGTTAATGATGACAGTCGCCAACGCCACACCCGCTGCCGCCAGTATTCCCCAACCTGTGGCGAGTGATTTGCCGGCTTTCTTCACGTCGAGCATTAGAGAAGACTGACGCGCCCAGTTGCCCTGCAACTTAGCCATGCCGAGTTGCAGGAGCAGGTGGGCGGCGTGAAGAGCCTTGACCGTAGCGGTGTAGGCTTTAGACACGCCGTTCACGAGTACTATGGCCGCTGCCTTGGCTTTGGTGGCTATCGTGGCAAAGTTCACAGCCACTGTATAGGCGGCTATCATAGCCGTTAGCGTGCCGAGGGCGTAGGCGTTGCGGCTCACAAAGGAAATTGTATTTGACAACAGCCGGAGTATATTCGACGTCAGGTGTATCCCGTCCCTGACCAGTGGCAAAAGTTTCTCTCCAAGTTCAACTGCAAGTTCGTGAAATCTTTTCTTAGCTTTGTCAAGCTGCGCCTGCACGGTGTTGTTCTTCACGTCGAATTCATTCTGTATGCTGTTCGCCTCGGCGTATGCCTGGTTGGCCAGCTGCTGGCGTTCGCGCAGCAGGTCCGTCTTGTCAGCCACGGCTGAGTGTACACCCACGGCGCGCTGTCCGTTGAGGTGCATCTCCTGGAACATAGGCGCAAGGCTGTCGAATCCTCCGCGTGCCTTCATCGCGTCGAAGAACTGCAGCAGGGCGGCGTTCGCGTCCGTGCGCACCAGTTCGGAGAACGCCTTTACTTCCAGCCCGGCAGCCTTGGCCATCTTGGCGGGGTTCTGGAATATCTTCACGATGAGCTGCTGCATGGCCGTTGCTGCCGTTTCGTCTCTCAGCATGCTCTCGTCCAGAACGGCAGCATAGCCCATGATGTCTGTCTGCGCGATGTTCGCCTGCTTGCCCACTCCGGCCAGTCTCGCCGTGAAGTCCAGCAGGTATGTCTCAGCCGCGGACGAATTCTGCGCCAGCTCGTTGATGGCGGATCCGGTGGAAAGCATGGCCTGCTTCAGACCCACGCGCTTGTCCTCGCCGTAGAGCTGCGCCAGCTTGCCGATGTTCTTCACGGCGTCCTCGCCCAGGTCCTCGCCCAGGGCGACGTTAATCATGTCAGCCGCGGACACGAAGTCAAGGATGCCCTGCTTTCCCCGTATGCCGAGGCGTCCGGCGTCGCCGGCAAGGGCGTTCAGCTTCTCGCGGGCAGTACGCGTGTCCATTTCCTTCAGCTCCTTGTTCAGGTCGCCCACCTGCTGCTTCGTCATGCCGGTGTATTTCATGACGTCTGCCTCGGCTTCCTCCATGTCGGCAAAAGCCTGCACTGCGTCGCGGACTGTACTCTTAATTCCGGTTATGGTAGCCATGGCACCCTGGACTGACATCCAGAGATTGGCTCCACTTTGAAGAAACTTCCCGAACGAAAAGCCTTCTACTGCCTTCTGCTCATCCTGCACCTTGCGCAACTCCGTATTGACTTGCTTGATGGCTTTTTGATATTGTTTCCATTCCTCAGTACCGCGCTTAACCGCACCGCTCTCAATTTCCTTGTTGAGAGCCTTTAGTACGTTTTTCAGCTCAGTAGGGCCAGAAGTGCTCATGTTGTTCAGCACCTTGTCCACCTGCTGCTTGGTGGAACGCATTTTGGAGAGCTGCGTTTCGCATCTCTGTACTTCACGGGTGAACTTTGCCAGGTCTTTTGTTTCCTCTTTGGTAAGGCTTCCGGTCGAGGCCTTGTGCTCGAGGTCTCTTTTGAGACGCAGTGCGTTGTCAAGACGCTTCTGAAGGTTCTCTATCTTCTGCTTCACGTCCTCGTCGTTTACTCGAAGTACGATTTCTTTAATGTCGGTAGCGTTCATAATAAAAGGAGTATTTTACTTTCTTCGTGCAAAGTAAAATACTCCTTCTGTATGTAGAAAAGACGTTCAACGTCTAATCAATGGACCGGCTGGTCCTCCTCCCGGGTCACTGGGGTCGAACCACCTTTGGTACCATTTTCCTTTCAGTTCTCTATCAAGACGCTTTAACTTCTGTTCCTTCTCCCACTTCTTCTTCTCCTCGGGAGTCATGGACTCATAGTAAAAGCCACCTATGGCCAGAAGTATTAGGATAGGCAGAATTATGTAAAGGAAAAATTCAATAGTCATAGTTTATATCGTCTTTTCTTACCGCAAATATAGAAACAACATTCCATATCCGCAAACATTTCACTATTAAAACTGCAAGCGAAATTGCAATTATCTTTCCCATCATGCACCACGTCTCTGCACGTTCTTTAGCCATGGGGCCTGTTATGGCTTGCCTCACTCCGTTAACAGTGGCGACTACGCAATACTTTTGTTCTCTTTCGTAGTTCATTGTTTTTTGTTAATTTGAATTTTTCTTTATTTCACTCATTGTAACCTCTTCCACTTCAAGGGTATCACATAGTGTCCGTACCTCATTAAGACAGGATATTACACCTCCCCAATACATACCATATCCATCACGTTTGGCATCTGACTCTTCGCCACGTTTGGTATATTTCTCTATTTTGCTTTCTATCTCCGCTACTAAAGCGTCTTTGTCTATTAAGTGTGCCATAACTTAACCTTTTAATATTTCCAATAATTCTTCTGTCTTTTTCTTGTCACCAAATCCTTTAATGTCAACCCACTTGTCTGTAAAGAATCCTTTTTCAAATTTCTGTACGAAGTAGCCATCGTAAGGAATGCAACCACCATTGGCATAACATGGGTATCTGTGTTCAATCCTATACTTTGCCATAACTTATTCTCCTTTCTGTGCTATAAGTCCAAGTTCAAAGAAATGCTTGGCACTAGGCTAAATATCATAAACGTGGTTAAATAAATCGCCGTTATAATATTAAATTTCGTTGTTATCATCATTAAAGGCATTTTGTTTTTTAAGGTAATCGTCACCACGCTTGATGTAGGCATCTACACTACGTTCAAGTGAGCGAGCCTTTTGCAAGGCTTCGTGAGAGCGCGTAGAGAAGTATTCCCTTTGCGCCTCACGCATAGCCTTTACAAGGTTGAAGAATTGTAAGC
>JAFYFI010000156.1 GCA_017543785.1 Alloprevotella sp.
ATTTGTAACCATATGGTATTTTCTATTATCAATTTGATTCCCCTCATTAATATAATCAGAGGATACTGAGAAAGACTCTATATCTGTTAATAGGGCATTAATTAATTCTTCATTTTGTTCTGTTTTCTAATCTGTGTTTTTAAATAGCATGATGGCTATTTCTTTAAGGATAGAAAGATACTCAACACACTTTAATTAAGTCTATGCAAAGAGCAGGAACTGTGCCTGTGTCCTATGGGTAACAGCCAAAAAGACAAAAAACACCAACAGCCACCAGCGTAGTGTAATTGAACGTTGTTTCATAAATTCTATATGGAAGTAACTTACTGAGTTAGAGTAATTCTAATGCATCGTGTACAAATGTACAAATTTTTTCTTTACAAAATAGCATCACTGGATGACTTTTTACCGAAAACCACAAAAGATGATAGTTTAACAAGGTGTTTTTCACTATTGCATTGATAAATATATGTGACAGTGCAAAATCTGCACTTAACATGGCATGATTTTGAACGAACTGGATTTGTTTTCTGTTTTTGTTTTGTAAGACTGGCCCGTGGCAGGGTAAGGGATGGGATATTGTCAAAATCCTTTATCCGTGACCCCCTGTTTTTGAGTTCAAAAAAAGGGCATAAAAATCATCTCCGAAAATTTTGGTCCGAAAAATGCCCGTTTTTTGCATTTAGCGGAAACGGCTGACTTTCAAGACGATACAAAATTCAGGCTCGGATTCTCCTTTGATTTTTGAAAATCCGAGCCACTTTTCTGCGATTTTTCGCCTCAAAAACATGAAAATTTCTTTGAGGAATTTCAGAATTTCTTTGTTGGATTCTGAAATTACTTTGAGTAATCCGAAAATCCAATAAAGAAATTTTCGCAAAGTCAAAATCTTCGCAGAAATTCCTCAAATCTGCGTTCTATTTTGAAGAAAATCCCGTGTCAAAACTTTTTACTTTTTCGTCAAGATTCTTTACCTTTCCGAAGACATCTTTATGCCTCAGAAGTACAAAAACAACATAGCCGCTCTTGCAGGAGCGGCATAACTTAAGGGTCGGGAAAAGTATGTGGGTAAAAGCTAGGGAACTTGCCTGATGCGGAAGAGACGGCAGGCGTTTATGGTGGTTAGGTGTGCCACTTCGGCTGGCGTGGTGGCATATACTTCTGCCAGCTTATTTATTATATAAGGTATGTAGGCTGGCTCATTGCGCTTTCCGCGGTAGGGTACGGGGGTGAGGTACGGGGCGTCGGTCTCGAGGAGAATCCTGCTGAGGGGCACGGCGGACGAGAGCACTTGTGGAAGGGTGCTTTTCTTGAATGTCACTATTCCTCCTATGCCGAGGTAAAAACCTGGGAACTCCAGTAGCTCGCGTGCCTCTTGCTCTGTGCCGCCGAAGCAGTGGAAGATGCCGCCTGCAAGGCTGTCGGCATAGGGTTTCAAGACGTCGCAGAGGTCGCGATGGGCTGCGCGGCAGTGGATGACGAGTGGGAGCTGGAACTTGACTGCCCACTCTACTTCCTGACGGAACACTTCTATCTGCTCGTCGCGGCGCGAGGCGTCCCAATAGAGGTCTATGCCTACCTCGCCGATAGCTACGAAGCGAACGTCGCACTCGGAGGTGACTGGGGCAGAGAGGTTAGCCTCTAAGAGGTCGTACATCTTTTGGAGCAGTGGCGCGGGGTCGGCAGGCAGCTCTTCGGGCTGCAGCCCCATCATGGGGTGGCAAAGGTCGGAGAACTTGCGGCACAGGCTCAGCATGGGTTCGATGCTTGCCTCGTCAACATTGGGCAGGAGCAGGCTTACGGCGCCGGCGTCAATGGCACGACGAATTACGGCGGAGCGGTCTTCGGAGAACTCCTCGCCGTAGATGTGAGTATGTGTGTCGATGAACTGCATCACTTTTCGCGCTTGAGCATCCTTCGTGCAAAGTCGTAGAGCGGCTGTTTGCGCTCGGCTGGCAGAGGCAGCTGCGAGAGCACGGTTTCTGCCTCGGAATATAGTGTCTCTATGCGCTCGTGGCATAGCTGCGGAATGTTCAAGTCTTCGTAGAGTTCGAGTACTCTCTTTATCTTTGCGCCGTTGTCGAGGTTGGTGCCGTTGATGGCTGCGAGCAGCTGTGCATGCTGCTGGGGCGTGGCGCGCTGGAGTGCGGTGGTGAGCAGGAAGGTCTTTTTCCCGCAGAGTATGTCGCCGCCTATGCTCTTGCCGAACACAGCCGGGTCGCCGTAGCAGTCGAGGTAGTCGTCCTGTAGCTGGAAGGCAAGCCCTATGAGCTCGCCGAAGCGGTAGAGCTGCTGGGCGTCGGCAGCAGGGGCGTCGGCAGCCAGCGCTCCCATCTTCAGAGCGCAAGCCAGCAGCACACTGGTCTTGAGGCGTATCATCTCAAGATATTCATCTACACTGACGTCGTTGCGCGACTCGAAGTTTACGTCATACTGCTGTCCCTCGCACACTTCCTGCATGGTTTGGGCAAAGACTTGCAGGAGTTCTTCCTTCCTGTCGCAGTCGGTCTGCATGGCTTTGCGAAAAGCCATGATGAGCATGGTGTCTCCGCTGAGCACTGCCGTGTTGGCGTTCCAGCGGCGGTGCACTGTGGGCATGCCGTGGCGCACGTCGGCGTTGTCCATGAGGTCGTCGTGCAGGAGCGTGTGGTTGTGGTATATCTCCAGGGCGAGGGCTGCGGGCATGGCGCGCTGGAAGTCGTCGCGGTAGAGGCTGTATGCCAAGAGTGCCAGCGTGGGACGTATGCGCTTGCCGCCTGCTGAGAGGATGTATTCTATGGGCTCGTAGAGTCCCTCGGGTCTCTGGGGATAGTCGAGCGACTTCAGGGCTGTCTCTATTTCGTTGAGAAGATTTTTCATGGAAAGGGATGTTTTTAGAAGGAGTATGCTATGTCGAACTGCACGCCAGCATTGCCTACGTGATATTTTGCATAGGTGGCACCAAACCTGAACTTCTTCAGTCGTAAGCCGGCACCAAAGGTGAGTCCGGCAAGCTTGGAGCTGCCTGCCGACTTGAGCTCGTAGGCGCGGCGGAAGTTGTAGCCTGCTGAGAGGTAGAGGTAGTCTGTGGGCAGGATGTCGAGACCCAGCACAAAATGGTTCAGGAGTATGTTGCCGAAGCCTGCCTTGCTCTTGTCGCTGGGATGGTAGTAGTCGCTCTCGCTCCAGCGCGTGAGGTCGGTGAGGAGTATGTGGAAGCGCACGGGTAGGTGCTCCATGCCTTTGGAGAAGCCTAGCTGCAGGGTGAAGGGCATCTTGGTGCGCTGACCTTCGTAGAACGACTTCACCTGCGCTCCGATGTTCTTCATAGCCACTGCCAGGCAGAGGTCTTTTTCCTCATCGTAGTAGTTTAGTCCCAGATCAACGCTGAGTCCAAAGGAGCTGTATCTGCCGTAGCTCTGGCTTGTCATCTTCAGGGATGCACCTCCGGTCCAACGCTCGGAGAGCAGGTAGCTATAGCCAAAGCCTATGACGATGTCCTTGGGACTGAAGGAGCCCAGCTTCACCCCGTTCTCGTCGGTCTCGTCCATGGAGCCGTAGCCCAGATACTCTGCCATGACGGTGGCTGAGTGGCGAGCGCCAAACTGCTTGGCAAACTGCGCTCCGAAGAGCATGGAGCCGCTGTTGTAGGTCATGAAGTTGAGCGAGATGCTATTGTCGCTCACGTCGGAGAGCAGGGCTGGATTGCTCCAGGCATTGGAGGGATTGTCCTCAGTAATGGTGATGTTGTCGCCTCCCAAGGCTGCAACGTGGGCAGAGGCTGGGAGCTGAAGCACCTGGTAGGACACATCAGCCTGCTGCGCCCCGGCAAGGAGAGCTACGAGGAAGAAGGATATGAAGAATAAGGTTTTTTTCATTATATTTAAGGAATATTGTGCCCAAAGGTACGACAAATTTGTGATTTTACACTTAATTTTGCATCGTCTTCAGCATTTTTGTCCATCTTTTGGCAATGCACCTATATATGAATAACGTAATTTTTAACGAATTATTATCCGAAGACTGGTGTAAAGAGATTTTCGACGGCCGCAACAAAGCCTACGGTGCATACGTCCTGCGCCGCGACACAGGACGCAGATACCGCAAGGCTCTGCTGGGCGTTGGTGTCATTGCCCTTATGCTGATGGCTGTCATCGGCATAAAGATGCTTTTCTACAAAGTTGCCACGATGTCATTCGACGAGGACATGCCTACGGCAAAGATAAAACCCCTGGAGGCTGAGGAGGGACACGAGCTGAAAGCCATTGCCACCACACGCCAGGTGGCGCGCCCCGTATCGACAGAGGGCACTGCCGACGCCGTGCCCGAGATAGTGGAAAGCGTACCACCAAAGCTGGACTTCGGAGTGGAGGGACCTGCCGTGCTGCAGACCGAGACGGAGATGCTGGTCAACGTGGAGGCTGACACCCTAATGGCTGAGGTGCGCGAGGACCTGCCCGTAGGCGGCGAGGAGCTCACTCCCGTAGAGGTGGTGGAGGAGATGCCGCAGTTTCCCGGAGGGTGGAAGGCGCTGGCTCGTTTCATGGACGAGAACATTGTGTATCCTGAAGACGCTAAGAAGATGCGCACCTTCGGAAACGTGGAGGTGGCATTCATAGTGGACAAGGAAGGAAACGTGACAAACCCACGCGTGACGAAACACCTCTCGCCCTCGCTCGACCGCGCCGCACTGGCTGCCGTAGAGAAAATGCCTCGCTGGAAGCCCGGGCTCTCGGGAGGAAAGGTGAGCATAGTGCAGGTGAGAATACCCATTCACTTCCAAGTGGAATAGCCGTAGCCACGACGCCACAAAGGACGGCGGACATACGGAGACACTGGCTGAGAACGAAACTCCTTTTTTAACAAACATACAAGATATTTCCAACATAATTGAAGATGAAAAAAATTGTTGTAGCTATTGACGGTCACTCCTCGTGCGGAAAGAGCACCATGGCAAAGGAACTGGCGCGACGAGTGGGCTACGTATATGTAGATACAGGTGCCATGTATCGCGCCGTGGCACTCTATGCCCTGCGCGGCGGCATGATAGACGGCGGAAAGGTAAATGCCGAGGCATTGCAGAAAAGGCTCGGCGAGATTTCTATAGGCTTTGAGCCCGACGCCAAAACAGGAGGGCAGAACTGCCTGCTGTGCGGCGAAAACGTGGAGAGGGAGATACGCTCCATGGAGGTGTCGAACGTCGTGAGCCCAGTTGCTACCCTTCCGTTCGTTAGAGAGGAACTCGTGCGTCAGCAGCAGAAGATGGGCGAGCAAAAGGGCATCGTCATGGACGGCAGAGACATCGGCACAGTGGTGTTCCCCAATGCTGAGCTGAAAATCTTTGTCACGGCTAGTGCTGAGGTCAGGGCAAAACGTCGCTACGACGAACTCCTGGCAAAGGGACAGCCTGCCGACTTTGAGGACATTCTGCGCAACGTGCAGGAACGCGACTACATAGACTCGCACCGCGAAGTGAGCCCCCTACGCAAAGCCGACGACGCCCTGCTGCTGGACAACAGCAACATGACGCGCGAAGAACAGAACGAATGGCTGCTGAAGGCTTTTCG
>JAFYFI010000157.1 GCA_017543785.1 Alloprevotella sp.
GTTTGCCAAACTCTTCATTGTCTTCATAACTCTTCTATTTTAATTGTTAATACTGTTGTTTTCTTATGTCTCAGGGACGTCCTTGTGTCCTTTTGACGATGCAAAGTTACGTCGACTTTCCGCCGCAGCCAAATATTTCCATGTATTTCGCCCGAAGTACTTCTGACAATCGCCCCATATTCTGCCAAATCGCAGAAACGGACGTAAAAACTGTCAGAAACGTAAAAAACATGCTGCACTTTCTGCAAACTTTAGAACGGATGGATAGCAGCGTGAGCACAGATGCCAGCAAACGAACAGCCATAGTTCCATATTCAGCATCTCCGTGTGACAGAAATCATGTCAAGAAAAGGCATGACACAGTACAAAGTTTACCATTTTCTTCGTACCTTTGCGGCAGATTATCCAGAACTTGCAGAAGAGATGAAGAAAAAAGGTAGTGACGTAGTCCCTGAGGACTACAGGAAGTTACTTGAGAAAGTGTCAACCTTGGAGTCTGAGCTGAAGAAGGAAAAGCTCCGTGCGGACTTCTATGAGGAGATGGTGGCATTCGGTAAGGAAGTATACGGCATCGACTAAAAAAAAACTGGCACCAAGTAGTCCGTAGGCTACATGCTCGCGATGCGAAGGGCTATCCCGTCACGTCGCAGTGTGAGCTGCTTGGTGTGTCAACCCAGGCCTACTATAAGCATGGAGAGAGTGATATGCGCAAACTGGCTGAGGAGGCTTTCTGCGTGGAGTTCATCAAGGGTGTGCGTCAGAAGGATCACGGCATCGGCGGCGGCAAACTCTGGCAGATGTACAAGCGTGAGTTCGGCGATGAGCACAGTGTGGGCTATAACCGCTTCTACGACATCATAGAGAAATATGACTTGAAAGTGCGCAAGAAGAAACGCCGTGCCAAGACGACGGACTCTGAACACGGCCTGCCTCTGTACCCGAACCTGGTGAAGGACCTTATCCCACTGCGTCCCAACCAGTTGTGGGTGAGTGACATCACCTATATGGTCGTCTATCTTAATGAGGAGACTGGTGAGTACGACTTCTGCTATCTGTCGCTTGTGACGGATTACTATACGAAGGAGATCATCGGCTGGTGCGTGGGCGAGACGCTGGAGGCCAAGTTTGCCATAGAAGCCCTCAACATGGCCCTGAGCCGTCTGAACGGCAATCCTGCCAAAGACCTCATCCATCACTCTGACCGCGGCGTACAGTACGCCAGCTTTGACTACACGGACATCCTTAAGGAGAACAACATCAAGATTAGCATGACCGAGTGCGGAGACCCCAAGGACAATGCTGTAGCCGAACGCGTCAACGGCATCATCAAGTACGAACTGCTCATGGGCATGTCCTTTTTCTCTATAGACGAGGTTAGAAGGGCGTTGAAGGTGGCCATCGACTTCTACAACAATGAGCGTCCACACATGAGCCTTGACTGGAAAACGCCAGCCGAGGCTGCACTCTGCACGGGTGAATTGCAGAAGAAATGGAAAAGCTACAGGGAGGAGGCAATCAAGGAGAATGCAGCATAATACGGACAGAATGCCTGAGTGTGGCCTACGCCGGGATGGGTTTTTCTTGGCATGGGCAGAAACTCTAAGTATGGATAAAAACGCAGGGGCCGCGTTGATAGAGACCCCTGCCCATACTTGTCGTTTTGCGCAGTCTTATTCCTCATGGAGTTGCTCCCCAGCAGAGCTCCACTATGCTTCAGACTGCGCTACAAAGATAGGACATTTTCTGCGATTCAGAAAAAAAAACACAGAAAAGTTGCAGGAATGGGAAATTATTCATAATTTTGCACCGCATCAACCCGAATTATGACTAACGTTAAGCCGAGTCAACGTGAATTAAAAATAAGTTTAACCTGGGTCAACCCATATTGCAAATAAGGCTGAAAGTAGTCAACTAAAATCGTTAAACTACATTTATAACACACTGATTCTCAATGCCTTTGAATTTTGCGTATAGGCGCAAGATGTTTTGCGTATAGGCGCACGACGTTTTGCGTATAGGCAAAAGAACGTTAGTGACGTCCAAACTCCTGGCTTGCAGCGTCAAAAGAACGGATATGGGTTTCTAAAAAACATCTACAAATACCCTCCAATCTTTCCGTGCCATAGGCTATTTCTTTGGGTTGTTCGTTGTCGGTTGCGGAATGCCGCTGTTTTGGCCATTATTCCCATAGTTCCCATAATTCCCATTCCTCCCATTGAGATACCCCATCCCGTGTTCATCTCTCCATGCTCGGCGGGCAGCGGACATCTGTTCCTTGATTCCGCCGTTGGTGAGGAAATCGCCCTTGAACTTCTCCAGCAGTTTCTTCAGCAGATAATCTGTCTGATGGATGAGCACAAGCGCGATGTTGGCCAGCGTAATATCATCTCGGAGCTCGCATACACGCTGGTAATCCTCAGTCTTTGAGTGCTGGCGGCACCACAAGCGGGCGTTGCGACACTGCTCGCTGTTCACATCCCATATCTGGTTGCCGTGGTTGCGCAGATAGTCCTCGTAGTCCTCCTGCAACTCCTTGAGGCTGGCCTTGGCCACGTTCACCAACTTGATGCAGGCCTCCATCGACGTGGTGCCTGTCTCGTTGCCTTCGGCGATGTTCTGCTTGCCCGAGCGGGCTGCTTGCTTCATCTGGTCCACGGTGCGGTCGCCAATCTTCGGCAGGTAATGCTCCAAGAAATAGTAAGTGATGTCGTAGATGCACTCCGATTTCTGGAAGGCAATAAGGTTTTTGTAGTCGCCTTTTGGGGTAAGGAAACTATTGTTATCTGTAGGCATAGAGATAAGAATGGGAATGATGGGAATTATGGGAACTTTGGGAATCGATATGTGTCAGCTGTCTTGTCATATTTCGTTTTTTTGACTGCAAAGATACAAAGTTTTTGTGAGAAACAACGCGTTGAGAGTAGAAAAGTATCTTGCCGATACGTTTTTCTGGGGAAGAAGATTTGGAAACAGGCTCTTGGCTTATTCATAGCCACAATGAAAGGCATTTTCCTTTCCAATTACTATTTTTGTCGCTTTCCGCATCGTAATTCAAAAATAATGTGTATATTTGCACCCAAGAAGAATAGAAGAAATGCTTAAACCATATAAGATACTAGATTACATCAACGAGTATAAGCCCCAGTGGACTTGTACAATGCCAGACGGCGATATTTCGCCGTTATCATGGTATCATCGCGCTGATGTTAAACCCGTCTGACGGTGTAGTCAAGCTAACTGGTGTTCACCGCTCACACTATACGTGGTGGCGCACAAAAGCATTCCAGATGTCGAA
>JAFYFI010000158.1 GCA_017543785.1 Alloprevotella sp.
ATTTTTATATCGCCTTGAAAGTCAGCCGTTTCCGCAAAATGCAAAAAACGGGCATTTTTCGGACCAGAAATTTCGGAGATGATTTTTATACCCGTTTTTCGAGCTCAAAAACAGGGGGTCGCGGATAAAGGATTTTTACAATTTCGTTCTTCCTCTCTTGTCCTATTACCTTGTGCTGGAGCCAGTGCCGATAGTCACAAAAAAAGGAGGGAAGACTGCAAAGCAAGCAGTCTTCCCTCCGGGTATGGATGTAGAGTCAGGAACAGTTTAGATGCTCCAGTCTTCCTGCGTCTTGCGTACGTAGCTCTTGTAGCGCTGCTGCGCAGCTTTCTTTGTTGCTGCATAGAGCTCGTCGGCCTGTTCTGCGCCCAGTGCCTTCTTCAGTGAGAGGAAGCGCACCTCGCCGTCGAGGTAGTCTTGGAACTTATCCCACTGTGGCTCTTTGCTGTCGAGGGTGAAGGGGTTCTTTCCTTCGTCGGCAAGAGCGGGGTTGTAGCGCCACAGGTGCCAGTAGCCACAATCTACGGCGCGGCCTTCTTCAGCCTGAGAGCGTCCCATGCCGCCTTTTATCTTCAGACCGTGGTTGATACACGGAGCGTAGGCAATGATGAGCGAAGGTCCGTGCCAAGCCTCTGCCTCGCGGATGGCCTTGAGGCACTGAGCCTGGTCGGCACCCATAGCAACCTGTGCCACGTAAACGTAGCCGTAGGTGGTTTGCATGAGTCCGAGGTCCTTCTTGGTGACGCGCTTTCCTGCTGCTGCAAACTGTGCGATGGCAGCAATAGGAGTGGCTTTCGAAGCCTGACCGCCCGTGTTGGAGTAAACCTCAGTGTCGAGGACGAGAATGTTCACGTCTTCGCCGCTTGCCAGCACGTGGTCCAGACCGCCGTAGCCTATGTCGTAGCTTGCACCGTCGCCGCCGATGATCCACTGGCTGCGCTTAGTGAGGAAGTGTTCGAGTTCCTTGAGCTGCTGGCATACGGGGCAGCCTGCTGCAGCGCTCTCGTTGATGAAGGGGATGAGCTTCTCGGCTGCTGCGCGGCTTGCGTCGGCATCGTCCTGAGCTGCAATCCACTCCTTGGCTGCTTCCTTATAGCCTTCGGGCTTGTCGGCAGCTATCATCTGCTCCAGCAGAGCCTGTATGCGCTTGCGCATCTTCTTGTTGGCAAGCACCATGCCGAGGCCAAATTCGCAGAAGTCCTCAAAGAGGCTGTTTGCCCATGCCGGACCCTGTCCGCGTTCGTTGGTGGTGTATGGAGTAGAAGGTATGGAGCCAGAGTAGATAGAGGAGCAACCAGTGGCGTTGGCTATCATCTGGCGGTCACCGAAGAGCTGGCTGACGAGTTTCACGTAAGGAGTCTCGCCGCAGCCTGAGCATGCTCCGCTAAACTCAAACAGAGGAGTAGCAAACTGAGAGTTCTTCGGGTTTGCCTTGACGTCAACGAGATTTTGCTTCGAGGTGACCTTGCTCACGCAGTAGTCCCAGTTCTCGGCTTCGCCCATCTGGCTGTCGAGGGCAACCATCTGCAGGGCTTTCTCGGTGACGAGTTTGCCGTTCTCGTCGCGCATGGGCTTGCCGTCCTCGCCCTTGACGGGAGCGCCGGGACAAACGTCAACGCAGTTGCCGCAGCCAAGGCAGTCGAGCACGTCAACCTGCTGCACGAAGTGCATTCCCTTCATGGCAGCGGGAGCTTTCATCTCGCGGGTTACACCCTTGAAGCCAGCCTTCTCCTCGTCGGTGAGAACGAAAGGACGAATGGCTGCGTGGGGGCATACGAAGGCACACTTGTTACACTCTATGCAGAAGTCGCTCTTCCAAACTGGAACGAAAGGTGCAACGCCGCGCTTCTCGAAAGCGGCTGTGCCCTGCTCCCATGTGCCGTCAACGCTGCACATGAAGTCGCTGACCTTGAGCTTGTCGCCTTGCTGAGCGTTGATGGGGCGCACGAGGTTGGAGACGAAGGCAGGCTCGTCGCGAACAACCTTTTCGTCGGCAGGAAGATTCTTCCATGCCGGGTCGATGTCGAGCTTCTTGTATTCTCCACCGCGGTCCACTGCCTGATAGTTCTTGTTCACAACGTCTTCGCCCTTGCGGCCGTAGCTCTTCACGATGAACTTCTTCATCTGTTCTACAGCCAAATCTACGGGAATGACCTCCGTGATGCGGAAGAAGGCGCTCTGGAGGATAGTATTGGTGCGGTTGCCAAGACCTATCTCCTGAGCTATCTTAGTAGCGTTGATATAGTAAACGGTGATGTTGTGCTCGGCGAAGTAGCGCTTGATGTCGTTGGGCAGGAAGTCAACGAGCTCCTGACCTTCGTGAATAGTGTTGAGCAGGAATGTGCCATTGTCGCGCAGACCTTCGAGCACGTTGTACATGCGCAGATAAGCCTGTACGTGGCAAGCTACGAAGTTGGGTGTCTTTATCTGATAAGTGCTGCGGATGGGCGTGTCGCCGAAACGCAGGTGTGAGCAGGTGAAGCCTCCCGACTTCTTGGAGTCGTAGCTGAAGTATGCCTGGCAGTATTTGTCGGTGTTGTCGCCGATAATCTTAACGCTGTTCTTGTTTGCACCTACAGTGCCGTCGGCGCCAAGTCCGTAGAATTTAGCCTCGAAGATGCCTTCGCCGCCGAGAGCTTGCTCTTTCTCGAGAGGCAGGCTTTCGAACGTCACGTCATCGACGATGCCCAGCGAGAAGTGGTTCTTGGGCTCGGGCAGTGCCAGGTTGTCATATACGCTTATGATCATGGTTGGCGTGGTGTCGCAAGAGCCGAGACCATAGCGGCCGCCTACTATCACAGGACGGTTTTCTGCAGTGTAGAAAGCTTCCTTCACGTCGAGGTAGAGAGGCTCACCCTCGGCGCCGGGTTCCTTGGTGCGGTCGAGAACGGCGATGCGCTTGCACGTCTTGGGCACAGCGGCGAGGAGGTGCTTGGCAGAGAACGGACGATAGAGGTGTACGCTCACCATGCCCACCTTGCGACCCTGCTTGAGCAGGTGGTCGATGGCTTCGCGACCTGCTTCGGTGACGGAGCCCATGGCAATGATGACGTCCTCGGCATCCTCAGCACCGTAGTAGCTGAAGAGCTTGTATTCACGACCTGTAATCTTGGAAATGGCTTCCATGTATTTCTCCACGATGCCGGGGATGGCTTCGTAGTATTTGTTGCTTGCCTCGCGGTGAGCAAAGAATGTCTCAGGATTCTCTGCCATGCCTCGTGCCACGGGGCGCTCTGGCGTGAGTGCCTGGGCGCGGAACTCTGCAAGTGCCTTCTGGTTGACGAGTGGACGGAGGTCTTCCATGTCCATCTCCTCAATCTTCTGATATTCATGGCTCGTGCGGAATCCGTCGAAGAAGTTGATGAAAGGCACGCGGCCCTCTATCGTTGACAGATGTGCAACGGCGGAGAGGTCCATGACTTCCTGTACGCTACCTTCGGCAAGCATTGCAAAACCTGTCTGGCGGCACGACATGACGTCGCTGTGGTCGCCGAAGATGCAAAGGCTGTGCGTGGCAAGTGTGCGGGCGCTGACGTGGAACACGCAAGGCAGCAACTCGCCGGCTATCTTGTACATGTTGGGAATCATGAGCAGTAAGCCCTGGGAAGCAGTGAATGTGCTGGTGAGAGCTCCTGCCTGGAGAGAGCCGTGGACAGCGCCGGCGGCACCTCCCTCAGACTGCATTTCCTGAACATGGACAGTGTCGCCGAAGAGGTTCTTGCGACCTTGTGCTGCCCATTCATCAACGTGCTCAGCCATGGGGCTCGACGGCGTGATGGGGTAAATGGCGGCAACTTCGCTGAACATATAGGCTATGTGGGCAGCGGCTTGGTTGCCATCCATCGTAACAAATTTTTTCATAGAGAATATTTTAGTTATGTTAATTGGATTATTCTTTTCTTTTGAGTTGGGGCAAATACGTGTTCCTGTGTTTCTGTAAGCAGGACTTGCCCATTTTAGTATAAGAAGCCAAAGAGCCAAATTGGAATTTCGCGTCCCCAGGCTACCTCGGTGTTGTAGCGAGCGTAGTAGAGGTCGGGCAGGTCTTTGGAGTGGCGTGCCTTCTCGCAAACGCAGATGTCCGTGGAGTCGTCAATGCGGTAGAGACCTCTGCGGCGTCCGCGAAGCACTTTGTGGTGGCGCCACAGGACATTGACGAGGAATGTCTCCATGATCATCTGCTCCGTAATGCCAGGAGCCTGGATGCCATAGACGAGGTTGGTATTGTGGAGGAATACGCCGGCAGGCTTTCGCGTGGCAGCGTCTTGATGCGCTGCGCCGTCACGATAGACCATGTTGATGAGTCGTGCTTCCTGAAGATACTCCAAATAGTTCATCACCGTGGCGCGGCTTGTGCCAATCTCTTCTGCCAGCTGGCTCACGTTGGGAGTGTTGTCCTCGCCAGCTGCGGCAAGGAGGTAGAGGAGCTTCTTCAGCCTCGGCAGATATTTCAGTTCCACCTGCTTGTTCATCAGGATGTCCACCTCAATCATGCTGTTCATCGACTTCAGCAATGCCTCGGTGAAGTTGCGGTTCTCCAGGTAGTAGGGATAATATCCGTGGTGCAGGTAGTTCTGGAAATGTTCCGTAGGCTTTACTTTGGGAAGAATGGCTTTCAGTATGCGCTCGTGGTCGTTGAGAATTTCCTGCAGGGTATATGTGCCAAGCTCGCAACCCGTTTGCTGGTTGATGTACTCGCGGAAAGAGAATCCGTGGAGCACGTAGCTGCGTGTGATGCGGTCGAGCTCATGTTCCTCGCCGTCGTTGTAGGGATGTACGGAGGTCGTGGCATATACAATGCGCAGGTATGGATACTTCTTGTAAATCTCTAATAGCTGGTCTTTCCAGTTGGGCAATTTGAATGCCTGGTCAACCATTAGCACGTGGCCGCCACGAGCAACAAATTCGCCTGCAAACTCTACGAGTCCGCGGCCATGGAAGTAGAAATTGTTCATGCTGACGAGCAAGCACTGATGCAGCTGGGAGTCGAAGTGTTCTTTGGCATACTGCAGCAGAAAACTGGTACGCCCAACGCCGCGAGGACCACGAATGCAAATCATGCGGTAGCTCCAGTCGATGGTGTCCATCAGGGAGCGGTGCTTCGTGGTGCGGAGATGATCTACGAGGTATGCATGTGTCTGAAAAAACCTATCCATGATATTTGTGTGGCTTATGTTTTGATGTTGGTATATGGTGGGTGCCAAGCGTCTCAAGGCGGCACACACCTATTAATATATGTGCGCAGGCGCGAGCGCGCAAGGCACTTATTGTGCAAATGTAAGCATTTCTTCGCGACAAGCGCCTTTTTCTTAAAAAAACTTTTCTGCTCGTGTGTTAAAAAAAATACCTCGCCACTTTGAGGGGCATAAAAACGAAAAACACCCACAGTGCAGCATGGGCTTGCGCTGTGGGTGCTGATGGTTGCCTTTCTGTTGTGCTGAGCCCCTTATTCGTTTGTGTCGGGGGACTGCTATTTTTCAGGGACGCTTTGAGGTCATCTCTATTTCAAGTGTGCCTCCTGCTGCCAGCTCGGCATGGCTGAAGAAAGGTTTGGCAAGCTGGCGTCCGTTCAGGCGTATGCTCTTCACATACTTGTTGCTGCGCGAGTTGTTGATGGTCTTCACCACGAACTTCTTTCCGCCTGGCAGGTTTATCGTGGCTTTCTTGAAGAGCGGGCGGCTGATGGTGTATTCAGGCTTGCCGGGGCACATCTGGTAGAAGCCCAGAGCGTTGAGGATGTACCATGCCGACATCTGCCCGCAGTCTTCGTTGCCGCTCAGCCCCATGGGACCGTCGAAGTAGAGCGAATAGAGCACGCTGTCAACGAGTTCCTGCGTCTTCCACGGCTGGTCGATATAGTTGTAGAGGAAGATTGTGGCGTGGCTCGGTTCGTTGCCGTGGGCATACTGACCTATGAGTCCGCTGATGTCGGGCGATACGTTGTCGCCGGTGAGGATGCTCGGCGCGGTGAAGAGGCTGTCGAGCTTCTGGACGAATCTTTTCTTAGAACCGAAGAGATTCATGAGTCCCTGTGGATCATGCGGAACGAAGAAGGTCCACTGCCAGGCATTGCCCTCCGTATAGTCGTCCATGCGGTGGTCGCTGCTTGTGGGGTCGAAGTTCTGGCGCCATGTCCCGTCGCTCATCTTTCCGCGAACAAAGCCCGTCTTGGCGTCGAAATAGTTCTTGTAGAACTGTCCGCGCTTGGTGTAGAGCTCTGCCTTGCTTGACTTGCCGAGCAGGTTGGCAACTTGTGCTATACACCAGTCGTTGTAGGCATATTCCAGCCCCTTGGCTACGCTCTCGCCAGCCTTGTCGCAGGGAATGTATCCTAACTCATTTTTATAATAACGGGCTTTTGGCATTATCTCCTCCATCTTCCAGCGTGGCAGGGTGGGGGTGATGCCCGTAGTGTCCCATTCGGCGCAGCGTATGGCATGGTCGAAGGCTCTCTCGAGAGGGAAGTTCCTGTAGCCCTTTGTTGCCATGTCGGCAAGCAGGGACACGTAGTGATAGCCTATCATGCACCCTGTGTAGTTGCCTGTGAGTTCCCATTTTGGAGCTATGCCGCCGTGGTCGGCTTTGCGAACCAGTGAGCGCAGGTAAGCCTCGTTGGCTGCCGGGTCTATGATGCTGATGAGCGGATGCAGTGCGCGGTGAGTGTCCCAAAGGGAGAAAACAGTGTAGTCGGGCTCCAGGCTGTAGTGCACCTTGAGGTCCATGCCGAGGAAGCCGCCATCAACGTCGCTGAAGAGGTTTGGGGCGATGTTGGCATGATAGAGTGCGGTGTAGAATATCTCGCGTGTGGAGTCGGCGGCAGCCTCTCCGAGTTCGTTGAGTTCTATCTTGCTCAGGCATTTGTTCCATTTCTCCCGAGCCTTGGAGCGTGTGCCTTCAAAGTCCCATGCCGGCTGTTCTGCCTCGAGGTTGCGGCGTGCTCCGTCCCAGCTGCAGTAGGATATGGCGGCTTTTGCCATGACGTGAATTGGCTCGTTGCCGTCAGCGTCTTTGCGGAAGTGGAGCAGAAGTTTGTGGCAGGGATACGTGCGTCCTTTCTCTACCACAGTGTCTCGTATCTCTTCGAGGTCGAAAGGACTCGAGAATTTCACAGCCAGATATACCGGCTGATTGTATGCCCAGCCCTGGGTGCGGTGGTAGCAAAGCAGCATGTCGTCGCCAATGCGCTTGAAGTTGCTCTCAAGGAGATACTGGTTCTGGTTTGTGTAGTCCAGGTCGAGGAGCATCATGGCGTTTGTCTGGATATTCTTAAATCCACGAACGGTGTTGTATTCAAAGCGATAGAGTGCAGTGCGCTCCGTAGCTGTTATCTCGGCTTTGATGTCGTAGCGTCTCAGCAGCACGGAGTAGTATCCTGGCTCAGCCTTTTCTTCCTCGTGGCTGAAAGATGAAGCCCATGAGCAGTCGTAGCGTCCGCCCTTGTCGCCGTTGTGCCAAGTTTCGGGCACGGCGTTGAGCGGCATGAGCAGAAAGTCGCTCATGTCGGCGCAGCCTGTGCCGCTGAGGCGTGTCTGAGCAAAACCGTTTATCGTGCGGTCTTCGTAGTAATAGCCTGAGCAGGCGTCCCAGCCGTGGTGGCGCGTGTCGGGGCCGGGCTGAACCATTCCGTGCGGAACCATAGCTGCAGGGTGCGTGTGTCCGTGTCCGCCAGTGCCTATGTAGAGGTTCACAAAGCGTGTCAGGTCTTGAGCTTGAACCGACGAAGCTATTGCCAGCAAGGCAATGAGAAGAATGTTCCTTTTCATTTTTTTCGTATAGATTATTTTTTTGTTGGTCGCTCTTTGGCTGAAAAAGGGTTCATGCCGTTGCATGTTCTGCAAATATATATAAATGTGGTCGAACGAGAGCACTCCGTAGAGGTATATTTCTTCTTCTCGGCACTAAAAAAGCTCTTTTGAGCCGCCAAATCATGGAATGGCTGCCGGGTTTTTAAGTTTCAGAGAGTATGCAAGAGCACTAATTTACCTAAAACTGTCAACTGTATGTTTCAAAAATAAATTATCGCATCTTTTCTTGCGCCGAAACTGGCAAATTTTAAGTAAAAACTGCATTTTTTTAGAAAAAAACACACTTTCGCGCAATTTTTTTAATACTTTTGCCACAACTAAGGTTTTTGTTCTCTGCATATTTCTTTTTTTAGAGAGCAACGAATGAAACGAATGGAGATAATAAAATTATATGTCTAATTAAAATTCATGTTTATGAGAAAATCTTTACTCCTTATCGCCGCCATCGTTATATCCATGTCGGCAGGCGCGCAGAAGGTTAACGTTTTTGCGCCAGCACTCAAGCCTGTAATGTTCAAGGCTCTTGATGCCAGCAATGCTAAGAAATACAGCGTTGCAACTTCCAAGTTCAAGGCTCCTTCGCTTAAGGAGGATGCAGATGGTAACCCCAGCGTTTACTACACACGCCCCGCAGGTTCTTACTACCTCGGCCTGTCCCTCAATAAGTATTTTCCTCTCAGGGGATTGTTCGCACCCGCAGACCAGGAACTTACAGTCAATGCAATTCTTGAACCCGCTGATGGCGACCTTGACTTCGACTGGGTTTATGCCGTTAGTGCCGAATACAACGAAACTACTGAAAAGGTAGATACTGTTTGGTCTGAACCTATCGAAGGTTCTTTCGTTGCTTCCGAACCCGATGCTACAACAGGACGTTATGACTACAGTAATCGTGGTGAGCTTGATAATGGTTCTCTTACATTCCAGCACGAGGCGGAATTCTTCTACCCAGCTCCTATCCTGACGGTTTACGGTGGCGATCCTCGCAATCCGCTCGAGGCTAGCTACTTTGCCGGTGGCGAAGATGGTATCAGCTACGGCGTTGGTTCCGATGATATTGTTGCAAATGACTTTTTGTCTCTCATTTATGGTTCAGAATATGCTTCTTACGTTGAACAATGGAACAAAGACTTGCACTTCGTGAACTATGACCCCAACATAAATAAAAGTTTCTATACTTTGGATAATTATTTTGCCACCAATAGTGAAGAGGCTAATGCAAAACTTGCAGGACTTTTTGGAGTTGAATCAATGAAGATTTACGGCTTCGTTGAGATGTTTAAGGTTTCCAAGCCTTACTACCTCACTGGTATTCGTGGCACAATATCTGCTGGTGATTTCGAACTTGACGTTGACGATATTCAGATTACCATTATTGATGCATCTACAAACGAAGCAATCGAGGCTCCAGTCAATTCCATCACAAAGGACAGCTGGGATGCATTCTATATTGATGCTCCTATTGACCCAGTACTCATGGAGAACGATTTCTATGTTCTGATAGAGCCTACTGAAGGAAGTGAAGCTCCAATAGCTCCTATGTTACCCACAACTAAGAGCAAAGAGAATGCATATGACGATGGCACAGTGTACATCCTTGCCGACTATGTATATGGCGGCAATACTCATAATAGCGAGCTCCTAGATATTTATGGTCTTAAATTAGGTGACTTTAACTTTACTCAGGCATCTATGATAGGTATTACTACTACATTCGAGGAGCCTGAAG
>JAFYFI010000159.1 GCA_017543785.1 Alloprevotella sp.
GATTTTTCGCCTCAGAAACGTGAAAATTTCTTTGAGGAATTTCAGAATTTCTTTGAGGAATTTTGAAATTACTTTGAGTAATCCGAAAATTTCTTTATCGAATTTTCGGAGAGTCAAAATCTTCGCAGAAATTCCTCAAATCTGCGCTCTATTTTGAAGAAAATCGCGTGTCAAAACTTTTTACTTTTTCGTCAAGATCTTTCGCATTTTCGGGTGGTTACTTAAACTCTACAAGGGCGCATGCCTCGCTGCCCATGGATAGCGAAACTAAGTAACCTCCTTCGGCTGGATACAATGTGGGACTGAGCATATCTCCCAGTTTTGCTGCCAAACGATATTCTACGCGCAAGTGCTTGATGTGGAAGTCTTCGGGCAAGAGCTCCATTGCTATGCGCACGTAGTTGGCGTTGTTCATGTGGCGGTTGTAGTCTATGTCTGCTCGCATCACTTTGACGGGGTCAAAGCTCTTGCCGCTTGTCTGTGGCAGGATGATGCGTCGGTCGCGATAGTCCATGTCTTTCTTGCTTTCTATGCAAAGGGCGGAGAGCGTGGCTTGGTCTATGCGTTTCAGTCTGCCACTTGCTCGGTCCACAAAGGCTCCCATGCTCCATGTGCGATAGCAGGGTTTGCCTTCTGCATCGTAGATGAAGGTGTTGCGAAAGCCAAACATGGGTTTCACTTCGTAAACAGTTGTGGTCACGGTAAGTTCTTCCTTGAACGACGGCACGCGCTCTATCTCCACCTGTCGGGAAGCAAGGAGCTGTGCCATGTTTTGCTCTGCGAAGTATTGTTTCACTTGCGGTTCCGTGTCTATCCACATCTCGGAGCAGTCCTGCATCATCTGAAGTGCTGAATAGAGTTTAAGCTTTCCCTCGCTGTCGCAAGTGCTTGTAGTTACTTTGAATTTTAGGCTATACATTGTTTTTTGTTTTTTTGTAGTCCTTCCCCCGGTCCCCACTATGCTGAGGCTTGGGCTGTGGGTGTGTGGTTGCTTGAGTTGCATGTATGCAGCTGCTGAGCATGGGGTGTAAAAATGTTTGCGCAAATTTATTATGTTTTTTTTGTAACTCGCCTGCTGAAGGACGCATTTTGATTTGTACTTTTGCAGAAGGAAATTCAGATAGGTTTTCAGGCTGGTCGCGCCCCACAAACCTGCCAATACACAAAGCTACAAAGTTATCATCTAAATAAAGTCATGACATTACAGGAAGCCATAGAAGCCCGTCATAGCGTAAGGGCATATAAGGAACAGCCTCTGACGGAAGATGTTGTCAGAGCTCTCGAGGAGCAGATAGCCAGGCTTAATCAGGAAGGAGAACTGCATATGCAGCTTATTCTCAACGAGCCAAAGGCATTTCAGGGAACGCTGGCCAAGTATGGCAGGTTTAGAGGTGTCGGCAACTACATAATCGTGGCAGGTAAGCCGTCGGACGACCTGGATGAGCGTGTGGGCTACTATGGAGAGCAACTTGTGCTGTTTGCTCAGACGTTGGGTCTGAATACTTGCTGGGTAGGAATTACCTATACGAAGGTGCCTGATACTTATGTGCTTGATGAAGGCGAACGGGTTGCTTGCTGCATATCCATTGGCTATGGTGAGACTCAGGGCGCCGGACATAAGATAAAGTCCTTAGGGCAGGTGAGCAATGCCGATGAGTCAACTCCCTCGTGGTTCAAGAGTGGGGTAGAGGCAGCCCTGCTTGCTCCTACGGCTGTGAATCAGCAGAAGTTCTCATTTGAATATCTGGGTATGAAGAACGGTCAACATAGAGTAAGGGCAAAACGAGGCTTCTCCCTGATAGGATACTCGAAGATGGACCTGGGTATAGCAAAGTGTCATTTCGAGATAGGAGCAGGGAAGGAAAACTTCGAGTGGGAAAATTAAAAATGATTTGGGAAAGGATAAAATGCAACTGAAGAAAAGGAAAATCAAGCATTCGGCAGGGTTCTTTCTGTGCTGGTTTGCCTTATTGGTGTTTCTGGTTGA
>JAFYFI010000160.1 GCA_017543785.1 Alloprevotella sp.
AAAATTGCGGAAAAGTGGCTCGGATTTTCAAAAATCGGAGAAATAATTTCGCCAAATCTGCGTATCGCACTGAAACTCAACCTCTTCCGCAAAATGCGAAAAACGGGCATTTTTCGGACCAAAATTTTCGGAGATGATTTTTATGCCCATTTTTTGAGCTCAAAAACAGGGGGTCGCGGATAAAGATTTTTTACAAATCAAACCTTGTAAGATAGTGCCGTCCGATACATATAATTATACTGTGCGCCAAAAGCAAAAGAGCTCCGCTCTGAGCTGAGGAGCATACTCGCCTGAAAAATCATGAAGACAAAAAAGTTGGATTGCCCTAAAAATTTTTATCTAAATTTTGCCAACGACTTTATTATGACTATTTTTGCAACAACTTATGAAACTTAAAGTAAAACTCTCTACATCAGAAAAACTCTCAGAGAGTTGAACTAAAAGAAAAACCGAAACGCTAAAATGGGAATATTCTCAATATTCAAGAAGAAATCGAGCACTGAGGAGAAGGGCTGGCGCGTAGGTGGCATGGAAGACTTTATGTCGCTCATCAGAGTGTACTACCAAGCCACCATAGCAAGCAAACTCGGCATCAACAACCTGGCTGCCCTACCCGACCTCAGAGTGTTCAAGCAGACGCTTCACGTGCCCACCGTGAACAACAAACTCGGTGTAGGCGAGAAGACGCGCTGCAGGAAGATGATGATGGAAACCTACAAACTCCCCGAGAACTTCTTCAAGGAGATAGACAGTTCCATCAATCGCAACGTACGCAACATCAATCAGATGCAGAGCTACCTGTACAGTTTTCAGGGATTCTCCCAAGAACTGCTGATGCTCGTAGGCAACCTGATGAAGTGGAAGTTCCGCGTGCCAAGCTTCATGCGTAAGGCTCTGCGCACTCTGACGGAGAAAACCATCAACGACATTATGACTAAGGACAACTGGAAAGACGACGGCGTGAGGAAGTCGGTCTTTGCAGTGAGAAAGTATCAACAACAGCTGGGCTACTCTGAAGAATGGATGACCGAGTTCATCTTCAATGTGATTACCCTGGCAAAGAAAGAACCAAAGCCAAAAGACACAGATAAATAAAAAGTCTGAAAAAGAACAACGGGAGAAGCCGCTGCAAGGTGGGAGCAGAAAAAAGTCTTCTTTTCAATATGCCAAACCGCAGCAGGCTTGCATAAAGCCGAAGAAAAAATGACGAAAGAGGAAGCCGACAAATTGAAGGTCTTTGAGACTCGAGTCCGACAGTTAATCCTGCACTGTAAAGATTTGCAAAAGCGCAATACAGAGCTGGAGAATCTTTTGGCTGCGAAAAACGAAGAGCTGAAATTGGCAGACGAAATTCAGAAAGAATCGGCAGAAAACTATTCGCGCCTGAAAATAGCAAAGATGATGGAAATCGGAAACGAGGACATCGTCGAGGCTAAGGCGAGAATAAACAAACTGGTGCGTCAGATAGATAAATGCATTGCACTACTGGGAGTTAGCTAAACTGAGTCCACAGCCGGGGAAAGCCTAAAGGCACAAGCCCTCAATGTCCGACAGCGAACTCCAGAAGGTCAACATAACGATAAAAAAACATCAGACTCCATGGCAAATAGCGACAAACTCGTCATTACCCTAATGCTAGGGCGGCAGCCACAACAAATACACATCCTGCGTGAACAGGAGGAGGTGTATCGTAATGCTGCGCGGTTGATAAACGAAAAGCTAAGCCGCTACGAGTCTGCATACCCCAACCAAGCGACAGAAAGATATATGTCGATAGTGCTGCTCGACCTGGCAGTGCAAATGCTACAACTGAAGGACAGGGAAGACGTTAAGCCAATCTTTGACACCCTAGAAAGTCTCACCTCCGAGATAGAAGACAGTCTGGGCGAAAAGTGAGGTTGAGAAGCCCCTGATAGGGGGATTTTCATCAAAGTACCTACATCCTTTCTATTTCGACGCACCGTTAAGTTTCCTGCTAAATGCGAGAGACTTGAGGCGCGTCTTTATTTTTACTCAACATCGAAACAACTATAGACAACTAAATAAAAAAACACACAACCAAACTAATAAAAACAACATGGAAATAATAATACCCATATTAACTCTGCTAATCGGCCTGGGCGGCGGATATGCCATCTTCAGATACGTCATTACAGGCAAGTTCAAGGCTACCATAGCCGAAGCCGAACGCGAAGCAGACGTCATCAAGGAAAAGAAACTTCTTGAGGTAAAAGAAAAATTCCTGAACAAGAAGGCTGAACTCGAAAAAGAGGTAAATCAGCGCAACCAGAAAATTCAGCAAGTGGAAAACCGCCTGAAACAACGTGAGAACAGCCTCAACCAGCGCGGCGACGAACTGAACAGAAGGAAAAACGAACTCGACAGCGAGGGTCAGAGAATAGCCAATCAGCAGAAAGCCCTGCAAGTGAGAGAGGCTGAGCTGGAAACCATGCAGAAGCAGGAGCGCCAAAAGCTGGAAGAACTCAGCGGACTGACAGCCGAGGAGGCTAAGGCAAGGCTGGTGGAGAGCATGAAGGACGAGGCCCGCACTAGCGCACAGTCGTACATAAACGATATCATAGACGATGCTAAAATCTCGGCTAACAAGGAAGCCAAGAGAATCATCATACAGACCATACAGCGCGTTGCAACCGAGACTGCCATAGAAAACAGCGTAACAGTGTTCCATATAGACAGTGACGAAGTGAAGGGACGCATCATTGGTCGCGAAGGCAGGAACATACGTGCCCTCGAAGCTGCCACGGGTGTGGAGATTGTTGTAGATGACACCCCCGAAGCTATTGTCATCAGCGCATTCGACCCCGTGAGACGCGAAATATGCCGCCTCGCCCTGCACCAGCTCATTGCCGACGGACGCATACACCCGGCACGCATTGAGGAGGTAGTGACAAAAGTCAAGAAACAGGTGGAGGAAGAAATCATCGAGACAGGTAAACGCACTGCCATAGACTTGGGCATACACGGCCTGCACCCCGAACTCATACGCATAGTGGGTAAGATGAAATATCGTTCCAGCTACGGACAAAACCTCTTGCAGCATGCGCGCGAGACTGCAAACCTCTGCTCCGTCATGGCTGCAGAGCTGGGACTCAACCCGAAGAAGGCAAAGCGTGCCGGACTGCTGCATGACATAGGAAAGGTGCCCGACGAAGAGAGCGAGCTGCCACACGCAGAATATGGCGCCAAACTGGCAGAGAAGTACAAGGAAAAGCCCGAAATCGTCAATGCCATTGCAGCACACCACGACGAAGTGGAAATGACTTCGCTCATAGCTCCCATAGTGCAGGTCTGCGATGCTATCAGCGGTGCCCGTCCAGGTGCTCGCAGAGAAATTGTAGAGGCTTACATCAAGCGCCTGAACGACCTGGAAAACATTGCCATGAGCTATCCTGGTGTCACGAAAACCTATGCTATTCAGGCTGGACGCGAGCTGCGTGTGATTGTAGGCGCTGACAAGATTACCGACGAACAGATACCTCAACTCTCCGACGACATAGCACGTCGAATACAGGAGGAGATGACCTATCCCGGACAGGTGAAAATCACCGTCATACGTGAGACACGAGCTATCAGCTACGCTAAATAGAGATTTGTATTTGATGCTGCACAAAAATCTAAAACCCGCCATACTGGCAGCGGCAATGTTTCTGGCATCGCTGTCACCAGCAGTTGCTCAGGAGGAAGAAAAGTCCACAGCCCTGCAAGATGCCGTGACAGACATAGAGGTCTTTTCACAGCTGCAGGGGAGCGTGAACGATGGCTTCTCTCCTTTGTGGCTTGTCGCCAATCGCTACGGCTTATCGACAGTGAAGGGCAACAATGCCATGCTGCGCGCAGGGATAGCACATTCTACTGTATACAACAAAGAGCGCAAATGGCGCATCGGCTATGGCGTGGACCTTGCACTTATCACCGCCAGTTCGCAACGTGGGCTGAGGGCTTACATACAGCAAGCCTATGCCGACTTTGAATACAAATGGCTGCGTCTGAGTGTAGGCAGCAAGCAACGCCCCATGATGATGAAAGACCGGGACTTGAGTTCTGGCTCTCAGACATTTGGCATCAATGCGCGCCCCATCCCTGAAGTAAGGATAGAAGTGCCCGAATATGTCACACTTGGCAAGAAAGTCCCCTGGCTAGCCCTGAAGGGTCATTTCTCCTATGGAATGATGACCGACGGCAAGTGGCAAAGAGACTATGTGACGCCTGGAACCCACTATGTGCGCAAGGCTCTGTATCATAGCAAAGCCGGCTTCATCAGGCTGGGTAATGAGAAAAAATTCCCCTTGACCTTTGAGGCAGGGCTGGAAATGGCATGTGAGTTTGGAGGCACTGCCTATAATCCCAACTCCAGAGTGTTCAACGAAAAGTTTGAGAAAGTAAAGATAGGCAGTAGTTTCAAGGACTTCATAAGAGCCATATACGGCGGAGGACATGACGTTACCGACGGCTCCTACAACAACGCTAAGGGCAACACCCTGGGCAGCTGGATGTTCAGGCTCAACGGCAAGATAAAAGACTGGGGACTCCACTTGTACTACGACCACTTCTTTGAAGACCACTCACAGCTGTTCATGCAATATGGTTGGCGCGATGGTCTCATAGGTTTGCAGATAGACTTTCCGAAGAACCCTGTTGCCGCTACCCTTGTGTACGAATTCATCAACACTCGCGACCAGTCGGGACCTATCTATCACGACAAGACAAACCAATTCCCTGTTCAGATGAGCGGCTGCGACAACTACTACAACCACAACATCTATCAGGGCTGGCAACAATGGGGGCAAGCCATAGGTAATGCTCTCTACTACTCTCCCCTCTACAATGACAACGGCAGCCTACTCTTCACAGGCAATCGCTTTCAGGCTCACCACATCGGCGTCAAGGGCGAACCCGTAGAAGGACTGAAATATCGCATCATGATAAGCCACCAGAAGAACTGGGGCGGATATTATACCCCCTTCCTCGGGGAGAGACATGAAACGAGCTGGCTTTGCGAAGTCAACTACAAGCTACCGCTCAAATCCTCATTGCGCAAAGGATTCTGGACTGTAGGCTTGGCAGTGGCTCAGGACAGAGGCAACGTAATAGGCAACCACTGGGGCGGGCAGCTCTCGGTTTCCTATGAGAACATATTGCGTAAAAAACATTCCGTCAAGACATTGGAACTATGAAAAAGATATCGTACCTCTTAGTAATGCTGACAACAATGCTTGCAGTATCGCTGTCGTCCTGTGAGAAAATGGGAGAAAACGATGGAGTAAGAGGCTTCTGGCGCCTGGTGTCGGTGAAAACGGGTGATGTAGAAACTGATGTCACTAACGACAACATCTTCTGGGGACTGCAAAACGGGATAATTTCGAT
>JAFYFI010000018.1 GCA_017543785.1 Alloprevotella sp.
GCAACAACGGGTGCTTATCTAGCCAAGGCTCTGCAGAGACAGCCCTTCAGCGTGACATACGACGCAGCGGCACCCTTTGCTAAGTACACCCATGAATTCACACTGACGGAGCCCATGAAGGTATGCCCGTGCATCATCATTAATAAAAACCCGGGCAACAGTGTCATCATGGACGACTTTGTCCTTACCGACATATCATCACCAAATCCCGTACGTATTATCTACTAATTAAGTGCTTCTGAAAACATGACAGCAAAATTTAGATATTTCCTATACATCTTCGCAGCAGTGACGGCGCTCGGCGCCCTCACTGCCTGCGAGGACGAAGAGCCCGTTGGCGGAGACGTCATAGTACTGCAAAAAGGTTCTGGCGACGGCTCTGTGAAGGGACTCCTTGAAGTGCCTGAACTCAGACCGCAGAACATCTTCGTGAGCCACTTTACTAAAGTCGGCAACAAGGACGTGATGACCTTCTGCTATGAGTTCGACCGCGAGAAGATGCACACACGCTGGGTGGCTTACCGCTTCGACGCCATAACGCGCCAGAGCAACACGAGTCGCAGCAACGCATGGGCAGACGACCCCGTACTGCCAGAGGCATACAGGATAGGCACAACGTACTTCCCAGGCTTCAGCCGCGGACACATCTGCCCCAGCGCCGACCGACTCTATAGCCGCGAAGCCAACGAACAGACGTTCTACATGTCCAACATGTCGCCGCAGGAAAGTTCCTTCAACGAAGGCGTATGGCTCAACCTTGAAGACCTCGTAAGGCGCTGCGGACGTAGCTCTACCTTTGCCGACACATTATATGTGGTTAAAGGCGGAACTATTGCCGAAGGACAGATACGCACCTACATAGAGCGCTCGTCCTACATGAAGATTGCCGTACCGAAGTACTATTTCACTGCTCTCCTAAGTGTAAAGGACGGAAGCTACAGTTCCATAGGCTTCCTCATAGAGCATAGCAATGCTACTGCCCACGAGACCGACCTGAGCAAATTTGCCATGAGCATCGACAAACTCGAGAACCTCACGGGCATAAACTTCTTCTCTAACCTTCCAAGTACTACGGAGGACGCCGTGGAAGCTTCCTACGTATTCTCCAAGTGGAACATATAGCCTAGACCATGAAAAGATTTCTTGGCACCATCTTTGCTCTCTTTGTCCTCGTCGCTGCCGACGCACAGGACATCATGCGCATAGAATTCAAAAACAAAGAGGTTACAGAATACTATCTTGAAGACATCAAAGATTTGTGGTTCAGAAACTCTGTTCCTGAAAATTTGTGCATAGACTTCAAAGATGATGATTTGGTTGAATTTTGCGTTGATGACATAGACAACATAACTTTCACCGAGGCTGCACCTGAAGTGGAAGGGCTCCCTTTGCCCTACACCAAGAGCTTTGCCTCAACACTTGGCGACTGGAAAAACTACACGACAAGCGGCACAGGCGAATGGTACATTAATTATAATAGCGCATACGCCACGGGATATGTCGGCGGGCAAAACAAAGCCGGAGTGTTCTATCTGGTCAGCCCGCTCATAAACCTGAAAGGCGAGGCTGTACAAGTTACGTACAACTACATCCTGCGCTACAACAGGGGTAACCAAAACCAGCAATTGCTCATAAACGAGAACTTCGACGAGAAGAATCCCTCCGTAGGTTGGGAACTGCTGACGCAAAACCACATAGAAGGTTCTGACTGGAACACTTGGGCGCAACAGCAGTTCACAATTCCCAATAAGTACATTAACAAGAACGTGCGCTTTGCCCTACGTTTCGAGTGTACTTCTTCGGCTTCGGCAACGTGGGAGGTAAAGGACTTCTCCGTGAAAGCTGTTACGGAAGAGTCGCTGAAAACCACGTTGAAGGCAGACGCACACAAGCGCATCGAAGTTCCGGCACTGACCTCCAACGGGCTGTTCGTATCCAACTGGACTGTAGAAGACGGCGACAGCATCATGACCTACTGCTATGAGTTCAACAAGTCGCAGCTACACTCCAACTGGGTTGCCTATCGCTTCGATCGCGTTACAAGGCAGCGCAACGTGAGCCGCACCGACGCCTGGGCAGACGACCCCTCGCTTCCATCACAGTATCGCATAGGCACTGGAACCTTCTCGGGCTACGACCGCGGGCACATCTGTCCTTCGGCAGACCGCCTGTATAGTTCGGATGCCAACAAAAAGACGTTCTATATGTCCAATATGTCGCCACAGCTCAACAGCTTCAACACCGGCATATGGGAGACGATGGAGAGTGCCGTTCGCACCAAGGGACAGAGCGCAACCTTTGCCGACACGCTCTATGTCGTGAAGGGCGGCCTCGTGTCCAGCGGACAGATGCTGGGCTACGTGAACCGCACAGGCGGTAAGCGCGTCGCTGTGCCTAAGTACTACTTCTGCGCGGCTTTGCAGAAGAAGGGCAATACCTACAACGCCATAGGATTTTTCTTTGAGCATCGCAGCTACGCTACCAACGAAAAGAAACTTTCCCTCTATACCATGAGCATAGATGAGCTGGAAGAAAAGACAGGCATAGACTTCTTCCACAACCTACCCGACGATATAGAGACGCAGGTAGAAAAATCCTACAGTGCGACGCTATGGGGAGTGGAATAGACAAAACACATTCAGAAATTCAAATAACACAAACACATACATGACAGAAAGACCCGTTCGCGTGAGGTTTGCACCAAGCCCCACCGGACCTCTACACATAGGCGGTGTACGTACCGCACTCTACAACTATCTCTTTGCCCGTCAGCATGGCGGAAAGATGATTTTCCGCATAGAAGACACCGACTCCACCCGCTTTGTGCCCGGAGCCGAGGAATACATCATTGAGAGTTTCCGTTGGCTGGGCATCGACTTCGACGAAGGCGTCGGCATAGGAGGTGACTTCGGACCGTATCGCCAAAGCGAGCGCCGCGACATATATAAGAAATATGTGCAGCAGCTCCTTGACGCCGGCAAGGCATATATAGCCTTCGACACTCCCGAAGAGCTTACCGCCAAGCGCGAAGCCGTTCCCAACTTTCAATATGACGCCCACACGAGAGGCGAAATGCGCAATTCGCTTACTTTGCCCCAGGAAGAGGTGGAACGTCTTATTTCCGACGGCAATCAGTATGTAGTACGTTTCAAGATAGAGCCTGGCGAGGACGTACACGTTAACGACATCATTCGCGGCGACGTAAAAGTAAACAGCTCTATCCTCGACGACAAAGTTCTCTTCAAGAGCGCCGACCAGCTGCCTACCTACCATTTGGCAAACATAGTGGACGACCATCTCATGGAGATTTCCCATGTCATCCGCGGCGAGGAATGGCTGCCCAGCGCTCCTCTGCACGTACTCCTCTACAGAGCCTTTGGCTGGGAAGACACTATGCCCGCCTTTGCCCACCTTCCGCTCCTGCTTAAGCCCGACGGAAAAGGCAAGCTCTCCAAGCGCGACGGCGACCGCCTCGGTTTTCCTGTCTTTCCTTTGGAATGGCACGACCCCAAGTCGGGCGAAGTCAGCAGCGGATACCGCGAAAGCGGATACATGCCCGAGGCTGTCATCAACTTCCTGGCTCTTCTGGGCTGGAACCCCGGCACCGACCAGGAGCTGCTCTCCATGGACGAGCTTATTTCTCAGTTCGACCTTGCCAAATGTTCAAAGTCGGGCGCACGCTTCGACTATGTGAAGGGCACATGGTTCAATCATGAATACATCCTTAAAACCGACGACGAAAAACTTGCTCCTCAGTTTGGCGCCATTCTCAAGGAAAACGGCATCGAAGCCACTCCGGAGCAGACATCGGAAGTGGTGCGCATGATGAAAGGTCGCGTAAGTTTCGTCAAGGAACTTTGGCCTCTGTGCAAATTCTTCTTCGTAGCACCAACTGAATATGACGAAAAGACTGTCCGCAAGCGTTGGAAGGACTACAGCGCCCAGCAGATGCGCGAGCTTGCCGACCTTCTCTCAGCCTTGCCCGACTTCTCTATGGAAACTCAGGAAGCCGCCGTCAATAAGTGGATAGAAGAAAAAGATTACAAGCTCGGCGACGTGATGAATGCCTGGCGTCTCACTCTCGTAGGCGAAGGCAAGGGACCACACATGTATGAAATATCCTCTTTCCTTGGTCTTGACGAAACCCTGCGCCGCATGCGAAAGGCTATCGAAGTATTGTAGGGGAAGTATTTGTTGAGACAGACACACATGTATAGCCTTGCCATTTATATATATATGTTCTGCGTCAATGTGGCTGCCCTTTTCGGCAACCGCAAGGCTAAGCAGATGATGCGCGGTCACCGCGACACTTGGCGCATCTTGCGCGAAAAGGTTTCTCCCGAAGACAAACCTATCTGGTTTCATGCCGCTTCGCTAGGCGAGTTTGAGCAAGGGCGTCCGCTTATGGAGCGCCTGCGCAGGGAGCATCCTGAGAAGAAGATACTCCTTACCTTCTTCTCGCCTTCCGGCTACGAGGTACGCAAGGACTATAGCGGAGCCGATGTCATCTGCTATCTGCCTTTCGACACACTTCTCAATGCGCGCAAATTCCTGCGCCTTGCCCATCCGTCGAAGGCATTTTTCATTAAGTATGAGTTTTGGGCAAACTATCTTTTCCTACTTCATTTCAAGGGCATTCCCGTCTTCAGCGTAAGCAGTATTTTCCGTCCCAGCCAGATATTTTTCCGCTGGTACAACTTCGGCTACTCCTACGTTCTGCGTCAGGTTAGCCATTTCTTTGTTCAGAACACTGAGTCGCAGCGACTGCTCCAGCAGAAAGGCATCTTCAACGTTACCGTAGCAGGCGACACCCGCTTCGACCGCGTCGTTGAGATAAGCCAGCAGGCAAAGAAGCTGCCCGTGTGCGAGTCTTTTGTAGGCGAGTCGAAGAAAGTCTTTGTCGTGGGCAGCAGCTGGGAAGCCGACGAAGACGTCTATCTGCCCTACTTCCCTGGCAAAGGCTGGAAAATCATTATTGCCTCTCATGTAGTCAGCCCCGTTCGCATTGAGCGTTTGCAAGCCAGATTGAAGGACATGGGGCTCGTCTCCGTGCTCTATTCCGAGGCAGAGAAAAGCGATAGGCTTGACGACCTCAGGAGTGCCGACGTTCTCATCATCGACTGCTATGGTCTGCTGTCCAGCATCTACCAGTTTGCCACCATAGCCTACGTCGGCGGCGGTTTCGGCGTGGGCATCCACAATGTTCCCGAGGCTGCAGTCTATGGCGTTCCCGTCATCATCGGTCCCAACAATGAGCGCTTCCGCGAGGCTCAGTATCTGCTCGGCGTAGGCAGCTGCCGCGAGGTGTCGAGTGCTGAGGCGTTCCGCAACGTCATGGACCTCTTCGTCTCCGACCCTGCCCAGCTCAGGCGTGCAGGTAAGAGAGCTTACGACTACATACATTCCAATGCCGGCGCGGCAGACCTCATCTACCGCGAAACACTAGCCTGACGATGACCTATTTGTTGCTTCTCGTGGTAGCCCTGTTGCTGGCAGCCTTTGCTTTTGTCTCCGGCTATTTTCTTGGTCAGAAGAGGAAGAGCAGTGAGGAGGCAGCCATACGCGACGACCTTAAGGAAGTCGCCGCCGACCTTGTCAGGCGCGAGAGCACAGACCTGCGTCGTCTCCACCGCGACACTCTCCTGGAACTTCTCGACCCCCTCGACCGCGACCTGAAGGATTTCCACGAGCGCATGGTCACTGGCAACACCGAGCTGAAGACGAACATTCAAGCCCTCGTGAGCCAGACGCAGTCGGTGGGTCAGCAGGCAGAGCAGCTCACGCGAGCACTTCAGGGCAACAACAAGATTCAGGGCAACTGGGGCGAGGGCATCCTGAAGAACGTTCTCTCGGCATCGGGACTTGAGCCTGGGCGCGACTTCGAGGTTCAGGTACACCTGCCCGACGGACTTGTGCCCGACGTCATCGTCCACCTCCCCGAGAACCGCCACCTCGTCGTCGATTCCAAGGTTTCGCTCACAGCCTTCATAGCCTATGCCAACGCCGATGACGAGGACGAGCGCCGCCGCCTGCTCCGCAAGCACCTCGACAGCGTGCGCACCCACGTCAGCGAGCTCTCTGCCAAACACTACGAGAAGCGTGTGGCTGGGGCTATAGGATATGTCCTGATGTTCATCCCCCACGAGGCGGCATACGTGGCAGCCGTCACTGCCGACAACAACCTTTCTGCCGAGGCATACAAGCGCCACGTCATACTTGTCAACCCCACTAACCTGCTCATGGCTCTTCAGCTCACGGAAAACCTCTGGCAGAGCGAGCGACAGAAGAAAAACGTGGAGCAGATATACCATTCTGCCGAGCGCCTCTACAAGAAATTCGTACTCTTCAGCGAGAATTTCCAGCGTATAGGGCAGAGCATCCAAAGCCTACACTCCACCTACGACCGTGCCCTGGGTCAGCTCGCCGAGGGCAAGGGAAACATCATCCACCAGCTAGAGGACTGGAAGCAGAAAGGACTCTCCACCTCCGAGAACATTCCAGAGCTCAAGCCGCCCTCGTCCTCGTCGGAGTGAGTCTTTCCATGCCTGAAGCCTAAAACGCCTGAGCACAGGAGCCACCGACGCCCCCACCTCGCTGAACGCCTAAATCACATCCCCCACTCAACGAACATACCTATAATATATACGTACGCGCGCGAGCTGCTAAAACGTAAAAGAAACAATGATGAACATAATCACATGGATAGAGCAGCAACTGCTATACCTGCCAGCCATTAAGGCTGTCGCCGTCATCTGCCTGCTATGCGCCGTAGGCCTCACTCTCGGAAAAGTCAGCATCCGCGGTTTCCGCCTCGGAGCCACTTTTGTGTTTTTCGCAGGCATCCTGGCAGGTGCCCTCGGCATCGAGATAGACCACGACATGCTTCTCTATGCCCAGAACTTCGGACTCATCATGTTTGTCTATGTCCTGGGTCTGCAGGTAGGACCGGGCTTTGTGAGTTCTTTCCGCAACGGCGGTGCCAAGCTCCCACTGCTCAGCCTTGGCGTGATAGCCTTTGGCACACTCATTTCGCTCATGCCCTTCTGGGCAGGCTCTTCGCCCCTGGGCGAAATGGTGGGAGTGCTTTGTGGAGCCACTACCAACACTCCTGCGCTGGCAGCAGGGCAGCAGGGCTTTGCCGACCTGGGACACCCCAACGAGGGCATCTCGGCAGCGCTGAGCCTTGCCGTCACCTACCCCATCGGCGTAGTAGGCGTGATACTTGCACTCTTCCTACTGAGAAAATTTTGCCGCGAAGACCACGCCGTTGAGAAAGCCGACTCCGACGAGGCATTCATAGCCTCCTTCGAAGTGAGCAACCCTGCCATCTTCGGAAAGAACCTCCACGACGCCAGCGACCTCGATGAGAAAGCATTTGTCGTGAGCCGCGTCTGGCGCGACGGACACGTCATCCTGCCCAATGCCGAGACCATTCTCCAGAAAGGCGACCGCATCATGGCAATCACTCGCCAGCGCTACGTGAAATCGCTCACCGTGCTCTTTGGCAAGCTCGACGACACCGACTGGATGAGGCAGGACATCGACTGGAACGCCCTCGACTCAAATCTCGTTTCCGAGCGCGTCGTCGTCACCAAGCCCAGCATCAACGGCAAGCACCTGGGCAGCCTCAACCTGCGCAATCGCTTCGGCGTGAACGTGAGCCGCGTGAAGAGGGGCGACCTGCAGCTCGTTGCCACACCCGACCTCATCCTGCGCATAGGCGACCGCCTCAACATCGTGGGCGAGGCTGAAAGCTGCCGCCATGCCGCCCGCGCACTGGGCAACTCCGTCCAGTCGCTCGAAGAGCCCAACATGTTCACCATCTTCGTAGGAGTGGTTATGGGCTTGCTCCTGGGCTACATCCCCATTGCCCTCCCCGGCATCAGCACACCCCTGCGCCTCGGCATGGCTGGCGGACCTATCGTCATGGGCATACTCATCGGAGCCTACGGACCGCGCCTCCACATGGTCACCTACGTCACCACCTCTGCCAACCGCCTCATCCGAAGCCTCGGACTCAGCACCTACCTGGCTTGCCTGGGACTCGATGCCGGGCCGCAGTTTCTCGAGACGGTGATGCGCCCCGCCGCGCTGGCATGGATAGGCTGGGCAGTGGTCATTGCCATCGTGCCGGTAGTCATCTTCGGCATCATAGCCATGCGCACCTCACGCCTCAGCTATGCCTCTGCCGCCGGCATGCTCTGCGGCGTCATGGCAAACCCCATAGCCCTGGAATATGTCAACGACTCCGTGCCTGGCGACAAGGCAAACGTCTCCTACGCCGCGGTCTATCCGCTCGCCATGTTCGTAAGGGTCCTGATAGCACAGGTAATCGTCATGACGTTCTTCCAATAGAAAAATTTTTTTACAAATTTGGCTTATTCAAAAAAGAGTCATATTTTTGACGCGATTTAACTCTTATGTTTAACCCCAAAACAAAAAGAACACATGAGAAAGTTGTTTTTTTCAATGTTCGCACTCTTGCTGAGTGCCAGCATGGTGTCTTGCAATCAGAAGCAAGAAGCTCCCGCAGAACCTAATGCCGATTCTGCAAAAGTTGAAGCTCCCGTAGCCGAAGAAACTCCCGACCTCGCTGTCATCGTAGAAAAGATCAAGGCAGAAGGCGCAAACTTCACGGAAGACCAGTGGAAGGAAACCATCGGTCAGGCTATCCTCGCCGCAAAGCCTGTGCTCGTCAAGATGCAGGAAATCATGGACAAGATGAAAGCAGGCGACGCTAACGCAGCTGCCGAATTGGAGAAATTCTCTGAATCAGAGGAAGCAAAGAAATTGGACGTTGACATCGATGCTTTTGAAAAAGCGATCGAGGCTTTCCCCGCTGCAAAGAAGATCTATGAAGACAAAGCATGGGTGAAGGAATTCAAGGAAAAGAACGGACTTCCCGATCTTGAATAATTTCATCTCATTCCGTAACAAAAAAGAGAAACCATTGAGGAACGGTCCTCAATGGTTTCTCTTTTTTTAGCCTTAAGCTTTCAGTGGCTTAGAACACGAATTTCTCTCGGCTATGCCTATTTCAGCACAACGGC
>JAFYFI010000161.1 GCA_017543785.1 Alloprevotella sp.
AGCCTGAATTTTGTATCCGCCTGAAACTCAAATGTTTGCCCAAATTGCAAAAAACGGGCATTTTTCGGACCAAAATTTTCGGAGATGATTTTTATGCCCGTTTTTTGAGCTCAAAAACAGGGGGTCTGAGATAAAGGATTTTTACAAAGCAGCCTCCCGGGTGTCTTAGTGCACTTTTCGGGGATGTTCAATTTTCAGACTACGTATATATATGCCTGTCCAGCTTTGACCCGCGCCTCATGCACCTTTGGCGCCTTCGTCCAGGGCTTTTCTGCCTGCCGGGGTCATCAGCCCCTCCCTTTCCAGTTGCCGGCACCGCTCCCTGTTGAGCTCTGTCCAGTGGCTCCCTTTGCGGCGCGGCGAAAGTCTCTGAGCATGTCTGCCGTCGGGCAGGCGCTTGAAGGTAGAGTCTATCCACCCGAAGCACAGGGCTTCCTCCACGATGTCGATGTAGGGCAGCGTGTAGGGCTTGGGCGTCCTGGAGCGGCAGCAAGCCACCCAGCACTCCTTCTCCTTCAGGTGGTTTGCGCTGAGCCAAGCCCTCAGCTCGTCGCGGCTGACGAATGTGAGCAGATTAGTTATATTCATTCTCCTCTCGTAAGACTTTCCAGAAGCTCTCGGGCAGGGCGATGTTTTCCACCTCTACAGCCTCGGCGAAGAGCGGAGCTATGTCCCCGTCGTCGAAGCCCGCTATGCCGCAGCCTATGCGAGTGACGAGGAAGCGCTGCTCGGGGTGTTGCTTGGCATAGGCTACAAAATCATCGACGTAGGGAGCAATGGTTTCTGTGCCGCCCTGCATGGTGGGTATGGCGTATGTGCGCCCTGTAGGTCCTACGCCTACGCCCCATTCTGCGCCGAAACTCTTGTACGCCATCCTTGCCGCGCCGCCTCCGTGCATGCCGCGAAGGTTGCTGCCAAAGACGAAAATCTCGTTGTCGCCGAGAGTTGTGATGACCTCGGGCGTGTTGCGGCTCTCGGCATAAGTCTCTGCGCCGTCGTGGGCATCCTGGCTGCTGTGCCTTCTGAAGATTTTTTCAAAGATGTTTGCCATATTGTTCTTTCGTAAGAAGGTTCTTGGATGCGGAGCGCTCCTCTTAGCTTCTCCTTCAGCATATACACTTCCTGTAATACCTTTGTCATAGTCTTCACTTATCATTGCCGACGAGCTCATTCTGATTGCGCCCGGACTCTCGATGTATCTCATGAAGAAAGGCCTCACCGTGTGGTCCATCATAGACTTGAAACGCTGCGACACTGCCGAGGGCGAAATGCCCAGGCGCTTGGCGGTCTCCTTCCCCGAATATCCGTCGATGAGCATGCTCTGCAGGATGGTCTGCGCTGTGCTGTCGTCGGCATAGGTGCCGTTGATGAGGTCGTTGAGCAGGCGCTGCACCTCCTCCGAGAGCCCTTCGTCGGCAATGTCGATGTCGGCGAGGCGCATGTCAGCCTCGTGGCGCGCGTCGGCTTTGAGCCTGTCGAGCACCACATAGCGAAATCCGTTCACCATCCAGGTGCTCAGCTTCATGCCATGACTGCGGCGCTCCGGACTGCGCCACTCGTCGAGGGCAAGGCGCAGGTAGAAGTCGTGCGAGAGCGAGTAGAAGTCCATGCCTTCCTTTTGCCACAGGTTGTACTTCTCGTCGCACACGGCAAAAGCCATGCGGCACCAGTTGTAGAAGTACTCTCGCGTGGTTTCCTCGTCGCCAGAGCGCAGAAGGTTCAGTATCTCAGCATCAGTCATTGTTGGGGGAAAGAAATTTTCAAGCACAAAAATATAAAGATAATATGTCTGTAAATGTTAAAAAGAGTTAAACAATACGACCCGGCTTAATTTTTCCTGTGCTTACTTCTTTTAATGGATAGAAACGAAGCCACGGCGCGGCGGAATGATAGCGTGCGGCGGAGTATTCTTTGCAAACGTATTTTTTTAACCACTAAAACTATCAACGAAAATGAAAAAAGTTCACAACCTCATCATCCTCGACCAAAGCGGCAGCATGGAAATCATTCGCAAGCAGGCACTCTCGGGACTCAACGAAACACTGCAGACCATCGTCAATGCCCAGAAGAAACACGAGGAACTGGAGCAGCGCGTGACGGTGCTCTTCTTCTCCGGCTCCGACGTGAAGTACGTCTATCTCAACGAGAAATCCGGCGGCATCAGCCCCATCTCCTTCCAGGACTATTGCCCCCATGGCGGCACTCCCCTCTACGACGCCATAGGTAAGGGCATTTCCGACATACGCTCTACCTTCCGCAAAGGCGAAACGGCTATCGTCACCATCATCACCGACGGCGAGGAAAACATGTCGCGCGAGTTCTCGCTCAAGCAGATAACAAGCCTCATCGACAGCCTGAAGGGAAAAGGCTGGATATTCTCTTTCATAGGCACCGACAACCTCGACGTGGAGGGAATGGCAGAGAAAATTCATATCCGTAACC
>JAFYFI010000162.1 GCA_017543785.1 Alloprevotella sp.
AATTCCTCAAATCTGCGTTCTATTTTGAAGAAAATCGCGTGTCAAAACTTTTTACTTTTTCGTCAAGATTCTTTACCTTTTCCAGGAAGTGCAGCCTCTCAGAACGCCTTGAAGCCTTGTGCCTTGAGCTGGAATTCCTGTCCGTCGCGCGTGATGAGCAGTTGTCCGAGTTCGGGCTTGGTGATGGCGCCTATCACTTTGACGTCCTCTATGGCGCTCACCTTGTCGTGGTCGGTCAGTGGCACGGTAAATACGAGTTCGTAGTCCTCGCCGCCGTTCAGAGCGCATGTCGTCACGTTCATGTTGAACTCCTCGGCGCAGAGAGCCGTCTGATAGTCGAGCGGAATGCGTTCTTCGTAGAGTCGGCAGCCACATCCCGACGCCTTGCACAGGTGGAGCAGTTCGGAGCTCAGTCCGTCGCTCACGTCCATCATGGCAGTGGGGCGTATGCCTGCTTTGGCGAGGCGCTCTACGATGTCCTTTCTTGCCTCGGGCTTGAGCAGGCGTTCTATGAGATATTCGTGTCCGCTGAAGTCGGGCTGTGCCGCCTCGGCGTTGTTGGGCTTGCTCTCGAAGACGCGTTTCTCGCGTTCCATGAGTTGCAGTCCCATGTAGGCAGCTCCCAGGTTTCCGCTCACGCAGATGAGGTCGTTCACCTTAGCCCCGTCGCGCCTCACCACATCCTCAGCCTTAGCCTCGCCAATGCACGTGAGGCTCAGCGCCAGTCCCGTCATGGAGCTGCAGGTGTCGCCGCCCACGAGGTCCACTCCGTGGCGTTCGCAGGCAAGCCGCAGCCCGGCATAGATGTCCTCGAGGTGTTCCACCTGGAAGCGGCGTCCCACGGCGATGCTCACCACAAGCTGGCGCGGGTGTCCGTTCATGGCATAGATGTCTGAGAAGTTCACCATGGCAGCCTTGTAGCCCAGATGTTTCAGCGGGGTATATACAAGGTCGAAGTGTATGCCCTCCATGAGCATGTCGGAGGTGACGAGCACCTGGCTCGCGGGGTATGAGAGCACGGCGCAGTCGTCGCCCACGCCGAGCACGGTGCTGGCGTTTTGAGGTTTTATGTCTTTTGTCAGGTGGTCTATCAGGCCGAACTCGCCCAGTTCAGATATTTGCATGATGGTAATGTTTCTGGAGAAAGTTTAGGAAAAGAAAAAAAACATCCACAAACCACACGGTAAGCATCAGGCTCTCTGCCTACATGCCATTCCTGGCAGTGTCGGCAGGCAGTGCCGTGCTCTGCCTTTCCGTGTGGTTTGTGGAAAGAATCGGTGCTACCCCCGACATGCCGTCTTAGAAGTAGTATCCCAGACCTATGCGCAGCCCCACAGTGCTGCCGTCGGCAAAGTCGTTGGTGCTCATCTTGTAGTAAACGGCAGGCTCTATGGCTATGTAGTGGTTCAGGTAGAACGTATAGCCCACTTCCACGGGAATCATGACGTCGTTGACGTTCTTTGTGTAGTGGTTGTATTCCACGCCTGCGCCGAGGAAAATGCCGTTCTGCAGGAAGTGGTAGCGTACTCCGGCACCTATGCTGAAGTCGTCGGTAGCCTTTGTATGTTCGTAGCCTGCATTTACGCGAGCCATCCAGCTGTCTGCGAAGTAGTAGCCAGCTTCAGCCTGTATGCCAAAGCGCCATTCGGCTTTCTTGCTGTAGGAAAGTCCCAGTCCGGTCAGTGAGCCGTTGACATACTTGGTGCCACTTTCAAACTGTGCGTTAGCTGCCAGTACGGCGAAGCATACGAGGATGATAGAAAATAGTCTTTTCATAGTTTTATGACGTTTTGTTTTTTATTGGTTTTCACTATAATGCCTTGCAAAAGTACTAATTATTTCCGAAAAATCATTTTTTCCTTATCGTAATTCTTTATCTGCGCTTTCAGGCGCCCGTTTTCCATGCCTATGCTCAGCAGCGACGGCGCATCCACTCTCTTGCGCATCTTCAGCGCCACGCCACCCATGGTCTGCCTCACGTTGAGCTCCAGCATGGGGCAGATGCAACCCTCGGCAAGGAGCATGTCCACGCCCAGCGGACCTTCGTAGAACGGGGCTACGTGGTGGGCGAGGACGGAGGTGAGCTTCTCGCGTACATTATTATATATATCGCGCGTACGTGAGGGTGTGGGCGAAAGACTCTCCAGCAGGCTGAGCAGGTTTTCCTCGCTGTCGATGATGTTGCCCAGGTAGCGACCCTCGGGCGAGGTGAGAAACAGGGAAATGCCCAGGTATGAAATCTCTCCGCCCTTGCTCTCAAACTCCATGGCGAAGTCGTGTGCCTGCGGATAGTATGGCTCAGCCTCTATGCCGCCCTGCTCGCCTACGATGCGGCTTATGCGGCGGCGCTGTTCAGGCTCAGGGCTGCCGTTGCACCTGAAGACGCCCCTGCCGCTGCAGCTCCAGGGAGCTTTGAGCATAGCCTCGCGGCAGGTGGAGAGCCAGCCATAGAGCTCCTCCTCGGAAGTGAAGAAATGCGACTCGCCGAACGTGCCCTCGCACTGCGATGTCAGCAAGGGCAGCAGTTCAGCCACCGTCTGCCGCGAACTGAGCCGCCGTATGTGTGCCAGCGTCTCGTCGCCGGGCAGGAAGTCTTCGGGAGCGCCAGCCTTACGCATCAGGAACCTTGCCCTCTTGTCCCAGCCCCAAGGCTCAATGCCAGTCACCGCAATCCAGGAAAACAGCTCGCCGGGAATGAAGTCGCACCTCTCAGCCCACAGGCGCGGAAAGTCCTGCAGCTCCTCCTCCATGCGCAGGGCAGCCTTCGTGGGAGTGTAGTAGGGCGAGTCGCTGGCAAGGGCTTCGTCGTGCGAAGGATTGAAAAAGTGTAGAATTCCAGACATTATGTAATCTCAAAGGAATAAAATCAATGCAAAGATATAGTTTTCGGAATAAAAATTCTACTTTTGCCCAACTACAGAAAGTTTTTTGAACAAAAAAATCACTAAAGATATGCTATTTTCCAAAGATACTTATGTTGAACGCCGCCGCCGCCTTCGCGAGCTGGTAGGCGATGGGCTCATTGTGCTCTTTGGCAACAACGACGCCCCTATGAACTATCCTGCCAACGCCTACAAGTTCCGCCAGGACAGCTCTTTTCTCTATTTCTTTGCCCAGCACCGCGACGGACTCGTGGGCGTCATAGATGCCGATACGGGCATTGAGACTCTCTACGGCGACGAAATCGACATTGACGACATTGTTTGGTATGGCAGCGTGAAGTCGGTAGGCGACCTTGCTGCCGAGGCAGGCGTGAGCGCTACGGCTCCCATGAAACGCCTCTATGAAGTTGTCGATGACGCTGTGAAGCAAGGCCGCCGCGTGCATTTCCTGCCGCCCTATCGCTACGACACGCAGATACAGCTCATGGACATGCTCCGCATACACCCCTCGCGCCAGCGTGCCGAGGCAAGTCAGACGCTGATAGATGCCGTCGTGAAGCTGCGCAGCAGGAAGAGCGCCGAGGAGATAGCCGAGCTAGAGCGTGCAGCAGCCATAGGCTATGAGATGCAGACCACGGCGATGCGCCTCTGCCGCCCGGGACTGACGGAGCAGTACATCAGCGGTGTGCTCAGCGGCATAGCCCAGAGCTACGGATGCATCACCTCGTTCCAGAGCATCGTGACGCAGCACGGCGAGATAATGCACGGATATCCCAGTGACGCACCTCTCGAGGAGGGCAGACTGCTGCTGTGCGACTGCGGCGCAGAGACCAACGAGAACTATTGCTCCGACCACACACGCACCTCGCCCGTGAGCGGACGCTTCACGCAGAAGCAACGCGAGATACACGACATCGTCAGCGACTGCCACGACCTGGCTCTGCAAAAGGCACGCCCGGGAGTGCGCTGGTGGGACGTGCACTTCGACGTGTGCCGCCTGATGACCGACCGCCTCAAGGACCTGGGACTCATGCGCGGCGACACCGAGGAGGCTGTCCGCGCCGGAGCACATGCCCTCTTCCTGCCCCACGGACTGGGACACATGATGGGCATGGACGTGCACGACATGGAAGGACTGGGACAAATCTACGTGGGCTTCGACGAGGAGACGCGCCCCAACCTGGAGCAGTTTGGCACTAACGCCCTGCGCATGGGACGCCGTCTGGAAGAGGGCTTCGTAGTGACCGACGAGCCTGGCATCTACTTCATCCCGCAGCTCATCGACCTATGGCGCCGCGAAGGCACCAACGCCGAGTTCCTCTGCTTCGACAAGATAGAGGCATACAAGGACTTTGGCGGCATACGCATTGAGGACGACGTACTCGTCACAAAGGACGGCTGCCGCTTCCTGGGCGAAAAGCGCATTCCCTACAGGGCAGATGACGTGGAGGCTTTCCTTGCCGACCGCAAATAGGTATGTTCTATAATCAATAACCACAAATAAGACAAAAACGATGAAAACCCTTATGACCAAATGGATGCTGGCAGCCATGCTGCTCATGGCATTCACCTTTGCCGCCTGCGGCGGTGACGACGATGACGAAAAGGGCGTTGATGCGCCCAAGTTTCAAAACCAAACTATTACTGTTGGCGGTGTTTCGTTCAAGATGATTGCCGTTGAAGGCGGCACGTTCCTAATGGGCTCTCCCGAAAGTGACGCCGAAGCTTACGACAACGAGAAGCCGCAGCATGAAGTGACACT
>JAFYFI010000163.1 GCA_017543785.1 Alloprevotella sp.
ATAATACCCAGGGCGTTGCCCTGGGCTGGTTGCTGCTGGCCTTGCAGGCCGTCTTCTCCGCTAACCATTGAAACCGTTGCATTCGTTGCCAATTGTATTTCCTATACAAATGTGTATAAAGAGTAGAGCTCCCAAGGGGGATGTTTTAGAGAGGAGAAGCCCCCCAAGCCCCCGAGGGGGATGTTTAAGTGATAAGTGAAAAGTGATAAGTGAGAAGTGAGAGGTGAGTGGTGAGAAGTATCGTCCAAACTCCCAAACTCCCAAACTCCCAAACTCCCAGACTCCCAAACTCCAAAGAGCAAGCGGAGCTTGCGAAAGTTGAATAAAGATTTTAAAACGATTTTGTGTCCAAAAACATTCATGCCATAAAAGAAATCTACGTAAACCCGACCACCAACCTTTCATGCAAGGAATAAACGTCGGATTTACGTAGATTCACGTTCGAGAACATAGAGCGATTTGCCGTAGCAACGTCAGAGCCCCGTGGACTGGTGCAGCTGCTCGAAGTTCTGCTGCCAGATGTCGCGCAACGACTCCTCGTCCTCCGGCAGCGCGAAGTCGGTGACCACCAGTATGTAGTCACCGGTGATGTCGCTGCGCTCGATGAGCATTTCCCAATAGGCGTCGCTGTCGGTCTCATCGTCCCATACAAAGCGGATGCGCTCCTGCCGGCTCTCCTCAACCACATGCGCGGTCTTTATCTCATGGTTGCTCCATGTCTCGCCCCATGTAAACGTCATCTGCTCTCCCTGGCGCGTCACCTCGTCGGCAATCCACTTCTTCAGTCCGGCGTCGGTAGAGAGCAGCGGCCATATAATGCTGGCATGTTTGCATCGCAACTCATGCTCTATGTTTATCTTCTTTTTCTTCATAAGTTATACTAATCTTAACGTGCAAACGACAAAAAATGGTAAGTTTCGGCGACAAAAGTACAATTTTTCCATGTTCTGACAAAAATATTTCTGCAATTCTTTTGGTCATTAAAATTTTTTAATTACCTTTGCACCCGCAATTCGGCAATGGCCGGTTGTCCACATCTCGGATGTGGCATTTCGGGGCGAGGTAGCTCAGCTGGTTAGAGCGTCGGATTCATAATCCGGAGGTCGTGGGATCGTGACCCACCCTCGCTACAAGAAAGTGGGAACAAGTCAACGAGACTCCTGTTCCCACTTTCTTTATGCCACGGTAGGTGAACGCACGACGGTGGCGCGCAGCAAGGTTTGGACAGGAACTGTTATAATTCAACTTTCGCATGTCTAAGGAGTTTAGGAGTTTGAATAAAGAACACAGAGACACAGAGACGCAGAGTTCTTGTTAAAAGAGAAAAACTCTGTGCCTCTGAGTCTCTGTGTTCAATAAATAAACTATGTTTGTTCATCCACATAAGAGAATAACTGTGTATCTCATTTCTCAACCTGAAATCCGCCTAATACGTGGTCTTATAAGAATACTTGTGCTCATCTATTTATTACGCACCAATTGGCAGCCTTCCAGCCCGCGAGAGTCCTTGCGCCATGCTACTCGAGTCCGTCTGCCAAACTACTCGAGTCCGTCTGTCAAAAAACTCCAGTCCTTTTGCCATCGGGACTCGAGTCCTCCTTCAGAGAATCTCAATGAGGACTGCGTTTCCTCGCTCTAAATCCGTCATTATCAGCGGCTCCAAACACTTTTTGGACTCTCTCCTTCTGACATGCAAAGGTACAAAAAAAACAAAAAAATAGGAACGAAAAATGAAGAATCTTTCTATTTTTCTTTGTACCTTTGCATCATGAAGCGAAACAAGCCATACATCAGCATATCTGGCACATCCCGCCACCTTGAGGGAAACAGGGTGGGGGCTTGGGGTGCCGTCTTCCTCCTCATCATCATCTTTTCCTGCACCGCTCCTCATCACTCTGAACGCCGTGCACAGCTCGACTCCCTGCAGGTTGTCAACCAGGCCGACACCGTCTTCCGCAGCGACAGCCTCCAGCGCATCCTCGTGGACTACTTCGACCGCCACGGCACGCCTGACGAGAAGATGAAGGCACACTACTTGCTTGGCCGTGCCTATGCAGATATGGGTGAATTCCCCAAAGCTTTGAAACACTATCTTCATGCGGCTGAACAAGGCGATACAACCAAATATAACGCAAACTATTACTTACTATGTCGCATCCATTCCCAGCTAAGCGACATATTCGGCAAGAAGTATCTTCCGCGGTATTCATTACACCACCTCAATTTAGCTTCACACTATGCACTGAAAGACGGGGATAGTCTGTCTTACGTATTATGTGAGAGCTTAAAGGCAAACGCATATTACGCACTTGAAGACTATGACTCTGTAATGATTATAAAAGACAAGTCTATCCCTCTTTTTCTTTCTATGGGGAAGAAAGAAATGGCAGCACGTTGTATGGGCAGTGGGGTATCTGCACTTATTCATTTAGACAGCCTCGCCAAAGCCCGGAGATACCTTGACTTTTACAAGAAAGAATCTGGCTATTTTGAAAAGAATGGCTTTGCAAGAGCAGGGCATGAAGGCATTTACTATACCATTGGTCAGTACTACATCGCAAATCATCAAGTAGATTCAGCAGAATACTTCTTCCGTCTTCTCCAGCAGAAGGCATCGTCGGCGAATCTGAAGCTCGGCGCTTCCGAAGGCCTTTTAAAAGTATTTAAGATGAGGAAAAAGACAGACTCAATAGCAAAGTACGCTGTGCTCTGCTATCATCAAGGGGACTCATCATATAATACTACAGTTGCCCGCAATCTTCAGCAGATGCAGTCTATGTATGACTACGAAAGAAACGAGCACTTGGCTGAGAGATTTCAGATAGAAGCCGAATCGTATAAGGCGCATTTATACAGGACGCTTTCTCTATTCCTTCTTCTCTCCTTCTTTGTATACCTTATTTATAAAAGGTACAAGAAAACACAGAAGATTCGTTTCGAGGAAATGCAGGAACTGAAAGAAATGTACAGAAAGGATCTGGAGGAATTAAAGGTCAAAGATGCAGAACTGAAAGAATACATGAATCAGTATAGTGGCGATCTGGAGGAAAGAGAGAGGAGGATTTCTGAACTGAGAAGTATCATCGACGACTTGTCTTTAAGGGTGGAGGAAAGCAAACACAAACTTGCAGAACACGAAAAGATGGAAGCAAGCACATCTTTGTACTCATCAGACTCCTACAAACGCTTTGTCTTTATTTCAAGGCATCCCCAAGTTAAAGCCACAAAAGAAGACTGGATACAGCTGGAATTAGAATTTGAAAAAGTCATAGACACCGCCAGACCATGGTTAAAAGAAAGGCATCGTCTGAAAATCGATGACTATAGGTTGTGCATATTGGTTTGTATGGGTTTTGAGCCACGAGACATAATAACAATCACAGGGAAAGACTTTGACTACGTATCAAAAAGACGGCGTTATATGCTGAAAAAGGTATTTGGCCAAATAGGAAAACCCGCAGATTTTGATTCACAGATAAGAGATAAATTTGGCTTATAGTGCTTTTCTACTTAAAGAAAATAAAATCCTATAAGACTGTAAATCAGTCGTTTATGTTGAAAATGGCAGTTTTCTGGCAGCAGAAAACTGCCATTTTAATTTGTTAATAGCTGAAATAAGGCTAATTTTGTGCTGTTTAATAAAACATAAGCACCATGAAAAGAATTATAGCGTTTTTGTTTTGGTCTGTCACTTTTGTATGCGTAAATGGACAGTCCCAAGAGCTTCGGCGGATTATTCTGTCCTCCAGCTATATTGACCCAACAGAGGAAGTTGATAATACTACTCATAAGTCTCCTATGCAACCTCCTCTGGTTTTCCTTGACGGCTTCTCACTGTATTTCGGCGAATCATACTCCGAAGCCGTTCCCGTTGAACTCCGCGATGCCTCTGGCAACGTCGTCTACTCCGACTACCTGCCCGCAGGCGTTCAGACCCTCTCGCTGCCTACCACGCTCAGTGGTACCTATACCTTATTAATATATATGGGTAACTACATATTCGCTGGGCAGATAATCCTATAAAGAATCTTTTACTCAATGACAGGCGGAGCGCGCACGGAGCGCCGCAGCGACTCTGCCATTATTATCATTTTATTTGAAATATATGATAGAGAAACGGATTAAAAAGCTATTATTTGGTTTGTTCTTCATCGTTGGTGCTCCCATCGTATACTCCTGCTCCGATGATGATCATGAGTTTGATGTAAACTGGTCCACCGAATCGTCGTCGTATGATTACAGCGATGATCTGGGGTTTAGCGTAAAGCTTCAGTTGCTGGACAAGGACATGAAACCGGCGTGTGTGTTCAGGAGGGGGGAGCAGTTTTATTTCGACCTTCAGGTGACCAACAATAACGATTCG
>JAFYFI010000164.1 GCA_017543785.1 Alloprevotella sp.
ATCACGGGCACGAGGACGGAGTACTTCAGCGAGGAAAAAGACGACCGATGAAAGGCTGTTTGGCAAAATCCTTTATCCCAGACCCCCTGTTTTTGAGCCCTGAAAACGGGCATAAAAATCATCTCCGCGAAAAAAGTTCCGAAAAATGCCCGTTTTTCGCAATTAGCGGAAATGGTTGAGTTTCAAGGTGATACAAAATTTAGGCTCGGATTTTGAAAAATCAAACGAAAATCCGAGTCTGAATTTTGTATCCGTCTGAAACTCAAACATTTCCGCAAATTGCGAAAAACTGGCATTTTTCGGACCAAAATTTTCGGAGATGATTTTTATGCCCGTTTTTTGAGCTCAAAAACAGGGGGCCTGGGATAAAGGATTTTGACAAAGGCACGTCATGTCTATATATATTAATATATGTATGCCCTAAAATTTTCCGTAAGGTTTCATGCCCTTGCCTGAGGCGGCTCACCTGAGGCATAGACCCTCCACGAGCTTTGCTCGGAGAAAAAAGCTCACGCAACGCTTCGCGCGCAGCACCGTCGGCAAGAAAAAACGTGGCATAAAACCTTTTGGCACGCTTTTTGATACAAGGCAGAGTGGAAAATTAACCAAAAAACTTTATAAGCAATGAACATCAAACCCCTAGCCGACCGCGTGCTCATCAAGCCCGCTCCGGCAGAAGAAAAGACCGTTGGCGGAATCATCATCCCCGACACAGCCAAGGAAAAACCCCTGCAGGGCGAAGTCCTCGCAGTAGGTAAAGGTACAAAGGACGAAGAAATGGTACTCACCGTAGGCGACAAGGTGCTCTATGGCAAATACAGCGGCACCGAGGTTGAGCTCGACGGCGAGAAATATCTCATCATGCGTCAGAGCGACGTCCTGGCAATAATCTAAAAAACACTCCATTCAACAAAAACACTCAGAACAATGGCAAAAGAAATAAAATACAACGTTGAGGCTCGCGAAGCCCTTCGTGAAGGTGCCGACCAGTTGGCAAATGCAGTGAAGGTAACCCTAGGTCCGAAAGGACGCAACGTGGTTATCGACAAGAAATTCGGTGCTCCGCGCATCACAAAGGACGGTGTTACCGTAGCAAAGGAAATAGAGCTCGACGGGGCTTTCGAGAACGCTGGTGCCCAGCTCGTGAAGAGCGTAGCCAGCAAGACAGGCGACGATGCCGGCGACGGAACGACAACGGCTACCGTGCTGGCACAGGCTATTCTCACCGAGGGCATGAAGAACGTTGCCGCCGGTGCTAATCCCCTCGACTTGAAGCGCGGCATCGACAAGGCTGTGGCTGCCGTCGTTGAGGGCATCAAGGAACAGGCTGAACAGGTGGGCGAGAGCTACGAAAAGATAGAGCAGGTGGCAAGCATCAGCGCCAACAACGACTCTGAAATAGGTAAGCTCATTGCCGACGGTATGCGCGCCGTCAGCGTCAATGGCGTCATCACCATCGAGGATGCCAAGGGTCGCGACACAGTGCTGAAGACCGTTGAAGGTATGCAGTTCGACCGTGGCTATCTGTCGCCATACTTCGTGACAGACGCAGAGAAGATGCAGTGCGTTCAGGAGAACCCCTACATCCTCATCTACGACAAGAAGATCAGCAACCTGAAGGATTTCCTCCCCATTCTGCAGCCTGCAGCACAGAGCGGCAGACCTCTGCTCGTCATTGCTGAGGACGTGGAGAGCGAGGCACTCACAACCCTCGTCGTCAACCGCCTGCAGGCTCAGCTCAAGATATGCGCCGTCAAGGCTCCTGGCTTCGGCGACCGTCGTAAGGCTATGCTCGAGGACATCGCAGTGCTCACGGGCGGTATTGTCATCAGCGAAGAAAAGGGCATGAAGCTCGAACAGGCTACCCTCGACATGCTTGGCACTGCCGACAAGGTTACGGTGACCAAGGAGAATACCACCATCGTTGACGGTGCTGGCGACAAGCAAGCCATAGCCGACCGCATCAACCAGATAAAGAACGAGATTGCCAACACTACAAGCTCCTACGACAAGGAAAAGCTTCAGGAGCGCCTTGCCAAACTGTCGGGCGGCGTTTGTGTGCTCGAGGTTGGTGCTGCCAGCGAGACTGAGCAGAAGGAGAAGAAGGACCGCTGCGACGATGCGCTCTGCGCCACACGTGCTGCCATCGAGGAAGGCATCGTTACCGGTGGCGGCGTGAGCTACATACGCGCTCAGGAGAAACTGGCAAACCTCACAGGCGACAATGCCGACGAGACAACGGGTATCCAGATTATCCGCCGCGCCATAGAAGAGCCCCTGCGCCAGATTTGTAAGAATGCAGGCGTGGAAGGTGCTGTGGTAGTGAACAACGTACGCGAAGGCAAGGGCAACTTCGGCTACAATGCCAAGACTGAGAAGTACGAAGATCTCCGCGCAGCAGGTGTCGTCGACCCTGCCAAGGTGGCTCGCGTAGCTCTGGAGAATGCCGCCAGCGTAGCAGGAATGTTCCTCACTACGGAGTGCGTCATCTGCGACAAACCCGAGGAGAAACCTGCCATGCCGATGCCTGCACCCGGAATGGGAGGCATGATGTAAGAAACCTTTCACTGAAAGATACATAGCAAAAAACTCTGCCGAGGGCGCTTCTAGGTGCGCGGCAGAGTTTTTTTTGTGCGAAAAGGAAAATTCTCAGCCTCTTTGGCTTTTCAGTCTCTGTAGGCGTGTTTTTTTTCCAACTCTAATAGTCTGTATAACAGAAAGAAAAGCTAACTTTGCACAAAATTCAAACATAAAAAACTATAAGTCAATGAAATTCAAATCTTTTACAGCTGCCATGGCAGCTTCTGTGCTTCTGCTTGCTTCATGCAGCTCCCTGGGCAATACCGGTAACCTTGGCAACGTACTTGGCAGTGTGCTGGGTGGCAACGCTGGAGCTACAACCTCTGCAGGCACTTCGACGGGCACCTCGGGCTCGCTCGGCATTCTTGGCAATATCCTTAGCTCGGTTCTGGGCGGCAGCAGCCTTACGGAGAGCGACATCTACGGCACTTGGAACTACACTGGCAGCGACTGCGTGTTCGAGACAGAGAACCTGCTCATGAAAGCTGGCGGCGCCGTGGCTGCGTCAAAACTCGAAGGCGAAATCAACGGACAGCTTCAGAAAATAGGCATCAAGCCAGGAGCTTGCTCTTTCACCTTCAACCAGGACAAGAGCTTCAGCGCAAACATCGGCGGCAAGAAAATAAGCGGCACCTACACCCTTGACACCGCAAACAAAAAGATACAGCTGTCCACGCTCTTCGGACTTGGAAAAATCAATGCCAACGTAGCAAAGTCGGGCAACAAGATTAGCCTGCTCTTCAACAGCGACAAGGCCCTGAAGCTCATCAGCTTTGTGGGTAGCCTCTCGGGCAATAGTGCCGTCAAGTCCATCACCGGCTTGGCAGAGAAGTACGACGGCATGATGATAGGCATGCAAATGACTAAATAACTATACATAACAGGAGCCCCCTTACCAGCCTCCCATTGCTGAGGGGTGGAAGAGGGCTCCCAAACCTAACCTTAAAATACCATGGCAAGAGAAAAAACTTTGGTCCTGCTGAAGCCGGGCACGCTGCAGCGCGGACTCGTAGGCGAGATTATCTCAATCTTTGAACGCAAGGGTCTGCACCTCTGCGGACTCAAGATGATGCAGCTCACAGACGAACTCCTCAGTGAACACTATGCACACCTGAGCGACAAACCTTTCTTCCAACGTGTGAAGGACTCCATGATGGCTGCGCCGGTAGTGGCAATGTGCTGGGAAGGCGTAGATGCCATCGAGGTGGTGCGCACCCTGGCAGGTCCTACCAACGGGCGTGCCGCCGCGCCGGGAACCATCCGCGGCACCTATGCCGTGAGTTTCCAGGAGAACATAGTCCATGCCAGCGACGGTCCCGAAACTGCTGCTGCAGAACTGCGCCGATTCTTCCGCGAAGGCGAGATTCTGGAGTGGAGAAGCTGCGCCGACGCCTTTACCTACGCCAACGACGAAGGATAATTAACGCAGCGACGGAGTCAGATGTCTCAAAAATTTAGTCTGACGCATTAGATTCCTTCTCGGATACATAAAAAGATTAAGACGTTTACATAAAAAATGCGGGCAAGCCACATCGTGTGGACTTGCCCGCTTTTCATTTTCCGGATAAAGCAATCTTCTTATCCCAGATACTTTGTAAGTATCTTAATGTTGTCTGCTTCGCGGAGGCGGCGCAATGCGCGCTCCTTGATTTGCCTTACACGCTCACGAGTCAGGCTCATGGAGTTTGCTACTTCCTCAGCTGTCATTTCGTTGCGGCCTATGCCGAAAAGCATCTTTAGCACCTGGCGCTCTCTGTCGGTGAGAGTGTGGAGAGCAGCGTCGAGATCGGCGCTCAGAGACTCTTTCTCCATCTGGTTGTCGGTGCCTGGAGCGCTTTCGTCGGTCATGATGTCGATGAGGCTGTTGGAATCATCTTCCTGGAAAGGAGCATCTACGGATACCTTCTTTCCGTTGGAGCCCATGGCGTCTTGAACCTTCTGAACTTCCACTCCGAGAATGTCGGCAAGCTCTTGCACTGAGGGGCGGCGCTCGTTCTTTTGCTCGAACGATACTATTGCCTTGGTCAGCTTGCTTTGGAAACCTACTTGGTTGAGCGGCATGCGAACAATGCGACTTTGCTCGCTGATGGCTTGAAGTATGCTTTGGCGTATCCACCAAACGGCGTAAGAGATAAACTTGAAACCGCGTGTCTCGTCAAACTTCTGAGCTGCGCGTATCAAGCCCAGATTGCCCTCGTCGATAAGGTCGTTGAGCGCAAGGCCCTGGTTCTGATATTGCTTAGCTACGCTGACAACAAATCTGAGGTTTGCACGTGTGAGTTTTTCCAGTGCTTCACGGTCTCCGTGGTGAATGCGCTGAGCAAGCTCCACTTCCTCGTCGGTAGTGATGAGCTCTTCTCTGCCTATCTCTACCAGATATTTGTCCAACGCGGCGCTCTGCCTGTTTGTGATACTTTTGTTAATTTTTAGTTGACGCATACTAAACCTAATTTAAGACCGCAAAAATAGAATATTATAGGGATAAATTCAAAGAAAGCCCGTAAAAATTTGATTACGAGCTTTCTTTTTAACATTTTTAAGGTATTTAGAGAGCTATCTTGTAGCTTTGCGTCTTTCCGTCCTTAGCTTTTACTTTTATGATGACTACGTTGCCAGCTGCCTCGGGTATGCGTGTCTTCCCACTGCTGAGGCTTGCGAGCATGCGTCCCTGCAAGTCGTAGATGCTGACAGTGTCTGTGCCGCTACCGCTGAGGCTCACGGTGCGGCTGTTGATGAAAAAAGCCGTTCCTCCTTTTTGTCTTGGCGTTGTAATGGAAGTCGGTATGCCGTTGCTGTCGAATTCTATCACAGTCAGGCTCCCTGCCGTTTCGTCTATAGGTATTTGGTATGCTCCATAGATAGCCTTGGCTTTCTGCCCGAGCGGATTACTTATTTCGGCTCTTACGGGCAGCCCTTTCTCCCATGTAATGCTTACGCTGAAGCCACCTACAGCCTTCAGCCCCTGGATGCTACCTTCAGCCCATACACTTGGCAGGGCGGGCAACAGACGTATGTTTCCGTCGGAGCTTTGCATGAGCATCTCGGCTATACCTGCGCAGGCTCCGAAGTTACCGTCAATCTGGAACGGGGCATGCGAGTCGTAGAGGTTATAGTAGATGCCGCCGCGGCCCTGATCTGTGCCGTAGCTTGTAGAGTGTCTCAGCGCGCTGTGCAGCAGTATGTGGGCATGGTCGCCGTCCTGGGCGCGTGCCCAAAGGTTTATGCGCCAGCCCATGGACCACCCTGTTGAGTTGTCGCTGCGAAGGCGCAGTGAGTTTACGGCTGCGTTGAAGTATTGGCTTTCGGGTGTCACCTGAGCATAGGGATAGAGACACATCAGGTGGCTCTGGTGGCGGTGGTTGTTCTCGCCTACGCTGTAGGGGGAGTATTTCCATTCGCGCAGAATCTCTGTACCGCTCGTCACTCCGTTTTGAGGATTGCCCCACTGCCCAGTGTAGGTTTCTTTTGCCAGACCTTTGTCGGAATGTTCATAATAGTCGGTCAGACGCGCAAGGTTTTCCATCGTCAGTCCTGCCTCGCTGCCCAGGATTTGTGCAGCTTCCAGTGTGTTTTGGAAGAGCTCTACGACGAGTTGCTGCGAGTGGGCTGTGGCGTTCTGGCTCTGCGGACCGTGTTCGGGCGAGTATTCGTTGGGACATTCATAGGTGCCGTCGCTGGCTTTCACCATGCGTTCCATCCAATACTGCGAGCAGCTCCACATGGCAGGGAATGCGCGGAGCAGGAAGTCGTGGTCGAGCGTGTAGCGGTAGTGTTGCCACAGGTGTGTGGCGTACCAGGCGTTGGCTATGGTGTAGTTGTCGCTCCACGGTGAGCCGCCGCCAAAGATGTTGTTCTCTGTGTAGAAAGTCCAGCCCACAGTCTGTCCGGAACGCTTTGCGTAGTTTTGCCATTCCTTATGATTGACTGCCATATTTATAATGTAGTCGAGGAAAGGCATGTGCATCTCGCTGAGGTTTGTAGGCTCGGCGGGCCAGTAGTTCATCTGCACGTTGATGTTTGCATGTATGTCGGAGTTCCAGGGTGGGGTGGGGTTGTTGTTCCATATTCCCTGCAGGTTGCTGGGCAGTGCCACGCCGCGCGACGAAGCTATTTCGAGGTATCTGCCATAGTCGAAGTAGAGTTTTTCGAGCATCAGCGTGTTCTGAGTACTTGACGAAGCCGCAGTCTTGCTGTATGTATCTACGAGTTGGTCGGTGGGCATTGTGTTTGCGGCGTTGCCGAGTTGCAGGTTTACGCGGCTGAAGTATGTCTGGTAGTCGCTGACGTGTTCGGCAAGGAGAGCGTCCCAGCCCTTGTTTTCTGCAGCTTGCATGATGTCTCTGATGCGCGAGGTGAGCTTAGAAGTGTTGGAGATGTAAGTCTGGCTCGACGCGTCGAAGTCTGTTCCTCCTGCAAGTATCACTACAATCTCGTCGGCGCCGCGCACCTCTATTCCTTCACTCGTCTTGGTGAGGGTTCCGCCTTTCGGAATCACTTTTATCCTTGCCCTGCAGGTTACGAGGTCGAGCTTTTTCTGGAAATATGCTTCGCCACCGTCAGAGTATGTTGTTGAGGGAGAGCCAGCCACTCCCGACTTCAGCGTGAAGCGCAGGCTGATTTTTCCGGGTTGCGATGCTGCATAGCGTGCGATGATGGCTTGTGCAGGATAGCTGGCAAAGTATTGTCGGGTGTAGTCCACTCCGTCGGCGTCCGAGAAACTTACGCTTGCCGTGGCAGTGCTCAGGTCGAGCTGTCTGAGGTAGTTTGTTGCCGGGCGGCTGCTTCCATAGCTGAAGGTGCCCTCGCTGATGTCTTCGGCAAAGAAGGAGCCGAAGTTCTGATAGTTTCCGTATCCGCCTCCGCCGTAGCTGCTCAGGGCGTTACTGCCTGTCCAGACGGTTTTCTCATTGAACTGCACTTCGTCCTTCAGCACTCCGCCGAACAGCGAGGCTCCCAGCTGTCCGTTGCCTATGGGGAGCGAGTATTCCATCCATTTGTTCGCTGCCGAGGTCAGTGTAGCCGGCTGGGTGTACCAGAGGGTCTGCGGATGTTCAGGCACGTAATTTTCTATCCCCACTACGTTGTAGTCGGCATAGGTCATTGTTCCCGGATCGGTGAAGCTGATGGGGTTGTTGTTGTCGTTTGCGCTCCACAGTCCTATTTCCGAAAGAGCCAGTTCGCCGCCTCCCCAGCGGTTCAGGCTGTTCTTGCCGCTGTTGGAGCCGTTCCATGCTATTTCCCAGTTGGGAGCATAGGTGGAATTAGCCGTTTCTGTCAGGCTGAAGCCGTAGGCGTCGGGCGTGGCAGAGGCTTGTAGCCTGGCGCTGTTTCCTGAGCCTACGATGGTGGCGAAGTTTCCCGATTTGGAAACGAGCTGGAAGTTGTCTTTCGAGCCCACCAGTTTCCACATCTGGGCGTCCGAGGGCTCGGCCTCGCCGTAGGTTACGTTTTTGCCAGTGCCGTTGTCCTGCAGTGTCTGTCCGGAGATGCAGAACTGCAGGAAGTACCACGTCTCGTTTTCTGTAGTCGAGAAGACGGGCGGTATGGCTTGGGCAGCAACAAACCTCACGGGGTTGTTGCCGTCGCCTGCGGTCCATTCGCACAGGTATTTGCCGGCTCCAGTGCCTCCTTCCTGGTTCATGCTTTTGGATGACGCGGTGCGCTGCAGTTCCCAGCAGCCTGCTGCCGACGTGTTGCTCGTGGCAACCATCTTGAGCGGCGTTGCCGTAGAGCTGGCGGTGAAGCGTGAGCCGTTGAATGCCACGTAGCGCCCCGTCTTGCCGAGCAGGAGAAACTCGTCTTTCGTTCCGATGAAAGCCCATTTTTGAGCATCCACGTTCGACTTTGTCGCCGTTTGCAGTTCGCTGTCAATGCCTTTGTCGGCAAGGCAGGCAGCTCCTTTGTTGAACTGTATGTAGTAGTAAACAGGAGCCTCGGCAGTGGAGAACATGGGCTCGGTCTGCGCCTTGGTCCATAATGCCACAAAGAGAATGGAGAGGAATGTGAAAATTCTTTTCATGGTGTGATAGTGTTGTTTTATGCTGTTTTGAATAACAAATTTAAGATGTATAACATGGCAAAAGTAACAAAAGACTCAGAGTATGCAAAGAAATTTTGTGATAAAGAGGTAGTCGGGCGGTTGTCGTCACTCCCTACAAGCGTCAGCCAAAAGCCATGGCAGGCAGCAGGGCAATCGTGGCAGGCATGCGAAAATCGCCAGATGCAAGCGTAGAGTGCAGCATCTGGCGATTTGTATTTATGTCGGTGAGCCATGGCACAGACAGCTTTGCCCTCCTCGCCAAGGCATGTGCGCCTATACCTGCGGAATGTCTTTGAGGTTCTCGCGAATCTCTTCATCGCTTACGGAGTAGTTGTGCAAGTCGCCGGCAAGATAGCTGTCGTAGGCAGTCATGTCGATGAGTCCATGTCCTGAGAGGTTGAAGAGTATCACCTTCTTCTCGCCCGTTTCCTTGCAGCGCTGTGCCTCGCGAATTGTAGCGGCGATGGCGTGGCTTGATTCCGGTGCGGGTATGATGCCCTCGGTGCGTGCAAACAGCAGGGCAGCGTCGAAAGCCTCCAGCTGCGGTATGTCCACGCCGCGCATCAGTCCGTCCTTGAGCAGCTGCGAGACGATGACGCCGGCTCCGTGGTAGCGCAAGCCGCCGGCATGGATGTTGGCGGGGTGGAAGTTGTGTCCCAGGGTGTACATGGGCAGCAGCGGCGTGTATCCGCTCTCGTCGCCAAAGTCATAGCGGAACTCTCCTCTCGTGAGCTTGGGGCAGCTGTCGGGCTCGGCAGCAATGAACTCCGTCTTGCGTCCGTCCTTGAAGTTGTGGCGCATGAAGGGGAACGCCAGTCCGCCAAAGTTGGAGCCTCCGCCGAAGCAGGCAATGATGGTGTCGGGATATTCGCCAGCCATGGCCATCTGCTTCTCGGCTTCGAGTCCGATGATGGTCTGATGCAGCGTGACGTGGGAGAGCACGCTCCCCAGGGTGTATTTGCAGCCCGGTGTGGTGGTGGCGAGTTCTATCGCCTCGGATATGGCAGAGCCCAGCGAGCCTGTGTAGGAGGGATTCTGCGTGATGAGGTCTTTTCCGGCGCGTGTTGACATTGACGGCGAGCCTTCCACCGTAGCGCCGAACGTGCGCATAATCATGGAGCGGTAGGGCTTTTGCTGCATGGAAATCTTCACCTGATACACAGCCGTTTCGAGTCCGAACACACGTGCGGCGTACGCCAGCGCTGCGCCCCATTGTCCGGCGCCGGTCTCGGTGGTCACGTTCGTCACGCCCTCGCGCTTGCAGTAGTAGCACTGCGGCAGGGCGCTGTTCACCTTGTGAGAGCCGAGCGGATTGACACTCTCGTTCTTGAAGTAGATATGTGCCGGAGTGTCCAGAGCTTTCTCCAGGTCGTAAGCCCTCACGAGGGGCGTGGAGCGGTAGCTCTTGTATTTCTCCATAACCTCCTCGGGGATGTCTATCCAAGCGTCGGTCTGGTTCAGTTCCTGGCGGGAGCACTCTTCGGAGAAGATGGGGAAGAGGTCCTCGGGAGATAGCGGCTGCTTTGTTCCGGGGTGGAGTGGCGGCAGGGGTTTGTTGGGCATCTC
>JAFYFI010000019.1 GCA_017543785.1 Alloprevotella sp.
CCCTAAAAAAACAAAAACTCACCTTGACTACCGCTGCCCCATTCTCCCACCCAGTATATATCCTTGCCAAGCCTGCAGGCGCACACTGCAACCTGGCGTGCGAATACTGCTACTACCTCGAAAAGAAAAATCTCTACCCCACTCCCGACAAAAACGTCATGGGCGATGACGTACTGGAAAAATTCATAAAAGAATATATCCAGATACAGACAGTACCCTATGTTCTGTTCACTTGGCACGGGGGCGAACCACTCATGCGTCCACTCTCCTTCTACAAAAGAGCTATAGAACTGCAAAAACGCTACGCCGACGGCAAGCAGATTGACAACGCGCTGCAAACCAACGCCACTCTGATAACCGACGAATGGGCAGACTTCCTCAAAGAAAACAATTTTCTCGTCGGGGTGAGCATCGACGGACCTGAAGAACTCCACAACATCTACCGCAGGACTAAGCGTTCCCTGCCATCGTTCAGGCAAGTCATGAAGGGAATAGAAATCCTAAACCGCCACGGCGTAGAGTGGAATGCCCTGGCTGTTGTCAACAACGTAAACGCCAAACATCCCGCAGCATTCTACCAGTTTTTCAAGGACATAGGATGCCATTATATCCAGTTCACACCCGTCGTTGAGCGGCTAAAGCACCAAACCGATGGGAGGTGGTTTGCCAATCCTGATGAAAACACCTTCGACGCCATGGCGCAGTTCAGCATAACGCCCGACGACTGGGGCAACTTTCTCTGCGACATCTTCGACGAATGGGTGTGCCATGACGTAGGCAACACATTCGTGCAAATCTTCGACGCCACCCTCGCAGGCTGGGTAGGAGTTGAGCCTGGCGTGTGCACCATGGCAAAGACCTGTGGGCACTCAGCCGCCATAGAGTCCAACGGAGACATCTACGTCTGCGACCACTACGTCTTCCCCGAATACCTCTTGGGTAACATTATGGAAAAGCCCCTTGCCAGCATCGTCTACAACAAGGAAGCCATGCGGTTTGGACAAGCAAAGCGCACACAGTTAACACAAGAATGCAAGGAATGTCTCTGGCTACACGCCTGCAACGGTGAATGCCCCAGGCTACGTTTCACTACCGACAAATACGGCAACCCGGGTCACAACTACCTCTGCAAAGGCTACAAAAAATACTTCGCCCACGTAGCACCATACATGGACTATATGAAACGCCAGCTTCAGCTTCAGCAGCCACCCTCCAACGTAATGCAATGGATACAAGAAGGAAACCTAAACCCCTAAGAAACTAATATCTCTCAGCCATGCGCATAAGACCCATACTACTGCTGCTGTCATTGATAATACTATCAATAGCGGCATACTATTATCTCCAGAGTCTAGACCACAGACAGCCAGAAAAAGTACAACTGACAGAAAAGGAAAAAAGAGAAATTGCAGAATTTGAAAAACAAATAGAAAAAGACTCCATAGAGTTTGCAAATAGATACAAACACAAAAACTATCATAGCCAAAACACCTACAATAGCTCCGGCGAAGATTTCATCCCCGAATATTTTCCCTTTGACCCTAACACCACAGATTCCATAACGTTCCTACGCTTAGGACTTAAACCATGGCAAGCCCACAATGCCATGCAATACCGCAGGCACAACGGACGCTGGAGAAAGCCCGACGCATTCCTGAAACTTTACGGTCTCTCCCAGCAGCAAAAGGAAATACTACGACCATACATCGTAATAAACAAAAATGCTGAAGAAATACAATGGGAGCAGGCCAAAAGACGGCGCGACAGCATAAGAGCACTTTTGCCTCAGAAATTTTCTTCAGGCACCGTAGTTCCACTAAACACAGCAGACACGACTATGCTGAAACGAATCCCTGGCATAGGCAGTTATTATGCATCCAAAATTGTCAACTATCGCAACAGACTTGGAGGCTTTGTAAGTGTTGAACAGATAAAGGAAATTGACGGACTGCCTGACGGAATAGAAAAATGGTTTAAGATAGAAGAACCTTCGAGGCCTTTAAAACTAAAAATAAACCATGCTGACTTCAAGACTCTCGTACGGCACCCTTACCTCAACTACGAGCAAGTGAAATTTATCACCAACCGCATAAGACTATACGGACCTCTGAAAGGCTTTGACGACCTAAAACTTTCAAAAGATTTTAGCCAAGAAGATTTTAAGCGGCTACAGCCATACATCGATTTCCAAAAGTAACAACAGCCTGGACAGATTCAACAAATTGCTACCCAGAGCCATCACAGCATAGCGACAAGCATTGGCTTTTCGCCGATAATGGCTATATACTATTGCCTATGGCTTTTGTTTTCTCTATAAAAAAGGAAGCCAATTTCTTGACTTCCTTTCGTACGGCTTGCGGAAAGTGAGGGATTCGAACCCCCGATACCCGTAAGAGTATAGCGGATTTCGAGTCCGCCCCATTCGACCACTCTGGCAACTTTCCTTTAATGCACTTACAGCGAATTGATTCGCTTGCTTGTGTGCATTTCAGTAATGCGAGCGCAAATGTAATTATTTTTTATTGTACTATTCGCGTTTTACTATATTTTTTGGAAAAAAGTAAGGCAAACAGCCCCGTATGCGGGAACTGTGGTCTGTAGCGGTGTGGTGCTCGAAAGATGCACGTCCAAATGCCTATGGGTCAGCATCTCGGTAGCTCTCACTGTGCCTTCCTTTATTTGGCTATATTCAAATGCGTGTTTGGGGATATTGATGGCGACCTGGGCTCGCTGCCCTGAGAAATTACATACTATCAGGACATGACGCCCTTTATGGCTACGCAGAAAGGCGTAATGCGAATGGGCATCGAAGCTGGGGTTTCCTTCTGTGTTAGCATAGGTAAGATCATAAAAACTACCCTCCCTAAGTGCTGGGCTAGAGTTTTGCATTTCAACAAGGCAGTTATAGGTCTCATAGAGCTTGCGCTCCTCGGAGCTGAGACGAGAGACGCCGTAAGGCAACTTGCGCAACGTTGAGGGTGACCAGTAGTCAAAGATAGTTGTCCTTCCGTCGCGACCACTAAATCCTTCTTCGTCCATGCCTCGCTCCCCGAGTTCCTGTCCTGCATATATCATAAAGGGGTTCGTTCCCCAACTGAGTGCCACGACCATGGCAGGCAAGGCTCGCTCGGGATTGGCTATAAAGTAGTCAGAGGCAATTCGCTGCTCGTCGTGGTTCTCGAGGAAAGAGAGCATGTGGCTTCTTATATCGTCGACAGACTGCCAACACGAGGTGAGCGACGAAGCTGGCTTGCAGCCGCAAAGGATAGCCCTGAGAGTATCGTAAAGCCCGACTTTGTCATAGAGGTAGTCGAATCCTCCATGGTGGATGTATTCGCGATACTGATATGGGTTATATACCTCTGCGATGAAGATGATTTGTGGAAATTCTGCCTTTATGGTGCTTATGGCATAGTGCCAAAAATCTGAAGGCACCATTTCAGCCATATCACAGCGAAAGCCATCAACCCCCTGAGAAGCCCAAAAGTGCAGAATCTGGGTCATCTGCTTCCATGTTGAAGGCATGGGACTGAAATGATGAGCCATTCCACCTTGATAATCGACTCCATAGTTCAATTTTACGGTTTCATACCAGTCGCTTATTCCAGGGGTTGGCGAGAAACAGTCGTTCCCCGTAGCTTTAGCTGGTTGCTCATGATAGGGCTGGCTCTTGTCCGTATAGTCTATCGTAAGGGTCTCTCCACCGAGATAATAGAAATTATTCTGAGGACTGAAATTTTTGCTCATGTCGTCGCCTGCCCCGAGCTGTGGTATGCCCTGTGGAGCAGCGTCGGAATGGTACTGACGCGAGACGTGATTTGGCACGAAGTCAATAATCGCTTTCAGCCCTGCACTGTGTGTGCGCTCAAGAAGGGCTCTGAATTCGGAAAGCCTCTCTGCCGGGTTATCCGCCAAGTCGGGGTCTATGTCATAATAGTCTTTTATGGCATAGGGCGACCCTGCTTTCCCCTTGACAATGTTGGGGTTATCGGGCGTTATGCCATACTGGCTGTAGTCGGTAGTGGTAGCGTGCTCCAGCAGTCCTGTGTACCATATATGGGTGTAGCCAAACTGACGCAGCCTCTTGAGGCGTGCCAAGGTGAACGCCGACATCTTACCACAGCCATTCTCGGCAATGGTCCCGTTGGGAGTGTTTGTAGAGTTTTGGTTGCCATATAGCCTAGGCAACACCTGATAGATTGCAATCCTCTGCATCTTTTTTGTTAAAGTTTTTTTTGAGGATGGGCTTCGCTGAAGAATATGCGAGAATAAAAAATAGGCTCAGTATTAACTGTCCGCTCCCAGGATTACTGCCTCCTTACTGATGGAGCGTGTGATTTTTGTCAGCATACCCTGCAGTGCCCTTCCCGGTCCACATTCCATGAACCAGTCTGCGCCAGAGGAAATCATATTTCGCACCTCCTCAGTCCAGCGGACGCTCCCAGTGAGTTGTGCTATGAGGTTCTTTTTTATTTCATCGATGTCTGTATGTGGCTTGCCGTCAAAATTTTGATAAACGGGACATTTCGGCTCATGGAAAACAGTTTTGCTGATAGCCTCTTCCAGTTCCTCCTTTGCAGAGAGCATGAGCGGACTATGGAAAGCACCGCTTACGGGAAGCATCAAGGCTCGCTTTGCTCCTTTTTCCTTAAGGATTTCTACGGCAGCACCCACTGCGTCCATTTCGCCTGAGATGACGAGCTGACCTGGGCAGTTATAGTTTGCAGCTACCACGATGCCCACATTTGAAGCCTCGGCACAAGCTGCCTCGACTGTAGCGTCATCAAGACCAATAATGGCAGCCATCGTACCAGGTTTTTGTTGGCATGCTTTCTGCATGGCATGCGCTCTGGCTGAAACCAAGCGCAGTCCGTCCTCAAAGTTCAGACATCCTGCTGCTGTGAGTGCAGAGAACTCACCCAGTGAATGGCCGCCCACCATATCTGGGCGAAAGTCGTCGCCAAGACTCATAGCCACTGCCACACTGTAGAGATACACTGCAGGCTGGGTCACGCGAGTCTCGCGAAGTTCTTCGTCGGTACCTTCAAACATAGTCTTTGTTATCTGGAAACCGAGGATTTCGTCAGCACGCTCAAAGAGATTTCTCGTTGCAGGATGGCGGTCGTATAGCGATTTACCCATTCCCACATACTGTGTTCCCTGTCCGGGAAAAACATATGCCTTCATTTTTTATTTATAAAGTAAGATTTAAAACTAATTATAACATCTTCCACCTTCCCACTGTGATGTAGAGGATTGATAGAAGAGCTCTGTTACAAGCAGATGCAAAAGTATAAATAAAAAGTGGGACGCAGAGAATCAGAGCCATTATTTTTCATGCGCCACTCTCGGAAGAAGCTTTCACTCCTAAAAGTTTTGAACAAAAAGCCTCAGGAGCCAGATACGTATGATTATTCGTATTGTAAGAAACAACAAATAAAAATTTCACCATATATAAATAAGGACTAGGAAGCGTAACCGTGCAAGCTGAGAGTACAGCGAACTGAATTGACAGCTACTAAGGATGAGAGCAATTTCATTTGGACGCCAAGGTACACACTTAGGATAAGTCTAAAAAAAGACTCGTTATTCTTATGGTGTGTGAAGTGCCCATCTGCAAGTCCCTCTGGGATAAAAGAAATCTTGCTTGTGGGATTACGAGATTCCCCCTAAAGCACGGTAGTCCTTTTTTATATTTTGAGCCAAATCAAGTTCAGTCAGAATATAAAATGAAATGGGCAGAAGTTGAAACCTAAGTTTCTCTTCTGCCCATTCTTTATGTTTTAACAAAAACTTGTGTTTCCCAAGTTTTGTTTAGTCGCAGTTTGCGAGTTTGTAGTCGCTGCCAAGGACTTCCTTGATTTTATGGCTGTAGAGCTCTATCATGAGGTCGCG